>DATMJK010000031.1:0-36118 GCA_035553915.1 Candidatus Limnocylindrales bacterium | reverse complement strand
CACCCCACACGGCCCTGGGCGATCCCTGATATCCGGTACACCGCGGGCCGCGAGCGAAGAGCGCCATCGGACGGCCGAGGCCGGCGTGAGGGAGTGGAGCGGGAGACGGGATTCGAACCCGCGACATTCTGCTTGGGAAGCAGACACTCTGCCAGCTGAGTTACTCCCGCTCAGTGAGCGGATTCTACAGCCTCGTTTTGAGAGCACCCCGCACCTATGATCGGGTCCGATGAGCGAGCCTGGTACGCCGCCCGCCGCCTCCCGCCGCCGGGCGAGCCGCGGCGAGGCGGGGCTCGTCGCACTGGTCGTCGTGCTCGTCGCCCTGACGCTGCTGACGGCGATCACACCGGAGCTGCGCTTCGCCGCCCTGGCGCCGGAGATAGACCTGCTGATCAACGGCCTGGCGGCGCTGGTGGCTGCGCTCGCCGCCTGGCTGTCGTGGCTGCGCCAGCGCCATATGGTCGATCGAGCGGCGGTCTACCGAGCTGCGGCGTTCGTTATCTTCGCCTTGACCGCGCTGGTCCAGACGCTGGCCGACCTGGGCATCGCCGAGCGCGAGCTCGGGCTCAGCCTGAGCGAGCCGCGCCAGGCGCCGGTCTACGCCTGGTCCTTCCTGCGACTGCTGGCCGGCGGCCTGCTGCTGCGCAGTGCCTGGTTGAGCCTTCGCCCGCCCTCAGCGCACCGGCGGGCGGCACCAGTCCTGCTGGCAAGCGTGGCGGCCGCGATCGTCGTGCCGGCGGCCCTTTATGCCCTCGAGCCAATGCTGCCGCCGCTGCTCGGGGCAGAGGCGCTGGCCAGGCTCGTCGTGCCAGACAGCTTTGCCAGCCCGCTGCCCGGCATCACGCTGCTCGAGCTGGGCCTGCAGGCCGTTGCCATCCTCCTCTTAGGGACTGCCGCCTGGGCCTACGCGCTGGCCGCAAGGCGGGATCTCGCCCCGGCTGGCATGTATCTCTCGGCCGGTCTCGTGCTGGCGGCCTTCGCGCAGGTCCACTTCGCGCTCTTCCCCGGGATCTACAGCGGCCTGGTCACGTCAAGCGATGTGCTGCGCATCTGCTTCTATGGGTTCGTGCTGGTCGGCATCCAGGCCGAGGCAGGCACGACCCTGCGCGAGCTGCGCACGGCAAACAGGCGGCTCCACGAGCTGCGCGAGGTCGAGCTCGCCAACGCCTCGCTGGCCGAGCGTGCGCGGCTGGCGCGCGAGGTCCACGATGGCCTGGCACAGCATCTCTGGCTGGCCAAGCTCGCTACCGAGCGGCTGACCGGCGGCGCCCGCGCCGCCGAGATCGAGCGGGCCCGCGAGGACCTCGACCGGCTGCTCGACGCCGGCCTCGACGAAGCGCGCCAGACCGTCGCCGCCCTGCGCGAGGCATCCAGTGCCCACGCCTCGCTGGCAGAGCTGCTCGCACGTCACGCCCGGCGCTTCGAGGAGCAGACCGGGCTCGATACCACCGTCCAGCTGGCCGAGCTGCCGACCCTGCCGCCGCGCAGCGCGGCCGAGCTGCTGCGCATCGCTCAGGAGGCGCTCAACAACGTCCGCAGGCACGCTGATGCCACGCTCGTGAGCATCGAGCTGGCTGCCACCGGCGATCACGCCCAGCTGATCGTCCGTGACAACGGAATCGGTTTTGAGGCGGACGCCGACCATGCGGGCTTCGGGCTCGAGAGCATGCGCGAGCGCGCCATGGCGGTCGGTGGCAGCCTGCGCGTGGAGAGCGCCCCGTCTGGCGGGACGACGATCGAGGCACAGGTGCCGCTGCCCAGCGGCGACGGGCGGCCGGGCGCGGGTACCTAGCCCGATCGCGTATCAGTTCGCGTATAAGTCCGCTCGCACTCTGGCGCGAGCAGGCGGAGTATCCGCTCTGCTGAACTGGAGGTGTCAGCCCATGTCCGTGCGCGGGCGGCTTGCCAATATCTATCGCTCGATCCAAACTCGGCAGGCCGGCGACGGCCCAAGCGCGACCCCCCTTTCCGGCCCTGTCCCGGGCGCGCGCGTCGCAGGCACTGCTGCCGACGCTGAAATCGCGGGGGCAATCGAGATGCCGACCAGCCGCTCGGGCGGGGCACGAGTGATGATCGTCGACGACCACGCGCTCGTGCGTGAGGCTGTCCGCCGAGCGCTCGAGGGCACCGGAATCGAGATCGTCGCTGAGGCGAGCAGCGCCGAGGCGGCCATCGAGGGCGCCGCCCAGGCGAGGCCCGATCTCATCCTGCTGGACATCGATCTGCCCGCGGCCAGCGGCCTCGACGCGATCGTCGAGCTGCGCCGGCGCACACCAGAGGCGCGGATCGTGATGCTCACCATCTCGTCCGATGACGACGACGTGGCCGAGGCGGTCAGGCTCGGCGCATCTGGCTTCCTCACCAAGGACATGAGCTCGGACGCGCTTTCGAGGGCCGTCCGCGGGGCACTCGATGGCGACCTGGCAATGCCGCGACGGATGGCGCAGCGGCTGATCGACCGGTTGGGCGGCGCGCCGGCGGCCGCGCGGCCGAAGCTGGTCGCCGAGGTGCTGACCGCGCGCGAGCTCGAGATACTGCGGCTGATGTCGGAGGGCATGACCGCGCGCGAGATCGGCCAGGCGCTGGTCCTCTCGTCGCGCACCGTCGAGGGCCACGTCGGCAAGATCCTGCGCAAGCTCGGGGCGCGCAACCGCGTCGAGGCCGTCCAGCAGTACCGTCACCGGCCGGCATGACCGGACCGGCTGACCTTACAAACTCATTACGTGCAGCCGTTCGGGTAGCTGATTAGGTATAAACACGCTCGCCCCGGAGACGACCGGCAGGGCACCATGTCCCTGACGCGAAAATGCCCCGTCCATGAGGAGGTCGGCTGAAGGGGAGCCGGCCTCTTCTCTTTTCCCGGACGGGTCTTGAGATCGTACAGAGCTTGGCCATATACTTCGACAAGCCATGTACAACATCAAAGAAGCCGCCGCCCGCAGCGGAGTCAGCGTTCCCACCCTGCGCGCCTGGGAGAGGCGCTACGCGGTTGTCAGCCCGGAACGCACCGCCGCCGGCTACAGGCTCTACGACGATGACGCCATCGATCGCCTGCGGCGCATGCGTGGCCTTTTGGGCGCCGGCTGGCGTCCTCGCGAGGCCGCGGCTGAAGTGCTGCGTGCCACTCAGACGACCGTCATCGCGGACGCCGACACCGACGGGATCGCGCCTTCTGGGCACTCGAGTCAGGCGGGCATGGTCGAGAAGCTCGTGGCCGCCGCCGCCGCGCTGGATCCGGCCGACGTATCAGCTGGCCTTGACGAGGTGTTCGCGCGCGTGTCCTACGAGTCGGCGATGGACGAGGTCATCTTCCCTGCCTTGCGCGAGGTGGGCAGAGGCTGGCAGGCGGGCCGGATCAGCGTCGCCGCCGAGCACGCCTTCGCCAACGCCGTTCAACGCCGGCTGGCGATCGTGTACGAGGCCGCCCGCCGGTCAGGCGACGCGCCGCAGGTCATCGTCGGCCTGCCGCCCGGGGCTCGCCACGACCTGGGCGCGCTGGCCTTCGCCGTGGCCCTCCGGCGACTGGGCCTCGACACGCTCTATCTCGGTGCTGACGTGCCGCAGGACAGCTGGCTGCGCAGCCTCCGGCAGACCGGCGCATCGGTTGCCGTGATCGGCGTCGTGACGCCTGACGATGTCGCACCGGCGCGCCGCCTGGTCGACGCGGTCAGCAACCAGATGCCGGCCGTCAGCTGCGTTCTGGGCGGCCACGCCGCCAGCGCGCTCGAAGGCGTCCGTCTGCTGCCCGGCGGCCTGGCCGAGGACGCGCGGCTGGTACGCAGCCTCGTCCGCTGAGGTCGCCGCCACTGAGGCTGCTATCGTCCGGCGCATGAGCCTGCACGTGCGCTGGCTGGGGCGGATCGAGTACCACGCTGCGTGGCGGTTGCAGCACGAGCTGGTCGCTGCACGCGCGAACGGCGAAGCGACGGACACGCTGCTGCTGCTCGAGCACCCGGCAGTGCTGACGCTCGGCCGCCAGGCGGACGAGAGCCACGTCCGCGCCTCTGTCGCCGAGCTCGCGCGGCGCGGCATCGACCTCGTGCGCGTCGAGCGTGGCGGCGAGGTGACGTACCACGGGCCAGGCCAGCTCGTCGCCTATCCGATCATCCGCCTGGCCGATCGCGACCTGTTGCTGCGACCCTTCGTGCGCGCGCTCGAGCAGGCGATGGCCGACACCTGCGCCGCCTTCGGCGTCGAGGCCGATCGGCGCGAGGGCTACCCCGGCTGCTGGGCGGACGCACAGGGGGGTCGGCCACGCAAGCTCGGCGCCCTTGGCCTGCGCATCGAGCGCGGCGTGTCGTATCACGGGATCGCGCTGAACGTCACGACCGCCCTCGCCGACTACGACCTGATCGATCCGTGCGGCATGCCCGGCGTGGCCGTCACCTCGATCGCACGCGAAGCGGGCTGGAGCGGCGAGCGGGCGCTGCCCACGACGCACAGCGTGGAGATCGCAGCCAACCACTTCGCTCAGGCGCTCGAGCGCACGCTCGGGCGCGTCCCCGTGCCGGCGTAGGCAGCGGCCGTGTCGCGCGGGCTGTTCGAGCTGCGCCGCGACGAGATCACCGGCTGGTGGGTGGCCGTGGTCGTCGAGCGCGAGTTCAACCTGTCTCGCTTCCGTCGAGCGGCAAAGCCACTCGGACAGGAGGTGGGCGAGTGCCCGAACTGCGCCGCTGCCGCGGCTGCTGCCGGCCCGGGCGGCGGTGGGGGCGCCGCCGTTCGGATGCTCAAGCCGGATGCCTTCGTCGTCGCCGGGACCGAGCGTGAGGCACGCGAAGCCGGCGCGGCGGAGCGCGACCCTGAGCTGGGCATGCTCGGTGACGCCGGCTCCTACCAGACGATCCTTGCCCCGGCTGGCCATCACGAGCCGCTTGCCAGAACGACGCCGCAGATCGCCTTCGAGCTTCTCGTTCAGGCGCGCGAGCAGATCAACCTGGCCCGAGAGGCCGGCCAGACCGAGTACCTGGCGGTGGTCCACAACTGGGGCCGCCAGGCCGGCGCGCTGACGGATCACCTGTGCTTCGACTTCTACGATCTGCCGCACATCCCCCATCGCATCGGCGAGGAGCTGGGCGGAGCGGCGCGCTATGTCATCCGCGAGGGCGGCTGCCCTTTCTGCCGGCTGGTGCGCGACGAGCCGGCAACTGGCTCGAGGCTGGTACACGAGGACGCGGCCAGCGTCTGTTTCGCGCCCTACGCGTCGCGCTCGCCCTTCGAGCTGTGGGTCGTGCCACGCCACCACGCCGCCGATTTCGGCACGGCCACTGATGCCCAGCTGTCCAGCGCCGCCGAGACGCTGCAGCGCGTACTGGCGCGGCTGGACGTGCTCGACGGCCCGCCGCTCAACCTGATCCTGCACACGGCGCCACTGCGCCAGCGCGTGGACGAGACCTACCACTGGCACTGGGAGATCCATCCGCGGCTGCGCGAGATGGCCGGCCTCGAGCTCGGGACCGGGCTGCCGGTCAACCCGGTCAGCCCGGAGGAGGCGGTTGTCGAGCTGTGCGGAACGTCACAGTCAGAGGCAGGAAACCGTCACACGACCCGAGGAGCGCCGGTCTTCGGCGCCCCGGCTCCCCAGGGCCGGGACGATCAACGCAACGACAGGAGCGATCGTGCTGTCAACCCGCGCCGCGTCCCTGGGGGTGGTCGTGACTGACCGCGCCGCGGCCCGCGTGGTCATCGAGCAGCTGTACGCCGCCCACCACGCTGAGATCTACGCCTACCTGAGCCGCATGCTGCGTGACCACGAGCTGGCCGCCGACCTGGCACAGGAAACCTTCGTCAAGGCCTTCCGCGCTTTCGACACGCTGGCCGATCGCGGCCGGGCGCGCGCCTGGCTGTACCAGATCGCCGGGCGGACAGCGCTCGACGAGTTGCGCCGGCGCAAGATCGTGCGCTTCGTCCCGTGGAGCGGCGAGAGTCGCGGCAGCGGCGCCTCAGCCGAGGAGATGGCCCTCCACGGGCGCCTGTCGGCCGAGATGGAGCGCGCGCTGGCGCAGATGCCCGCTCGCCAGCGGCAGGCGCTGCTGATGGCAGAGGTGCACGAGCTGACCGGTCTGGAGCTGGCTGACGCCCTGGGCGTGTCGCACGTTGCCGCCCGGGCGCTGCTCACGCGGGCGCGCGAATCGCTGCGCCAGGCGCTGGCCGTCGAGCGCGCGCGAACGGCCGTATTCGACGGCCGCCGTGCAGCCGACGGCGCGACGGCCTCACTGCCGACTGATGATCGACCTGGAGCGGACGACCGGTGAGGCCCTTCCGACGGCCCGATCCACACGCGCGCTTCCGCCAGCTGCTGGCCGAGCAGCTGGACCTGCCGCTGCACCTCGACGACTCGTGGCAGCTGACCGTCCACCTGTCACGCTGCGAGGCCTGTCGCGCCGTCGAGCGCGAGTACCGCGAGCAGCGCCGGGCGCTGCGCCAGCTGCCTGCGCCGCCGGTGCCGCGCGATCTGTGGGCACGGACATCGATCGCGCTCGATGCCGAGATGGCCAGCTACCGGCCGGGGCGCGCCATCGGCCGCGGCGGCAGCGGCGCCTCGATCGCGGCCTCGCTCGCCATCTTCGGCGCGGCCACGCTGCTCCTCATGAGCCAGTGGCCCCTCGCCGACCAGCCCGCCCCGACGCGCCAGCTGCCCACGCCGTTCGCCGTGCCCGGTCACGCGCTGGCCTTCTTCAGCACGGGCCCGCAGGGCATGAGCATCTACCGCACCAGCGTCGACCACGTCTGCCCGGTCAGTGCCGCCGACTGCGTCAACGAGGCGCGCGCGCCGTCTTCACTGGCCCTCGCGACGATGATCGAGCCGAGCAGCCTGGCGCTCAGCCCGAGCGGCCGTCAGCTGGCGATCACGGGCCGCGATCAGGAGCGCGACAGCCTTTTCGCTATCGTGCTCATGCCTGAGCCGGAGGAGGCACCGGCTCGCACGCCCCAGCCGCCGCTCACGCCGCCCGTTGTGCCCTCCGGCGAGCCCGTCCTGCCGCAGGGCTCACCCATCGCTGCGCTGCCTTCCCTCGACCCCACGACGGCGCCGGGGCTGGTCGTCCTGGCCATCCTCGAGGATGCCCTCGGCGCAGGCGCGCCGGCGGCCTGGTCGAGCGACGGCCTCACGCTGGCCTTCAGCGCGATGCCCGCCGATGGCAGCGCCGGCCCAGACCTATATGTCTGGCGGCCGGGTGACGAGGTGGCCAGCCGGCTGACCAATGACGGCACGACCTACTTCGCCTCGTGGGCAGGCAGTCGGATCGTGGTCAGCCGCATGCTCGGCGACCCGGCTGACGCGGTGCCCCACCCGACAACTGTCGTCATCGACCCGCGGTCCGGCGAGCAGCGCGAGATCGCCGGCGCTTCCCTCTGGCTGCCGCGGGTCAACCTTGCTGGAAGCCACGCAGTCGCCTGGCACGGCGCGCTGGCATGGCGCGGAGGCGTGGCAGCGCCTGACAGTGGCGCGCTCTACCTCGTCGATTGGGCGGCTCTGGATCCGTACGCCGATCCGCCTATGCCGGCAGAAGGTGAGCCTGGCCGCCCCGCTCCGACCGACCAGCCCGCTGCCAAGCCGACGCCGGCTGAGAGCGAGCCGGTGGCCAGCGACGAGCCGACCGATGAGCCACTCGCTTCGGACGGCGCCATGCCGACGGTGCTGCTGACGCTCCCGCCGGCTGAGCCGATCCCCGGCGACGGGTCGTCCGAGCCCGAGCCCAGCACAAGTCCAGCAGCTGCCGCGACGGCGGATCCGGGGTCAGGCGCCCAGCTGGCTCCGATCGAGCCCGGCCGCGACCCGAGCCTCAAGCCGGTTCGCGACTGGGACGCGCGCTGGTCACCTGACGGCAGCCTGGTCGCCCTATGGGTGGCCGATGTGCCGGGCTCCTCCTGGGGCCACCTGACGGTGCTGACCCTGGACGCCGAGACGGGCAGCCTGGCCGTCGACCAGCCGCTGCTCGGGCCGACGCTCGCCCGCCGCTCGTTCATGCTCCAAAGCGACCGGCTCGCCTGGGTCGCGCCAGCCGATGAGAGCCCTGACGGGGAGCTGCGCGTCAGTACCTGGGGACCGGACGGCTTCGGCGTGGTGCGACTGCAGGCGCCCGACGTCGAGGGAGAGATCGCGCCCTTCTGATCGGCGCTATGCTGGCCCCGCGCCCAGATCGAGACTTCCACGGACCGGCCCGGTGAGCCCGGCAGGAGGACGCCTTGAGCCGCCAGATCATGACCGCCGACGACGTGCGCCGTGCGCTCGTGCGGATCAGCCACGAGATCGTGGAGAAGCATGGCGGCACGCACGGCCTCGCTCTCGTCGGCATCAAGCGACGCGGCGTGCCGCTGGCTGAGCGGCTGGCGGAGCTGATCGAGCAGAACGAGGGTGTACGCCTGCCGGTCGGCGGGCTGGACATCTCCTTCCATCGCGATGACGTCTCGCCGTCTTCGGAGAGCGTGCCTCAGCTCAAGGGCACGGACCTGCCGTTCACGCTAGAGGCGTCAACGGTCGTGATCGTCGATGACGTGCTCTACACCGGGCGGACGGTGCGCGCGGCGATGGACGCGCTGGTCGATATCGGCCGGCCTGCGGCCGTGCGGCTGGCCGTGCTCGTTGACCGCGGCCATCGCGAGCTGCCCATCCGCGCCGACCATGTGGGTAAGAACGTGCCCACCTCGCGCGAGGAGCTGGTCAGCGTCCACCTTCGCGAGACTGACGGCCAGGACCAGGTAGTCATACAGCGGCCCGAGTCGGAGCCGGCCGCCGGCTGATGAGGCACCTGCTCGACGTCGACGAGCTGGGCGCCGCTGAGATCGACGCCATCCTGCGCGATGCGGCGCGCTATCGCCGAGCATACGAAGCCGGCAAGCCCGGCAGCTCCCTGGCCGGGAGGCGCGTGGCGCTGCTCTTCGCCGAGCCCTCGACGCGCACCCGGCTGTCGTTCGAGATGGCCGCACGGGCGCTCGGCGGGGAGACATTCGTCCTCGACCCGAGCGGCAGCTCGCTGGTCAAGGGCGAGAGCCTGGCTGACACGGCCCGGACCCTGGCCGCGCTGGGCACGCACGTGCTGGTCATGCGCCATCACCGCGCAGGCTCGCCGTGGGTAGCCGCGCGGCACTTCGCGGGCAGCGTCGTCAACGCCGGCGATGGCTGGCACGCCCACCCAACGCAGGCGCTGCTCGACCTGTTCACGCTGCGCTCGACGCTCGGCGGCGCCGACCTGCGTGGGCGCAAGGTGGCCATCGTCGGCGACCTGCGCCACTCGCGCGTGGCGCGCTCCAATGCCTGGACGCTGACCGCTGACGGCGCCGAGCTGTGGGCCTGCGGGCCGGCAGGGTGGCTACGCGGCTGGGAGTCGGTCGCCGCCGGCCTGCCCGCCGGCAGCCGGCTGGAGCTGACTGACGACCTCTCGGCTGCGCTGCGCGGTGCAGACGCGGTGATGGCGCTGCGCGTCCAGAAGGAGCGGATGCGCGGCGCCGACCTGTCGCTCGACGAGTATGTTGCCCGCTACCAGCTGACCGCGGCGCGCCTGGCCAGGGCCGCGCCTGAGGCGCTGTTCATGCACCCCGGCCCGATCAACGAGGGCGTGGAGGTCAGCGCCGAGGTCGCGCGCGGCCCGCGCTCACTGGTCAACGAGCAGGTGCGCAACGGTGTGCCGGTGCGGATGGCGGCCTTGGCCCGGCTGAGCGGCGGCTAGCCCAATCGAGGGGGCTCGAGCGTTCGGCGGTAGCGCACCTCCTCGACTTCGATGTCGCCTATGCGGTCCAGGCGCTCGCCGTCGAGATGCCAGCCCGCGCGCTCATAGAAGCGGCGCGCTCGCTCGTTCCCGGCCAGCACCCACAGCGTGGCATCGGCGTAGCCGTGGGCCACGAGGTCGTGCTCGGCCCGACGCAGAAGATCGGTTCCCACCCCGCGATCCCAGAAGTCGGGCAGGACGTAGATCGCGTACAGCTCGCCAGTCGACGCCGCTGCGCCGCGGTCGCGGCTGGGCCCGACTGACGCGAAGCCCACGACCTGATCATCAGCGTGAGCCAGCCAGGGCGCCCGCTCACTGGACCTGACCATCAGCTCGGCCCGCCAGTGGCCCTCCCGCTGCTGGACGTCGAGGCCGGCAAGGAACTCGGCGGGCAAGAGGTCGGCGTACGCGTCCCGCCACGTCTGGACATGGACCTGCGCAATCGCTCGCGCGTCCGCGGGGCGGGCCCGGCGGAGGTGGATGATCGCGGTGGGCATGGCGGTCTCCTCGCTGCACAGCCAATTCTGCACCAGCCCGGATTGCCCGCCCCAGTGCCGAACGGACCGGGCTGCGGGGCCTAACATCAGCTGCGCATGAGCGACGCCTCCATGCCCGACTACAAGGGCCAGCCTCTCGACCCCGACCGCGGGCCGGGCCTTGGCTGCTTCTGGTTCCAGGTCGTGCTGCTGGTCGTGCTGCTGGTGGCCACCCCGCTGTCGGTGGCCATGGCGGTCGAGCCATGGATCAGCGGCGTGCTGCTGATCACGACCCTGATCGTGCTGCTCTTCGTTGGCCAGACCACGATCTTCCTGTTGCGGCTGGTGGCCGCCGATCGCCGGTCGCGTCGCCAGCCGCTGCGCGGCAATGCGCGCCGAACGGTGGGCATGATCGAAGACGAGACGAGCGAGACAGGCCCCCCGTCAGACGAGGATGACACCGGGCCCCGGCAGCGCGACCCCGGCACGTAGGGCGCCGATAATGGCCCGCGGCGGCGTGCCGTAGCCCGCGCCCAGAGCCTCGCGTACCTGCCAGACGAGCTGCCGGTTGGCGGCGCTGTCACTGGAGGTCCCAGGCGCGCAGCTCGCCGGCGCCGGGAAGCAGCACTTCCGCCGTCACCTGCCAACCGGTCCCGAGCAGCTGCCTGAACCGGCCGGCCAGCGCCTGCTGGCCACGATCGCGGATAGGGTCGCCGATCAGATGCAGGCCGAGTGACAGCTCCAGCCCGAGGACCGAAGCCATCTCGGCGAGGCGAATGACGGTCACCCCGCCAACCTCGCCGGCGAGCGTGCGCCAGAGTTGTGAGGCCGAGCAGTCCATCTCGCGCGCCATGGCGGGCAATCCGACACCCGCGCTCTGGCGCGCGGCGCGCAGATCATCGAGCGCTCGAGCGGTGAGCATTCGGCCCCGCCGGCGTCCACGCTGCAGCCGAGTCTCGCGTGCAGACATGCCGCGTATGGTCCACCCACGGCCTTGTCCGCCAGTGCGCAGATGCTGCACGCCCGCTTTGAGGCAAATGCACGTCCCGTCCGCCGGCCCCATCTCGATGGGTTCTTTTCATGGGGCCGGGAGAGAAGTTGTGCGCCAGACGCATAAGTCCACGGCCGAGCGGGCCAGTCCGGGCGTTGCGTCACCGCTGGGCCGACGCGATGTGCGCCGGACGCAAAGGTCCAGGCCGAGCGGGCCAGTCGGGCCGTTGCGCCACCGTTGGGCCGACGCGATGTGCGCCAGACGCAAACGAGGCGCCGGCGCACACCGGTCTCGCCTTGGGATGCACTGCCCGTCCGGCCGGCCTGGCGCCATCGCGCGAGCGTGCGACAATGTTGGCCCGCGGGCTGCGGGCCCGGACCAGCACCGCTGGGAGAGACAAAGCCGTGCCAGTCCTAGCCACGTTTTTCTCGGTCCGGCGTGGGCGCGATCCGTTCTTCAAGTTCTTCATGCGCAAGGTCTTCCCACGCCAGGTCAGGCGCTACGAGGAGGAGTTCGGCATTCGCTTCCTCGGCTGGTACAACGTGGCCTATGGCTGGGATTTCGACAACGTGATCCTGCTCGAGCTGCCCGACTACGGGACGATCGATCGGTTGGAGGCCGACGAGCGCGCCCGGGCGGTCGGCCACCGGGCGGGCGAGTGGATGTTCGAGCGCCACCACGCGATGTTCCTGCGCGAGCGGATGGGGCCCGACCTGGAGTACCACCCATGAGCTTCCGCCGCGACGCCACCCGTCGCACCAACCAGGCAGACGACCTACCCAAGGAGGGCGACATGGACGAGCGAGCCGGAGCGCTGGGCGAGATCGCGGCCGACGCCGGCATCGAGCGGAGCAGCTTCCTGGCGGATGCTGCCGAGCAGCTCAAGCGGTTCATCGAGGCCAACCGCCAGCGGCTGAAGGACATCGGCGGCATGGTCCTGATCGACGACGACCCCGATTACCTGTCAGTCGCGCCGGACGGCACGTTCCGCTCGCGGACCCGCTACCAGGACGAGGCTACCGGCGAGTGGTACTCGGAGACTGAGGTCATCGAGAGCGCCGCTGAGCTGGTCGAGCTGTACAACCCGGCCGAGGTGTACGCCGCATTCGCCGAAGCCGCCCGCGACGAGGCCGCCGTGCCCGGCGAGATTGCCGCCTCCGAGGACCTGGTCGACGCCATCAGCCTGGCCCCGGTGGAGGAGCTGGCCGGCGGCTACGCGGGCGCTGCCGACGACTGGGCCGCCCGCCAGCCGGCTGACGGCGAGCCGGCCGACGCGCAGGATGCAGCCCGCCGGCTGTACGACCTGGCGCTGACCTTCCAGGAGCGCAGCCAGCACGCCGAGGCTCGGCTCGTCGAGCAGTTCGAGGTGGCCGCGGCCGACCTGGCGCCAACGCTCGGCGACCTGATGGTCCTCGATGACGAAGACGAGCGGCTGTGGTTCCGTGCCAACGGCTCGTTCGAGGCCGAGGTCGTGCCCCAGCCTGACGACGAGGGCGAGACCGCCGACGAGTGGCGCGCGCTCACCTCGCCGGATGAGCTCGTCGAATTCTACGACCCAACGGACATCTTCGGCGACTTTGCCGAGGCGCTGGCCGAACACTTCCCGGCGATCGCGGCTGAGGAAGACAACGAGGGCGGCGAGCCCGCCTGAGCCGCGTGAAGCTGCTCGACGCGGAGCTGATCCAGAGCCGCGAGTTCCTTCCCGGCCAATGGCTGCAGTCCTACTCTGCGCCGTGGCTCGCCGGCGCGGTCCAGCCCGGCCAGTTCGTCCACGTCCGCACGCCTGACTACTCCGGGCTGGTGCTGCGCCGGCCGTTCAGCGTCAACACCTATGACCGGCACACGGGCGAGGCGACGATCCACTTCCGGGTGACCGGCAAGGGCACTGAGTGGCTGGCCCGCATGCGCCCGCCGGAGAAGGTCGAGATGCTCGGCCCGCTCGGGCGCGGCTTCGAGTTGGACCCCAAGAGCCGGCACCTGCTGCTCGTGGCAGGCGGCCTGGGCATGGCCGGCGTGCGCTCGCTGGCTGATGAGGCCGTCGCCCAGAATCGGCGCGTGGTCGTGCTCTTCGGCGCCGCCACCGCGCGCGAGGTCTACCCCTCGTCGCTGCTGCCGGCCGAGGTCGAGTACTCGGTCGCGACTGACGACGGCAGCTTCGGCCACCACGGCCGAGTGACGGAGCTGGTGGCCCAGTACGAAGCCTGGGCCGACCAGTGCTTCGCCTGTGGCCCGGAGCCGATGCTTGCGGCCATGGCCCGCCTGGCCGCGACGCGCCACCAGCGCCTGGGCGTCGCCCAGCTGGGCGCCCGTGGCCGCGGCCGCTCGGCGCCACGGGGCACGGCCAGCGCCCGCCGCAAGGCCTGGCTGCAGGTGTCGATGGAGCAGAACATGGGCTGTGCCGTGGGCGCCTGCCTGGGCTGCGTGGTCATGGGCGCCGACGGTCCGCAGCGCGTGTGCCGGGAAGGCCCGGTCTTCGCCGCCGACGAGATCGACTGGGAGGGCTGGTCGTGAGCGAGGCGTCGGCCGCGACCGCGACTGCGGTCGACCTGTCCGTCGACCTCGGCCGCGGGCTGGTCATCGACAACCCGATCATGGTCGCCTCGGGCACCTTTGGCTACGGCGTCGAGTACGGCGACGTCGTCGACGTGCAGCGCCTGGGCGCGATCTGCTGCAAGGGCACGACCCTTCGGCCGCGCGTGGGCAATCCGCCGCCGCGCGTGACCGAGACGCCGGCCGGCATGCTCAACTCGATCGGCCTCCAGAACCCGGGCGTGAAAGGCGTGCTCGAGAAGTACGCGCCGCGCTGGGCTGGCTGGAAGGTGCCGGTCATCGTCAACGTCGCGGGCGAGTCGGTCGAGGACTACGTCGAGGTCGCGCGGCGGCTCGACGGCCAGCCCGGGATCGCCGGCATCGAGCTCAACATCTCGTGCCCGAACGTCGGCAAGGGCGGCCTGCAGTTTGCGCTTGATGCTGAGGGCGCCGGTGCCGTCACGGCTGCCGTCCGCGCCGCGACGGAGCTGCCGCTGATGGTCAAGCTCTCGCCCGCGGCGCCCGACGTGCGCGCCATCGCGCGCGCGATCGAGGATGCCGGCGCAGACGCGCTGTCGGCGGTCAACACCCTGTCAGGGATGGCCATCGACCGAGCGCGCGAGAAGCCGTTGCTGGGCAATACCTATGGCGGGCTGTCCGGGCCGGCGCTCAAGCCAGTCGCTCTGCGCGTCGTCTACGAGGTGGCGCAGGCGGTCAAGCTGCCGATCGTCGCCATCGGCGGGATCGGCGCGCTCGACGACGTGCTCGACTTCCTGATGGCCGGAGCCGTGGCCGTCCAGGTAGGCACGGCCGTCTTCGCCGACCCAGTCCTGCCGGTGCGGCTGGTCGACGAGCTTGCGGCGTACTGCGCCCGACACGGCCTGGCGTCGCATCGCCAGCTGATCGGCCGGGCACTGCCCGAGAGGCGCGACCGGCCCTCCACCAAGGGCGTCGAGTACCGACCGTGAGCAGCATGTCCCCGGACGCCGCCCGCGTCGAGCAACTGTTCGCCGGGGCCGGCGCTTACCGTGAGGGCCACTTCAAGCTCAAGAGCGGCCGCCACGCCGATCGCTACATCGAGAAGTTCCAGGTGATGCAGTGGCCGGCGGCCGTGACCGAGCTGTGCTCGATGATCGCCCGCCGCGCGCGCGCCTCAGGCGGCCAACCGATCGATGTCGTCGTGGGGCCCACGACCGGCGGCGTGATCCTGGCCTACGAGGTCGCGCGACAGCTTGGCGTACGCGGCATATTCGCCGAGCAGGTCCGCGCCGAGGACGGCACGACCAGGCGCGAGTTCCGGCGTGGCTTCCGGATCGAGCCCGGCGAGCGCGTGCTGCTCGTCGACGACGTGGTCACCACCGGTGCGTCGCTGGTCGAGATGCTGCCGCCGGTGGAGGCCGCGGACGGCGAGCTGGCGCTGGCGGTCGTGCTGGTCGACCGCTCGGGCGCGCTGCACGAGGTCGAGTCGCCGCTGAGCGGCCGGCACTACCCGGTCGAGGCGCTGTGGACGCTGTCGCTGCCAACTTACGAGCCCGGCGCGGAGGCTTGCCCGGCCTGCGCCGCCGGAACACCCCTTGAGGCGCCCGGCTCGAGCGGCACCGCCTAGGGGGCGATGCCCTCCATCGCCGAGCGGATCTCATCCGCCGAGGCGACGCCCTCCAGCTTCGTCCTGACGATGCCGTCAGCGTCGACGGCAAAGATCATCGGCTCGGTCAGCAGCCCCCACTCGACCACCGCTGGCACCGGAACCAGCTGGCCCTCGCGCAGCACCGGCTGGAGATGGCCGTCCACCTGCTCGAGCTCGTACGGCTCGACGTGGATCACCGCCACGTCGTGGAATGCGGGCGCGACCTCCTTGACGATGTCGAGCGCCGGCCCGCAGGTCGCGGTACGGCAGAAGGCGGGCGTGGCGAAGACGAGCAGGAACGGCTGGTCCTGCTGCAGCGCCTGATCCACGGAAAGGCGGTAGAAGGCGGCGTTTGGGTCGTCGTCGGTCGAGATCAGCGCGATCTGCTCGGCGGACTCGCCGGTCGGCGTCTGCGAAGACCGGGCCTCGCTGCCGACGAGCGGCGTCGAGCCCTCCTGCCGGACGCTGAAGACCATCCGGCCGGTACGCACCCGGCCATCCGCCTCGGTGGCCTCGGCCTCGATCCCCCACGTGCCCGCGCGGTCGAAGTCGACCTGTGCGCGGTAGAGGCCGGGCAGCTGCGGGATCGTCGGCAGGTACGTCGCCTCGACCGTCTGCGCCGGCGTGGCCGGGTCCACCTCGAGCGCGTAGAAGTTCAGGGTCACCGCCCGGTCGGGTGCAGCCAGCGGGTTGTTATCTGCATCGACGAGGTTGAGCAGGAAGCGGTTGCTGCCCACGACCAGCTCAGATGTGACCGGGATGGGCAGCAGCTCCCCGCCATCGGCGAGCGGGGGCCAGCCGGGATGGCCGCCCGGCCCGATCGTCGGCACGGGCGACTCCGTCGGCGCGGGCACGGCCTGCCCGCAAGCGATGGCCAGGAACAAAGGCGTCAGGACGAGGCCACGGACGAGCATCGAGCGCATCGCTTCTCACCTTAGCGCCAATCGCTTACCTTCTGGTTCAGCAGGGTCAGCTGGGTCGGTGGCTACAATCGATTCCAGCCCGATGAGCCGCTTCACCCGTCTTGCCCTGCTTGCCGTGACGACGACCTACGTGCTGGTCGTCATCGGCGCCATCGTGCGCGGCACGGGCTCGGGCATGGGCTGCCCGGACTGGCCCACCTGCTACGGCGCCTGGGTCCCGCCGCTGGGCGATACCGCGGCCTGGATCGAGTGGCTGCACCGGAGCGTGGCCGCGATCGTTGGCTTGCTCGTCGTCGCCGTGGCGCTCTACGCCCTGTTGCGAATACGCCACTCGAAGGCGATCGTTGGCGCGTCGGTCGGCGCGGTCGCGTTGACCGGCTTCCAGGCGTGGCTGGGCAAGATCACGGTCGAGACGAATAACGCCGGCGAGTGGGTCACGGCCCACCTGGCGGCGGCGATGGTGCTGCTCGCGCTGCTGGCATTCATCACGGTCCGCGCCCATTACGAGGAGCGGCGGCTGCCGACCGGTGGCGGCAGCCAGCGACTGACGGTGCTGCTCGCCTTCACCGCCGCCTCGGTCTACGCGCTGATGCTCTTCGGCGCTCACGTCACGGCCACCGGCGCTGGGCTCATATTCCGCGACTGGCCGCTCTTCAATGGTCAGCTGCTGCCCGGCTGGTCAGGCGACCCGACCTTTGCCGGCATGGAGATGAGCCACTTCCTGCACCGCTTCGTGGCGGCCGTGGTTGGGCTGATCGTCGTGGTCGCAGCATGGGCTACGTGGCGCGCAGCTCGCCGTGGCGCGCCCGGTGGGCAGGCGCTGCTGGCACTGGTCGGCGGTGCCGCAGCGATCTACGGCATGCAGGTCATCGTCGGTGCCGCCCAGATCTGGACGCAGCTCGCGCCGTGGGCCGTGGCACTGCACCTCGCCCTTGGGGCAGCGATCTGGGGGCTCCTGGCATCGGCGGTATTCGTCGGCTGGCACGAGGCACGCGCCGCCGCCTCGGAGACTGGGCCGGCCGCGCGCCAGAGCGAGGAGCCCGCGCCACCGTCGAGCCTGCGCGATCGTGTCGGAGCGTACGTGGCACTGACCAAGCCGCGGATCATCGAGCTGCTGCTCGTCACGACGTTGCCGGCGATGGTTCTCGCCGCGCGCGGCATCCCGCCGCTCGACCTCGTCTTCTGGGTGCTCGTGGGCGGGACGCTGGCAGCCGGCGCGGCGAACGCCATCAACTGCTATTTCGACCGCGACATCGATGAGCTGATGAGCCGCACGCGCCGGCGTCCGCTGCCGGCGCACTCGGTCCAGCCAGAGAGCGCGCTCGTCTTCGGCCTTGGCCTGGCGGTCGTCGCCTTTGGGCTGATGGTCGCCTTCACAAACCTCGTGGCCGCCTTCCTGACGCTCGTCGCGATGGCTTTCTACGTCATCGTCTACACGCTGCTGCTGAAGCGCTCGACCCCGCAGAACATCGTGCTCGGCGGTGCCGCCGGCGCGCTGCCGCCGGTGATCGGCTGGGCGGCGGTGACGGGCGACATCACCGTGCCTGCCTTGCTGCTCTTCGCCATCGTCTTCTACTGGACGCCGCCCCACTTCTGGGCGCTTTCGCTGCGCCTGCGGCGCGACTACGAGGCGGCTGCGGTGCCAATGCTGCCGGTCGTGCGCGGCGTCGAGGAGACGACCCGCCAGATCGCGCTTTACAGCGTGATGATGGTCGCGCTGACGCTGGTCTTCTTTGCCGCCGCGCAGATGGGCCTGGTCTTCCTGGCCGGCGCGGTGCTGCTCGGCGGCCTGTTCCTGATCCAGGCCTTCGCCATGTGGCGTGAGGGCACTGACCGCCGCGCCGTGCGGCTGTACCGCTACTCGATCACATACCTAGCCGCGCTCTTCGGCCTCGTCGTGCTGGACGTCTTCGTCTACCTGCCGCTGTAGGCCGCGGCCTATGGCACCCGGCGGGCGGCCTGCTCGCGCTCCCGGTCGAGGCGGGCGTCGACCCGGCGGCCCTCAACCTCCTCGGCGCGCATCCAGACCCACACCGCCAGCACGAGGGCGATCAGGAACGCCAGGTCACCACCGGCCCACATGATCCCGCCGGCCAGCTGCTGATCAGCCAGTGGCGACGGCCCCCAATCACGCACCACCGTCTCGTAATGCGGGTACAGGACGTGAGGTGCGGACAGGATGGCCAGGCCGAGGAACGAGCTCTGCGGCATGCCCAGGAACAGGTAGCCGATGCGCAGCGCGTGCGGCATCCGCCAGGGCGAGGGATCGGCGCCGACCGCCGGCCACCAGAAGAGCAGCGCAGTGCCCAGGTACAGGGCGTGCTCGGCCAGGTGGGCGAGCTCGCTGTCGAGCGCCGCGTCGTAGAGCGAGCTGAAGTGCGTGGCCCACATGACCCCGGCGAAGAGGATCCAGGTCACGACCGGGAACGAGATGATGCGCAGCGGCCACGAATGGAGCACAGGCAGCACGACGCGCTGCCGGACACGCGGCGACGAGACGCGCAGCAGCAGCGTTATCGGTGCGGCCAGCGCCAGCAGCGGCGCGGCGACCATCGCCATCAGCAGGTGCTGGACCATGTGCACCGAGAAGAAGGTGGTGTCATACGTCCCGATCGGCGACTGGAGGGCCACGTAGAGCACCGCCAGGCCGCCATACCAGCACCACGTCCGCCAGCGCGGATGGGGATTGGCCGGGTGATCGCGCGCCACGCGCCGCTCAGCCATCCGGAACAGCACCGCCGCCACGACCAGGGGCAGCACCTCGTACCAGTCGAACCGCCACTGCAGCAGCGCGCCGGCGAGCGATCCGGGATCAGGCACGTAGCCATGGGCCAGAGCGACGGCGGGCAGGCTCAGCGCGATGATCGCAGAGGCGAGCGAGCCGATCGCCAGCCTGACGAGCCAGGCGGGCCGAGCAGCAGACGAGGGGCGATCGGCGATGGGCGGCTGCACACCGTATTATGTGGACGCCCCAGCATCGGCCCTGCGAGTTGACCAGCAGAGGGACCTTCTTGCCCGAAGTCGGCCCGATCTCTCCGCCGGACAAGGTATCGAGAGCATCACGGACGATCCGAGCCCTGGCCTTCCTCGGCCTGCTCGCGGCCGTCGTCTTCGTCATTGGCGGCTGCGCGGCCGCGCCTGACGGCCAGGGCGCCTGGCCCGGCTTCTTCGCCCCGCCCGCGACGAGCGCCGAGGGCAAGGCCATCGACTCGCTCTACTTCTACGTATTCCTGATCGCCGTCGGCGTCTTCCTGCTCGTCGAGGGCCTGTTGCTGTGGATCGTGCTGCGCTACCGGCGACGGCCGGCAGACGGCGGGCTGCCCACCCAGACGCACGGCCACAACGGCCTCGAGATCCTGTGGACGCTCATCCCGGCGGCGATCGTGACCGCCCTGTTCGTGGCCACGATCGACACGCTTGCCTTCGTCGAGGAGCTCGATCCCGAGCCGCAGGGCGTGGTCGTCGACGTGGTCGGCTTCCAGTGGCAGTGGACGTTCCGGTACGAGGACGAGGGGCTGTCATTCACCGGCGCCGGCACACAGGGGCCGGTGATGGCCATCCCGGTCAACGAGCGGGTACGCATCCGGCTGCACGCGCAGGACGTGATCCACTCCTTCTACGTGCCGATGTTCCGCTACAAGCAGGATGTCGTTCCGGGCCGCGTGAACCAGTTCGACATCGTGGTCGAGGAGCCCGGCGTCTACTCCGGCCAATGCGCCGAGTTCTGCGGCCTGCTCCACGCTGACATGCACTTCACGGTCGAGGCGATGAGCCGGGCCGACTACGAGGCATGGGTGGTCGAGCAACGGGCGGCGCAGCCCACCCCCGGGCCAACTCCGCCACCGGATGCCGCGACCGTCCAGGTGACTTCGCTCAGCGTCGTCGACGGCTTCGAGCCGACGGAGCTGTCCGTGCCCGCTGACACTCCATGGGTCGTCGAGCTGATCAACGCGGATCCGGCCGTGCCGCACGACTTCGCGATTCGTGGCGGCAACCCTGACGGCTCCGACTGGGACGGCGACCCCGATGCCCAGGGCGGCGAGACGGTGACCTACCAGCCGCCACCGCTGGCGGCCGGCACGTACGAGTTCTATTGCAGCCTGCACCCGAACATGGTCGGCACGCTGAGCGTGGGAGAGTAGCGCGCAGATGGCAACGACCACCCTCACGCCGCGGGCAGGCACGTACCAGCGCTCGCGGCTCTACGAGTGGCTGACCACGACCGACCACAAGAAGATCGGCGTGATGTACATGGCCTCGGCCTTCCTGTTCTTCCTGGTCGGCGGCGTCTATGCGCTGCTCATCCGGGCAGAGCTGGCGGTGCCCGGCGTCCAGTTCCTGGAGTTCGAGACCTACAACCAGATCTTCACCCTGCACGGGACGGTGATGATCTTCTTCTTCGTCATGCCGATGTGGACCGGCCTGGCCAACTACATCGTGCCGCTGCAGGTGGGCGCGGCGGACATGGCCTTCCCGCGCATCAACGCGCTGTCGTACTGGATGATCCCGGTCGCCGCGCTGATGCTGTTCTCGGGCTACCTGATGGGTGGCGCCGCCAACGCCGGCTGGACGGGCTACGCGCCCCTGTCGGCGCGCGAGGGCATTGGCATCGACCTGTGGATCGGCTCGCTGGTGCTGCTCGGCACGAGCTCGATTCTCGGCGCGATCAACTTCATCGCCACGATCTTCAAGATGCGCGCACCAGGGCTGACGCTGATGCGCATGCCGCTCTTCGTCTGGAACACGCTCGTGACCAGCGTGCTGCTGCTGTTCGCCGTGCCGGTGCTGACCGCCGGCTTCGTGATGCTGTTCATCGACCGCAACTATGGCGGCGGCTTCTTCGACCCGGCGCTAGGGGGCAACCCGGTGCTGTGGCAGCACATCTTCTGGTTCTTCGGCCACCCCGAGGTGTACATCCTGATCCTGCCCGCGTTCGGCGTGGTCAGCGAGATCCTGCCGGTGTTCAGCCGCAAGCCGCTGTTCGGCTACAAGGCGTTCGTCTTCGCCACGGCCTCTATCGGGGCGCTCGGCTTCTCTGTCTGGGCGCACCACATGTTTGCCACGGGCGCGGTCTACCTGCCGTTCTTCAGCTTCTTCACGTTCCTGATCGCGGTGCCCACCGGGATCAAGTTCTTCAACTGGCTAGCCACGATGTGGGGCGGCCAGATCCGCCTGACGACGCCGATGCTCTACGCCATCGGCTTCATCGCGCTGTTCCTGATCGGCGGCCTCGACGGAGCGTTCCTGGCGGTGGTGCCCTTTGACTTCCACGTCCACGACACGTACTGGGTCGTCTCGCACATCCACTACGTGCTCGTCGCCGGCGCCGTCTTCGGCATCTTCGCCGCGCTGTACTACTGGTTTCCCAAGATCACCGGCCGGATGCTCAATGAGCGGCTGGGCAAGATCCAATGGGTGCTGCTGTTCGTGGGCACCAACGTCGCGTTCTTCCCGCAGCACCTGCTCGGGCTGGACGGCATGATCCGGCGGGTCATCGACTACGCGGAGAACCCGGGCTGGATGGAGCTCAACTTCCTGTCGACCATTGGCGCGTTCATGATCGGCATCAGCATGCTGCCGTTCATGTGGAACGTGTTCATCACCATGCGCGGCCCGCGCACGGCCGAGGACGACCCGTGGGATGCCAACACGCTCGAGTGGGCGACGTCGAGCCCGCCGCCGCCGTACAACTTCGACGCCCTGCCGCCGATCCGCTCCGAGCGGCCGCTCTTCGACCTCAAGCACGGTGCGGTGGAGCCGCACGCGGTAGCCGTTCCCGCTGCCGCCGGCGAGACGCACGGCGAGACCCGCGCCGACGCGCCCGAAGAGGTACTCGGCGAGCCCATCGAGGGCCACCGCGACGAGGCCGGCGAGGTCCGGTCCGAGGCCGCGCCGCAGGTCTCCGAGGCAGCGCCTGATGCCGTGCCGCGCGAGGAGCGGCCGGAGGCCGAGGACGCACCGCCGCCGCCGGAGGAGCGCAGGTGAGCGCCGGCAGCGAGGTCGTGCGCGTGCCGCACGTCGAGACCAGCCCGATGGAGGCCACCCACGCCACGAACGGCCATCCCGGCCACGCCGAGCAGGGCATGAACACCGCCCTGCTGGGCATGCTGCTCTTCATTGGCAGCGAGGTGATGTTCTTCGCCGGCCTGTTCGCGGCCTACTTCAACGCCCGTGCCGCGGCGCCGCAGTGGCCGCCAGCCGGGATGGAGCACATCATCCAGCCCAACACGCTGGTCATTGGCGCGACGATCATCCTGGTGCTCAGCTCGTTCACCATGCAGTGGGGCGTGTGGCGTATCCGCAAGGGCGACCGGCGCGGCCTCAACCGCGCAGTCGGGGTGACCCTGCTGCTGGGCGTGATCTTCCTCGGCATGCAGGCCTACGACTACTACGAGCTCGTCACCCACGAGAGCTTCGGCATCAACAGCGGCATCTACGGCACGCTGTTCTACACGCTCACAGGCTTCCACGGCGCGCACGTCTTCGGCGGCGTGGTCGGCCTGGCGGTCATCTTCGGCCGCGGCGTGGCCGGCCAGTTCTCGGCGCGCCACCACATCGCCGTCGAGGCAGTAAGCGCGTACTGGCACTTCGTCGACGTGGTCTGGATCGTGCTCTTCTTCACGCTCTACTTCCTGCACTGAGCGAGCGAGACGAATGTTCATATGGCGTAACGCGATCATCCTCGGCGCCGGCTTCGTCGCCGTCGGCGTGCTCTATCTGCTGCTGCAGGGCGACGGCCTGTGGCTCGACCGGGCAGGCGCGACGATGCTGATCGTGCTCGGCCTGGCGATGGCGTTCACTTTCGCCGTCCTGCTGCGCGGCTCGAGGGGGATGTAGCCGACGGGCGCTTGAGCCATGGAACACGAGACGCCTGACCTGTTCGAACAGCTCTGGGACTTCCTGGCCCAGATCCTGATGCCTGACTGGGCGGACCTGATAGCGCTCATCCCGCTGCTCTTCGTGGGCCTCGTGCTGCTCTTCCTGGCCGGCATGGCGCTGATGTGGCGCCGCGCGGGGGCGCGCACCCGCTCGCGCGTGCCGCGCCGGCTGGCGACCGGCTCGCCGCCGCCGGGAGTGCACATGCCAGGCCCCTCGAAGTGGCCGTTCGTGGCGCCAATCGGCGTGACCGTGATTCTGTTCGCGCTGATCCTCGACATGAACCTGCTGTTGCTCGGGATCGGCCTGACGGTGAGCACGATCGCCGTCCTGGGCTGGCTATGGGACGCGATGGGCGAGTGGCGCACGGCCGAGGTCGGCCACGACGGCGCCGCCTGGGCGGCTGCCCACGGCAGCCCGCGCCGGCTAGGCGGCGGCAGCGCGGCCTTCGCGGCCCTGCCCGCGGGCCAGGCGGCGGCGTTGGAACGCGCGCCGTGGGAGATCGAGCCGCCGCCGGGCGTGCACATGCCCGGCCCGAGCCCATGGCCGTTCTTCGCGCCAATCGCCATCGCGGTCATCCTCTTCGGGCTGATCCTCAGCCCCTTGCTGGTCGTCGCCGGGCTGCTGCTGGCCGTGGTCGCGGCCGGCGGATGGCTGCGCGAGGCCTCGAAGGAGTGGCGCTCGACAGAACGCGTGGGCCACGCGGTCCCCGACACGCGCGACGCGCAGCAGGCCTGGCCGCGCCGGATGGTGCCCATCTTCGCCATGGTCATCGCCCTGGCCATCGGCTTGACGCTGCTGCCGCTCGGGCTGGCCTGGCTGGGCTCCCTGGCGCCAGGAGAGCCGGGCGAGACGCCGCTGGCCGTGCCGCAGCGACCGGAGATCGCCGCCTTCAACGCAGTCTCCTTCGACCGCCGCGAGCTGGTGGTCCCTTCCGGCCGCGACTTCGTGCTCGTATTCCACAACGGCGACGTGGGCGTGCCGCACAACGTCGACATCACGGAAAGCGCCGCACGCGACGTCATCTACTTCGAGGGCGAGATCTTCAACGGCGACGCGACCGTCGAGTACCAGGTGCCGGCGCTCGAGGAGGGCGACTACTACTTCCTATGCCGCGTCCATCCGAACATGAACGGGACCGTGCTGGCACGGCCGGAGGACGGCGCGACGCCCAACGGCAGCCCCGGCGCGGAGTCGCCAGCGCCCTGAGGCCTCTCTCCCGGCTGCTGCCCATCCTGTTGCTCGGGCCGATCGTGATCGCCGTCGCGGGCCTGGCCGCGCTGACGCTGCTCAACCGGCCGCCACTGGTCGAGATTCCGGGTTCCGGCCTGCACGGCCAGCCCGCGCCTGACTTCGAGCTGCAGCGCCTCGACGGCGGCACGCTCCGCCTCTCGGAGCTGCGTGGCCGGCCCGTGATCGTCAACTTCTGGGCGTCGTGGTGCATCCCCTGCCGGGAGGAGTTCCCAATCCTGCGCGACGCACGCCTGCGCCATGCGGCGGACGGCCTGGAGATCGTCGGCGTCGTCCACCGCGATTCACTCGACAGCGCTCGGCGTTTCGCGGCCGACCACAACGCCACCTGGCCAATGGTCGACGATCGCGAGGAGCAGGCCTGGAATGCCTACGGCGCGCAGCTGCTGCCGTTCACGCTCTTCGTGGACCGCGAGGGGATAGTGCGCGCGGTCAGCTTCGGGCCGCCACCGCCGACCGTGATGGAGCAGTACCTCGAGCGGATCCTCTAGGTCGGCATTTACCTGGCCACCTGCGGCGGGAAATGAAACGACCCCGGGAGGCGGGTCCACGGGGTCGCTTCGGACGGTAATCGGATTGGTTGCGGGGGAAGGATTCGAACCTCCGACCTTCGGGTTATGAGCCCGACGAGCTGCCGCTGCTCCACCCCGCGACTACCAATACTAGTCGGTACCCGCGAATCCCGTCAAAGCCGGCTCCAGCTCGCGCGCCGGATGCGCCTCGGGCGCCCGACGCGCCTCGCGCGCGGCCAGCGCCTGCTGCCACAGCCTGATCGCCGTCGGCCACCAGCGATCGATCATCTCATCAGCGCCGTACCAGCCCGATCCAATGTGACCGTGGCGCGCGTCCTCGAAGGTCAGCTGTTCGGCGCCGGGCAGGTGGACGGCAGCGCTCGGCACGATCCCGTCGCCAGCCGGGTCTGAGGCATCGCTGCCGACGATCATCCCGAAGACCTCGCCGACGAGGCGACCGGCCAGGCCCGGGAAGGCCGCGCCACGGTACGAGGAACCGACCGTCAGGTACGACGTGCGCGGAGCGAACCAGGCGCCGGGCGTGGTCCGGTCGAGGAAGTCGGCCGCCTCATGGCCCGCGTGGCGGTAGCGGTTGGGCAGCTGCGCCAGGCCATGGGGCGTGCCCAGCGTGACCAGGCAGCCCACTGCCTCGGCGACGGCCGCCAGCCGACCGTTGTATGGCTGGGGCGACATGGCCAGGCGCCCGGCGATGCCACCGGCGGAGTGGGCGATGACGATGACCGGCCGCCTGCCGGCGGCACGGTAGCTGGCGGCGATGGCCTTGCCCGTCCGGCGCATCAATGGCCCGAATCCGAGCCCGCCCGCGATCGCCCAGTCAGGCGGCCAGAGCGGCGCGATGTCAACTCGCCCGGCGCCACGGCGCAACAGCCGACGACGCATGGGCCAGTAGTTGGGCGGCATCGTCATGAACCCGCCCACGATGATCACATTCGGCTTCGCCGCTGGCATGTACCCGTTGTACCACGAGCGCCGCGTGGACTCAGTAGGTGAAGCCTCGCGTCGGGTTCGGGCTGTCGCTGGCGCCATGGCGCGGCCGAGTCCAGCGCTCATCCACGTCGGCCACGATCACGCCGCCCGCTTCGCGCACGATCGTCTCGACATGTGGCTTCTGCTCTTCAGCGAAGTGGCCCGCCAGCAGCGTGTCGGCTGCGGTAGTACCACCGCCGGCGAGCGGCGCGATCTCGACCTGCACGCCGTTGTCAATCTCGTCCTGGATCGACTCGAGGGCCTGCGATGCGTGCTCCCAGTCGGGGAAGCGGGCTGCCAGGATCCTCGTCATCGACTCCCTTGCAGGGACCTCCATTCGTTCTACGCTCCAGCTGCCTCCTGCGCGCGGGACGGTCGCACTCTCAGGCTCGATCGTCGGTCGAAGGGGCTTGTCTACGCATATCGGGGCGGTCAGCGCGGGGTAACAGGCAGGTACTAACTTGGCCGCCTGGCCCGCTAGGCGAGGTTCTCGACGCGGACCGGCTCCAGCGGATCGGCGAGCCTGAAGCCGAAGACCTGCGCATAGAAGGACAGCTCGGCCTCGAGCGCGCGGCGGATGTTCACCGCCTGGCGGAAGCCGTGGCCTTCACCCTCGAAGAGCAGATAGGCATGGGGGATCTGCCGCTCGCGCAGGACTGCCACGAGAGCCTCGGCCTGGGCCTTTGGCACGACCATGTCGTCAGCCCCCTGGAGCACGATCAGCGGCACGGCCAGCTGGTGGCACGAGTGGATCGGCGAGCGCTGGCGATAGACCTCGGCCGCTGCCGGGTACGGACCGACCAGCCGGTCGAGGTAACGCGACTCGAACTTGTGCGTGTCGCGAGCCAGCGCCTCGAGGTCACCGACGCCGTAGTGGCTGGCGCCGCAGGCGAACACTTGGTGGAAGACCAGCGCCGCCAGCGTGGTGAATCCGCCGGCGCTGCCACCGGTGATCGTCATTCGGCGGCCGTCCACATCGCCCCGCTGGGCGAGATGGCGCGCGGCGTTGATGCAGTCCTCGACATCGACGATGCCCCATTGGCCGTCGAGCCGGCGCATGTACTCTCGGCCGTAGCCGCTGCTGCCGCCGTAGTCCACGTCCACGACCGCGAAGCCGCGGCTCGTGAAAAGCTGCTTCTCAAGATCGAGCCCGCCCCAAGCCTGCGAGGTCGGACCGCCGTGGCTCATCACGACCAGCGGCGGCCGCTCGGCTGGTGGGCCTTCGAAGTCAGGATTCGTGGGTCGGTAGTACAGCGCGTGCGCCGTCCTCCCGCCGGTGGTAGGGAAGCTGATCGGCTCGGCGGCGGAGATGTACGCCGCGTCGACCTCGATCTCCGCTGAGCGGCGCAGGACCTCACGGCTACCGCTGGCCAGGTCGAGCAGCACGACTGAGCTGGCGCTCGTTGGTGAGCCGCCGATGTACAGCACCCGGCTGCCGAGCACACGCAGGTCGCCGATCTCTGTCTCGGGAACCTCGACTTGCTCGGGGCGGCCATCGCCGAGCGCGGGGATTCGCCACAGCTCATCGCGTCCGCCGCGCCGAGCCGCCGCGATGACCTGGCCATCCTCGGTCACGCCGTACCAGGTCATGCCGAAGACCCACTGCGGGCCGGCGAATTCGGCCTCCATGGCGGCCAGCGGCGCGTCGTCCGCGGCGGCGCCGGCGGCCGTGTCCGCTCGCCGGTAGATATTCCACCAGCCCGTCCGATCTGACACGTACAGCAGGGCGCCGTCGGGCGCCCACTCGGGCTGGGCGACTGACTCGTCCGGTCCGCCGGCAACCAGCCGATGGTTGCTCAGGCTGCCGTCCTGGCCAACGCCGGCCAGCCAAAGCTCGGTGCCATCCCACGGCATGTTGGGGTGGCTCCATTCCAGCCAGCACAGCCGGCGGCCGTCCTGGCTGGGCCGAGGCGTGGAGTAGAAGTCGCGGCCGGTGGCGAGCACGACCGGCGCACCGCCGTCGAGCGGCAGCGCGACCAGCTCATTGCGCGGCTCGGACGCGTGACCGTCCTCGCCGTGGGCGCCGGCCTCGACGGCCGCGTGGTCTTCGCGCACGCACAGCAGCCGGCCATTCGGTGCATCCACCACAAGGTCCGCGTAGCGCTGCGCCCCGGCGGCGGTCATCGGCACGGGCTCCGTGCCCGGCGCCTGGCGGTACACCCGACCGTCGGCCAGGTTGCTGAAGTAGACGACGCCGCCAGCCACGGTATAGGCGCCGCCGCCGTACTCATGGACCATCGTCCGGGCATTGAAGCCGGCCGGGATGAGGTCGGTCGCGCCCGTGCCTTCCCGCCAGCGCACGATCACCTGCCGCCCCTTCTCCTGCGGCCGGCCCTCGATCCAGTACGCGTCGTCGCCGTCGAGGCGTGGCTCGCGCACGGACAGCGAGCCCGCGACCACGAGCTCGACGCTGATCGGTGATTCCCATGAGCCGTAGGGCTGGCGGCGTCGGCCTGGCATCGGCCGCAGATTAGCGCCAGTCGGGGGCTCCTGCCGAGCGGCCGGTTATGCTCCCGACGCCATGGCCACTGGAACCTACCGCCGCCGGCCGGACGGCCAACGCCGTCGCACGGGCGTCGTGACACGCGGCCAGATTCGCGGCGAGGGAACGCCGCCGCCGCGCAGCGGCCTGCTGGCGCTGCTGATCGTGGGCTTCGTCAGCCTGGCGGTGCTGGCCGTGCTGAACGGCGCGCTGGCCGCCCGGCCCGGGCCTGCGCCATCGGCGACGCCCGTCCAGGTAGGCCCGTCAGCTGAGGCTTCGCCGCCAGCGTCACCTTCGCCCTCACCCAGTCCGACCGCGAGCCCGACGCCCACGCCCACGCCCACGCCATCGCCCACGCCCACGGCTTCTCCCTCCCCGACGCCTTCTCCTTCACCTTCTCCCTCACCGACGGCGTCGCCGCCGCTCGATGGCCTGCTCATCCTCGAGCCGGTTGATCGGTCCGTGGTAGCCGAGCGGCTGGTCGTGGTACGCGGACTGGCGCCGCCCGGTGCCACGATCACGCGCGACATCAGCTTCTGGTTCGACCAGCACGCCACCGCTGACGCCCAGGGCCGCTGGTCGCTGGAGGTGGAGCTCGCGAGTGGAGAGAACCTGATCACGCTACGGCTGGGCGACAGGCGGGAAACGCAGCAGACGCTGATCGTTCACTACCGGCCGCGCTGAATTGGAGGATCGATCGATGACCGAAGGCAGCCGCCCATCTGAGAACCCGCGCTCGCCTGAGCATCACGACCTGACCGGCGCCGGCACGCCGCGGTCGGCAGACGAAGGGCTGCCGGCAGAGGGAGCGCCGGCAGATTCGGCCGACTCCCAGGTTGATGCCTCGGTCACGACCGGCATGCGCTCGACATCGCAGCCGGCGCAGGCTGACGAGGTGCGGCCTAACCGCAGCGGCAGCGGCGGATCTGGCGGGCCGTCAACGCCGGATCCGAGCGTCGAGGGCTCGACGGGCTCGAGCATGTCCGAGCTGCTCGCGGGCGAGGACGACGAAGAGCGCCAGCCGCGCTGATCGTGCCGGAGGGCCGGCTGTATTCGAACCCAGGACACCAGGATTACGAGTCTCTCGGAATAGCGTTCACAGGGTCGTTGGAGCCGTCCTGCGTCCACCTCGCGCGCGGTCCTTGTGCACGGGCTCCATGGCATCGGACCGAGGCTGCCAAGGCCACGGATGAGGTGGTGGAGTCTCAGGATGTCGTCGTAGCTGTCGTATGTGGACGCCCGGAGCGCCGATCGCGCGACCTCATCGAGCCAGTGGCGCAGGATGGGCCCAAACTTGTCGCGCTGGTTGCGAATGGGCCGACTCATCGCGCGCCGCCCTGCTCGACTAGGCAGCTATCCTCTCGCCGTGGCAAACAGCGAGATAGGCCGCTGCGCACTCGGCGCAGCATGCGCGCTGTTCGATGGCGACCAAGTCCTGCTCGTCCGCCACACTTACGGACGCTTGAACTGGGAGCTCCCCGGCGGTGTCAGCCTGCCTGGCGAAGACCCAGCGGCCACGGCTCGCCGCGAACTACGTGAGGAGACTGGGCTCGATCTTCTCGCCGAACAGCTGACCGGTGTCTATTTCGAGCCGACCCACGACTTCGGATCGTTCCTGCATGTCGTCTTCCGCTTTGGGTGGGCCGAAGGGCTCGCGCCAATAGCGATGCCACCTGAGATCGGAGACGTGGGCTTCTGGCCCTTGGACAACCTGCCTCGACCACTTTCCGACTTCACCCATCGCCGGATCGTCGATGCCCACCTTGGCGGCGCGTCGTTCGCAGTTATCGAGCATCGGAGCTGGCTCCCGTAGTCCCGCGCTCACTGGGACACTTTCGCCGCCCACCGGCTCTATAGCGTCCATCCAGTTGTAGCTCTGTGGCTCTCAAATCGCCCTCCAGCGTCTGTACGCGTTGCCTCGCAGAGCCCGACTTCACGCGTGGAAACGTGGAGGGCCAGCGGTCCAGCGGCTTGACGCTCAGGCAGACAACGCGACCGGCTCGGAAGAACCTGTCAGTCCAGTGGCGTCGTACTCGCCGCTCCCCAGCGGCCTTCGCTCGCTCACCAAGCCGCTCGGCCTTCTGTTCCGGGACGACGACGCTGACGGAGATCTGGATGTGGGAAGCTTCCTCGCCGTCGACCGCCGCCGCGCCGTGTGGTTCGGTGCTAACCCGTTGCTTGACCACCGACGATCCGGTCGACGATGTCGCAGGCGTCGAGGATCGCCGGTTCCGAGATGCGGTAGTAGACGGTCGTCCCGACACGACGCGGCGCGACGAGGCCCGCGTGGCGCATGACGCCAAGGTGCTGACTGGCATTTGTCAGGCTCGTCCCGATCCGTTCGGCCAGCGCGGAGACGGACGCCTCGCCGTCACGCAGGGCGTCGAGGAGCATGAGTCGCTTCGGGTCCACCAGGACCTTGCACAGATCGGCGTGTCGCTGATAGCGGGCGATGTCGTGGAGCGGCGTGGGCCGGATGGTTGCGTCCATGGTCGTTGGAGGATATCCTTACTCGGCTGCTTGCGCAAGCAGATGATTGCGCACATGCCGGTCAATTGTCTATGGCGAGTTGCTCGTCGCTCGGCTTACGACGCGCACGCCCGATCCACTTTTGTCAGCTACTTGCGCAACTATGCAAGTATCTGATATGGTGGACGCATTGAACGGCCATCCATATCAGCCAACGGTGATGACATGACCACGCAGACCGCCTTCACCTTCGGGACCCGCCTCACAGGCTCGGTCGCCGACGTCCGCCCGCGGGTCGAGGCGGCCCTCAAAGCGGAGGGCTTCGGCATCCTGACCGAGATCGACGTCCAGGCCACGCTGAAGGCGAAACTCGAAGTCGACCGGCCGCCCTTCGTGATCCTCGGCGCCTGCAACCCGGCCCTCGCGCATCGGGCGCTGGAGTCGGACCCGTCGGTCGGCGCGCTCCTCCCCTGCAACATCGTCCTGCGCGCCGACGGCGACGCGACCATCGTCGAGGCGATGGACCCGCTTGCAGTCCTCGCGATCGTCGAGAACCCCGGGATCCGAGCGATCGCCGAGGACGCTCGGGCGCGCCTCGAGCGGGCGGTCTCGGCCCTAGGGGATCGGTCATGAGCGCCAAGGCGGCGACCATCTCCCTCGAGGGCGATGGCCTCCGCTTCATCGCCCGGGCCGGTAGCGGCCACAGCATCGTCCTCGACAACGGGGCCGGTGATACCGGGATGCGGCCAGCCGAGCTCATTCCGGTCGCCCTCGCCGGTTGCACGGCGATGGATGTCATCTCGATCCTGCGCAAGAAGCGCCAGCTGGTCACCCGGTACGATGTTCAGGCGACCGGCATCCAGCAGGACGACCCGCCGCACGCGTTCACCCAGATCGACGTCGCCCACGTCGTCGAGGGTCCGAGAATCGACGACGAGGCTGTCCGTCGGGCGATCGAACTCTCCGCCACGAAGTACTGCAGCGTCGGAGGCACCCTAGCCACCGGGGTCACCGAGATCCATCACGCTTATCTCGTTCGAGACGACGATGGGGAGCGGACGGCCGAGGTGATCGTGACTGGCCCCGAGGAACCGATCCTCGAAGCGATGCCTGCCGCGTGACGGCGACCCGTCTCGTCGAGGGAGTCGATCGTCGGTTCGCCGTCTGGGCGGCGGCGTGGACCCTGGCCGCGCTGCTCGGGTTCGGCCTGGTTGCGGCGATCATCCCGAACCCGGTGTTCGGGCGTCAGATCCCGCCCGAGCCGTTCGCGATCGCCGTGTGGCTGCTGTCCGCGCCGCTGATGGGACTCATCGCCGCGACGTACTCGGTCGCTCCTCCGGCGACGTCGGGCATCGCCACACCGTTGACCGCCGCACCGCCGCGATCGTCGTCGAGCGAACCACGATCCACCACGGTGAGCACGATCGCCGGCCTGGGTGCGTTCCTCGCCATCGGGTGTCCGATCTGCAACAAGATCGTCCTCGTCCTGCTCGGGACGAGCGGCGCGCTGACCGTCTTCGCGCCGCTCCAGCCAGTAATCGGCGCCGCGTCGCTCGTTCTGCTCGCGGCCACCCTGGTCTGGCGGCTGCGACGGTGGGCCCGGGGGTCCGTCTGCGTCTCGCCCGGAACATAGTTTCGCGCGAGCCGCCCGCCGTCGGCCGTCGGCCGTCGGCCGTCGGGACAGGTAACCGGCACCGTTCACGGTCACCCGCCGCGCAGACTCGGACAGGCCGACCCGTCGCGCCCGGCCTCAGAGCGTCAAGGAGATGCCCTCACGACCCGGCTCAACCGGGATCCCACCACGCCCCATCATCATCTCGTGGAGCGCATCGAGGGTGTCGTCATCATGGCCCGGATCATGGTGGAAGGTGACCAGGCGGCCACCGACGAGAGCTCCGCGAACGCCAGGACATGGTCGACGCTCGAGTGGCCCCAGCCGGGGCGTGATCGATACTCCTCGGCCGTGTACTGCGCGTCGTGGATGAGCAGGTCCACGTCGGCCGCCAGGTCGTGACCGGACGTCCAGCGGCCCGAGATCGGGAAGGCCTGAGCACCGAGTGCCGGCTCGTGGTCCGGCAGATTAGGCGAGCGTCCGCGACCCGTGGCTGATCCGGTAGCCGATCGTCGGGCCGGGATGGACCACGAGGTCCGCCCCGACCGTGAACGGACCGATCCGCGTCGGTTCGGACGGTGCATCGTGGAGGACGACGCGCGAAGGCAAGTCGCGTAGGCGCACCGCGAAGAGCGGTGGCGACAGATAGCGACCGAGCCGGGTGCGCAGGTCCGCATGGATCCACGGGGGGCCCCAGAGATGGACCTCGGCAGCGCCGGTGTACAGCGGGGCGAAGAAACCAAGGCCCTGGATATGGTCCATGTGGAGGTGCGTGAGAAGGATGTCGATCCGGGCCTCGCTCGCAGCGATCGCAGCGCCGAGCCGCCGAATCCCGCTCCCCGCGTCGAGGACGAGCAGGTCGCCGTCATCGGAGCGAACCTCCACGCACGCCGTGTTGCCGCCGTAGCGGACCGTCTCGGGACCGGCGCTCGCCAGCGAACCCCGCGTGCCCCACAGCGTCACCTTCACGGGTCCGGCCAGAACAGGGCGACCGCGCCGAGAAGCTCCCCGCCCTGCCCGCGAAGTGGGACCGAGGTCGTCTCGATCGCCCGCCGAACCCGGTCGAGCCCAACGATCGTGAGCCGCGACTGGACGGCCCGCGCCTCGCGCAGCGCGATCACCAGCGGCACGGCGGCCGCCTCGAAGGCCCGGCCGGCCTCGTCCCCCGGCCGGAACTCGGCCAGCCAGTCGGGCATCGACAGCTCGCCGACCTCATCGAACCGTAAGCCGAGGAGCGGCTCGGCTGGCTCGTTGAAGTAGATGAGGGCGCCGCTTGCGTCGATGAGAAAGACCGGCATATCGAGATAGCTCGCGAGCTGCCGGAGGAGGATCAACTCGATCGGCAGCCGGGGTGCTGGCGCCGGGCGAAGGCTCGATCTACCCCGCAAAGGACGGTCGCTGGGGCGGCAGCGTGCACATCGGCTACGAAGACGGCAAGCGCATCCGCAAGCACGTCATGGGCCGAACGCGCAACGAGGTCAAGGACAAGCTGGGTGTGCTCATGCGCGCCCACGAGGAGAAGCGCCCGATCCCCGACCAGCGCGCCAAGCTCGGCCCGTTCCTGCGCCGCTGGCTCGATGAGGTCGCCGAGCCCACGCTGCGACCGTGGACGTACCGCAGCTACGACGCCATCCTGAAGATCCACCTGGTGCCGGGGCGCTCGGCACCGCCGAGCGCTGGATGGCCAGCCGCAACGTGGCCAAGCTGGTGGACGTGCCGCGCGGGCCGAAGCGCGAGATGACGCCGCTCACCCCTGAGCAGCCACGGAAGCTGCTCGAGGGCCACCTCCGCCGACCGGCACCGGGCCTTGTGGATCACCGCCCTTGGCAGGGACTCCGCCAGGGAGAACTGCTGGCCCTGCGCTGGGATGGACGTCGATCTCGGGGCGCCGGCGTCGTGCGCGTCCGCCACAGCTTCGCCAACGTGCATGGGGTCCTGACGTGCAGGAGCCCAAGACTGAACGCAGCCGACGGACTGTCGTGTTGCCCCAGTCGGTCGTCAACGCCCTACGTGCCGACCGGAAGCGTCAGCTGCGGGAGCGAATGGCGGCCGGGCCGGCGTGGGTCGACAGCGGCCACGTGTTCGCGACGACGATCGGGCGACCGCATCACGCGGCGACGATCACGCGGGCGTTCGACAAAGCGCTCGCTCGCGCCGAGCTGCCTGACGTGCGCTTCCACGACCTGCGCCACTCCGCCGCGACGTTCCTGCTCGCGCAGGGCATGACCCTCGAGGACGTCAAGCAGCTGCTCGGCCACAGCTCCATCGTTCTGACCAGCAACACACGGGCACGTGCTTGAGCAGCGCCAACGGCAGGTCGCGCAGGCGATGGAGGCCGTGCTCGGCGGCTGAAGGTGAAGGGCTTCGCTTCACTGTTCGGTTGACATTGAAGGGTTAGCGCCGCATTCTATACACATCCCTTCATTCAGGCCAAGACATTGAAGGGTTCTTGGAGCGCGGAGGCCGAGTGCCGAGAACGGTCGAGCGTAGGTGGGAGGGAGACGCTGGCGCCGTGGGTGGGCGCCGAGCCCGAGCCTCCTTCCACTACGAGGCCTTCGTCCCCGACGAGATCGCAGGTCTCCGCCCGATCGTCCCGTTCGAGGTGGCCGACCTCTCAGCCGATGCCGAGGCGGCGATCAGGGCGCTCAACGAACGCGCCTCAGTCGGCGGCCTCGAGGCGATCGGCCCGCTGCTCCTGCGATCCGAGGCCGTCGCCTCGTCCCGCATCGAGGGCTACGACGTCTCCTCGCTGAACCTGGCCCGCGCGCTCATCGATCCCCGTGCGGCGCGGGGCAGCGCAAGGACCGTCGCGGCGAACGTGTCGGCGATGGAAGTGGCGATCGCCATCGGCGACCGCACCTCGCCCGTTACGGTCAACGACCTGCTGGCCATCCACGCAGTGCTCATGGCGGGCGACGAGCGAGCCCGGCCGGGCCACGTGCGCAGAGAGCAGAACTGGATCGGAGGGCGACTCGGGAACCCGTCCGACGCAGCCTTTGTTCCGCCGCCGGAGGACCTGGTCATGCCGCTGCTCGAGGACCTCGTCGCGTTCATCGCCCGCGACGACCTGCCGGCAGTGCCGCAAGCCGCCATCGCCCACGCCCAGTTCGAGACCATCCACCCGTTCATCGACGGCAACGGCCGTGTCGGCCGGGCCCTCGTCCACGTCGTTCTGCGCCGTCGCGGCGTCGCCGCTCGTTTCGTGCCACCGATCAGCATCGTCCTGGCAGCCCGGCCCAGCGCGTACATCAATGGACTGGTCGCATTCCGGGAGGGACGCTTTGCCGACTGGATCGGCTCGTTCGCTAGCGCCGCCGCCCACGCGGCACTGATGTCCATAGAGCTGGCTGACCAGGTGGCTGGGTTGCAGGTGGAATGGCGCGAGCGCGCCGGTCGGCCGCGTGCCGGATCCGCGGCCAGCAAGCTCATCGCACTGCTGCCCGCTCTGCCGGTGCTTTCGGCCCCGACCGCTCGCGCCGCGATCGGAGTCAGCCAGCAACAGACCCTCGCGGCGCTCAAGGCGCTGGCCGAGGCCGGCGTCATTCGCCAGTTGAGCGAGGGGACCTACGACCGCCAGTACGCGGCGACCGAGCTGTTCGACCTGCTCGGGGAATACGAGGAGCGGGTCGCCGGGCCCTAACCTCCAACCCCTCCGCGATAAAGTGGTTGTCGGCGAGCT
>DATMJK010000030.1:0-23893 GCA_035553915.1 Candidatus Limnocylindrales bacterium | reverse complement strand
TGGGACTGCGTCACCTGCGGCGCCTGCGTCGAGGCCTGCCCGGTGATGATCGAGCACGTCGACAAGATCGTCGGCCTGCGCCGCAACCTGGTCCTCGAGGAGAGCCGCTTCCCGGCTGAGCTGACCAGCTCGTTCAACAACATGGAGCGCTACGGGAGCATCTGGGGCCAGCCCAGCACGCAGCGGCTCGACTGGGCGAAGGGGCTGCCCTTCGAGGTACCTACCGCAGCCTCGGTCGTCGAGGGTGAAGGGCCGGAAGCCGTCGCCGAGCTGGAGTGCCTCTACTGGGTCGGCTGCGCGGCGTCGTTCGACGACCGCAACAAGCGCGTCGCGCGGGCGGTGGTGACGTGCCTCGAGGCGGCCGGCGTTCGCTATGCCGTGCTCGGCGAGGAGGAGTCCTGCACCGGTGACCCGGCGCGGCGGATGGGCAACGAGTACGTCTGGCAGATGCTGGCTAGCGGGAACATCGAGACGCTCAACCGCTACAAGCCAAAGACGATCATCACCGCCTGCCCGCACTGCTTCAACACCATCGGCAACGAGTACGGCCAGCTGGGCGGCAACTATGAGGTCGTCCACCACAGCCAGTTCCTGTCACGACTGGTGGAGGGGGGACGGCTGCGCCCGGACTGGACGGACGACCAGCGTTCGATGACCGTCCACGACGCCTGTTACCTGGCCCGCTACAACGGCGTCATCGGCGAGACGCGCCAGGTGCTCCGTGCAGTGCCGGGTGTCGAGCTGCGCGAGATGGAGCGCTCGGGCAAGTCGACGTTCTGCTGCGGCGCCGGCGGCGGCCGGATGTGGATGGAGGAGCAGCGCGGCGTTCGGATCAACGCCGAGCGGACGCGCCAGGCGCTCGAGACGGGCGCCTCGACGGTGGCCACGGCCTGTCCGTTCTGCCTGGTCATGATGCGCGACGGCGTTGCCGATGCCGGCGGGCAAGGGGAGGGCATCCTGGTGCAGGACATCGCCGAGATTCTCGCTGCCGCGCTGCCGCCCGCCGCTGGCGGCGGCCGACCGGCCAACGGCCGCAGCCTGCCGGTGCTCCAGCCGCCGATCAGCTAGGCCCGCCAGTGTCGACGACACTGCCATTTCGCGGCCAGCACAGCTATGACCGGTCTTCGGCAGCTATCCGAGCGGCAGCGGCTGCCAGCGGCTAGGATCGAGCCGTGACCATCCTCAGCGACGAGGTAGCTGCCCTGCGCGACGCTGTGCGCGAGCTCGCGACCGACAAGGTCGCGCCGCGCGCGGCGGCGATCGACGAGAGCCAGGAGTTCCCGTGGGACATCGTCAAGCTGCTGGCCAGCCACGACATCCTGGCGCTGCCGTTCCCCGAGGAGCACGGCGGGCTGGGCGGCGACCTGTTGACCGTGCTCGTCGCGATCGAGGAGCTGAGCCGCGCGTCGGCGGCCGTCGGGCTGATCCTGGGCGTGCACGAGCTGTCCGCCCTGCCACTGCTGCACGCCGGCACGGACGAGCAGAAGCGGCGCTGGGTGCCTGACCTCGCCGCGGGCAAGATGCTGTGCGCGTTCGCGCTGACCGAGTCGGGTGCCGGGTCTGACGCGGCAAGCCTGCGCACGCGGGCAGTGCGCGACGGCGATGACTGGGTGCTCAATGGGGAAAAGCGCTTCATCAGCCATGCCGACGTGGCCGGCATCACGGCCGTCTTCGCGCTGACTGACCCGAGCCCCGCAGCGGTCAAGGCCAAGCGCCACATCAGCTGCTTCTACGTCGAGAAGGGCACGCCGGGCTTCTCCGTGCCGCGGCTCGAGCACAAGATGGGCATTCGTGGCTCGACCACCGCCGAGCTGGCCTTCAACGACTGCCGCGTGCCGGACGCCAACCGCGTCGGTGAGCTTGGTGACGGCTGGCAGCTGGCGATGAAGACCTTCGAGCGAAGCCGGCCTGGGATCGGCGCCCAGGCGGTCGGGCTTGCCCAGGGCGCGACCGACGCGGCGCTCGCCTATGCCGCCCAGCGGCGCCAGTTCGGCAAGCCCGTCGGCGAGCACCAGATGGTCGCCGCCATGCTGGCTGACATGGCCACCCGCACCGAGGCGGCGCGCCAGCTGCTCTACGCCGCGGCAGAGCGAATCACCGCGGGTGACCATCCAGCGCGCTGGGCCTCGATGGCCAAGTTGTTCTGCGGCGACACCGCGATGGCCGTCACGACCGATGCGGTGCAGGTCTTCGGCGGCTATGGCTACACCACCGAGTACCCGGTCGAGCGGATGATGCGCGACGCCAAGATCACCCAGCTCTACGAGGGCACGCAGCAGATCCAGCGGCTGATCATCGCCCGCGACCTGCTCGCGGCGCAGGGCTGAGCGGCGCCGCTACATTAGGCACATGCGACTGACCGACGTCCGGATCCTGGTGCGCGACTTCCCCACCTCCTTTCGCTTCTGGCGTGACACGATTGGCCTGCCCGTGCGGATGGGTGCCGACGATGGCCCTTATGCCGAGTTCGATACCGCGCCAGCGACGCTGGCCATCTTTTCGTCCACGGCGATGAGCAACGACACCGGGGTCACCTCCGGTCGTGGCGGACGCGGTGCCGACGACATGCTGATCGTGCTCGAAGTAGATGACGTGGATGCCAAGGTGCGTGAGCTCGAGGCGCGCGGCGTGCGCTTCGCCAGCCAGCCGACCGACCAGCCCACCTGGCGGCTGCGCGTCGCCCACTTTCGAGACCCGGACGGCAACCTGGCCGAGATTTATGCCCGTCTCCGCGACACCGAGGAAGGCGAGTGAAGATCGTCGTCCTGCTCAAGGCGGTGCCGGTGGTTGGCACCGAGCGCCTGGGCGGCGACCAGCTGACGGACCGGGCGACGCAGCTGGAGGCGAACGGCAACGACGAGTACACGCTCGAGAAGGCGCTGAAGCTGACCGAGGCGCATGGCGGCGACGTGACCATCCTGACCATGGGCCCAGCCAGCGCGACTGACGCTCTTCGCAAGGGCCTGGCGATGGGCGCTGCGCGGGCCGTCCACGTGGTCGACGACGCGCTGCGCGGCAGCGACATGCGGGCGACGCTCGAGGTCCTGGTGGCGGCGCTGGGCAGGCTCGAGTACGACCTCATCTTCGCCGGCGCTGACACGTCGGATGGGCAGGGCGGCGTCCTTGGCGCCGCTGTCGCGGCCCGGCTCGGGCTGCCGTACCTGTCATACGCGCAGGAGATCGAGCCGCTACCGGACGGCGTGCGCATCCATCGCATCAGCACTGCCGGCTACGACGTGCTGGAGGCGCCGATGCCGGCGCTGGTGATGGGCACGCAGCTGCTCGGTGAGCCGCGCTACCCGTCGCTGCGCGGGATCATGCAGGCCCGCTCGAAGCCCATCGAAACCTGGTCGCTGGCCGACATCTCCGTGGACGCCGCCTCGGTGGGCATGGACGCTGCGACCAGCCGCGTGCTCGATTCGCAGAAGCCGCCCGAGCGTGGCGGCGCAACCGTCATTCGTGAGCCGGCTGAGGTGGCAGTCGCCCAGATCGTCGACTTCCTGAGCCAGCGGAGGCTCGTCTGATGGCCGCCTTCTGGGCAATCGGTGAGATCGCCGACGGCGCCCCCACCCGGTTGACGCTCGAGCTGGCGACGCTGGCCCGCCAGCTGGCCGAGGCCGCCGGCGGCGAAGCACGGACGGTGCTCATTGGCACGGGAGCGGCCGCTGCCGCCGGGGAGGCCGCGCGCTACGGCCCGAACGTGCTCGCCGTGGAGGCGACGGGTGACGCCGCGCCGGTCGCCCAGGTCGTTGCGCCGCGCCTGGCATCGCTGGTCGAGCGCGACTCGCCCGAATACCTGCTCATCGGCGCCTCGGCTGACGGCAAGGACATCTGCGGCCTGCTGCTGGGGCTGACAGACATGCCGATGCTGGCCAACGGCGCCGGCGTCGAGTGGGCCGACGGGCCGCAGGTCGAGATGAGCACGTTCGGCGGCAAGCTGGTCACGAAGAGTGCCTTCACCGGCAGCCGCGGCATGATCCTCGTTCGGCCGGGCAGCGTCACCGCGGAAGAGGCCGCCCAGCCCGGCGGCGTCGAGACCGCGGCGGTTGACGGCGTCACTGAGCTGGCCGCGGTGCGCGTCGTCGACCGGATCGAGGAGGCCGGTGCTGCGGCGCCCATCGAGGAGGCACGGATCATCGTGGGCGGCGGCCGGGGCGTGGGCAATGCCGAGGGCTTTGCGCTGGTCCAGGAGCTGGCTGACGCGCTGGGCGGTGCGGTCGGCGCGACGCGGGCGGTGGTCGACGCCGGCTGGATCGGCTACGGCCAGCAAATCGGCCAGACGGGCAAGATCGTCAAGCCGTCGCTCTACGTCGCCTGCGGCATCAGCGGTGCGATCCAGCACAAGGTCGGCGTCCAGACCGCGGGCACGATCGTGGCCATCAACAAGGACCCTGACGCGCCTATCGCCGAGTTCGCCGACCTGATGGTCGTCGGCGACCTGTTCGAGATCCTGCCGCGGCTGACCGAGGCCATCCGGGTCAAGAAGTCGGGCGGCGGCTGAGCGCAGTCAACGAGCGCCCTGCGCAACGATGGCGGCTGCTCGTCGTCGTCGGCCTTGGCATCCTCCTCGCCATGGCGCCGTGGCTGAGCTCGGCCGCCGTGGCGGGCGCATTGCGCGCCGAATGGGGCTTGAGCACGGTCCAGCTGCCGATGCTGACCGTGGCCGTGCAGCTCGGCTTCGCCACGGGCGCGATCGCGCTGGCCAGCCTGGGCGTGCCGGACGTGGTCCCGACACGGACGCTGTTCCTGCTCGGCGCGCTGGTCGCGGCCGCGGCGAACATTGGCTTCGCCCTCGCCGCGACTGACCTTGGCTCGGCGCTGCCGCTGCGCTTCGCCACCGGCCTCGGTCTGGCGGCCGTCTACCCGGTCGCGCTGCGCCTCGTCGTAGGCTGGTTCCGTGCCCAGCGCGGCCTCGCCGTTGGAGTGCTGATCGGCGGCATCACCGTCGGCAGCGCGCTGCCCTACCTCGTCGCCGCGCTGGGCGGCATCAGCGGCGTTGACTGGCGGCTGGTCGTTGCCGCCGGCAGCGTGGCCGCCGTCGCCGGCGGCGCGCTCGTCTTCACGCTCACCCGCGAGGGACCGTTCGATCAGCCCGCGCCGCGCTTCAGCCTGTCGGTCGCCCTGCGCGCCCTGCGCCAGCCAGCCGTGCGGCTGGCCAGCCTGGGCTACTTCGGCCACATGTGGGAGCTCTATGCGATGTGGAGCTGGATCCCGGTGTTCCTCGCCGCCAGCTTCGTCGCCAGCGGCGGCGACGGCATGACCGCACCGGCGCTCGTGGCCTTCGTCGTCGTGGCCGCGGGCGGCGTCGGCTGCGTGGCGGCCGGCCTGCTTGCGGATCGCATCGGGCGCACGGCCACGACCATCGGCGCGATGGTCGTCAGTGGCGGCTCGGCGCTGGTCGTTGGCGTGCTCTTCGGCGCGCCCTTCGAGCTGCTCGCGCTGGTGACGGTCGTCTGGGGCATCTCCATCGTGGCCGACTCGGCCCAGTTCAGCGCAGCAGTCTCGGAGCTCGCGCCGCCGGGCACGGCGGGCTCCGCGCTCGCCTTGCAGCTGGCTGGCGGCTTCATCCTGACCGCGCTGTCGATCATGCTCATCGGCCTGCTCAATCCGACCGACGCGGATGGCTGGCGGATCGCCTTCTGGTCGCTGGCCATTGGCCCGGTCATCGGCTCGCTGGCGATGTGGCGCCTGCGCCACCGGCCGGAGGCGGTGCTGCTGGCGGGCGGCCGGCGCTGACCCCGGCGCGTGCTGCGAGACCCCCAAGACCCCACTATGTGGTGGTACGATCGTGCCAGGCCACCACAGGTTGTGGCAGACGGAGGACTGTGACCGGTGAAGTGTCCGAGCTGCGGGGAGTCCGACACGCGCGTCGTTGACTCGCGTGACCTGGACGACGCGGCGAGCATCCGCCGCCGGCGCGAGTGCAACCTGTGCGCCACGCGCTTCACCACGTACGAGCGGATCGAGTCGGCCCGCCTGGCGGTGGTCAAGAGCGACGGCCGGCGCGAGGAGTTCGACCGGGCCAAGCTCGCCTCTGGGCTGGCCAAGGCGCTGACCCGCCGGCCGGTGCCTGACGACGCGGCCAAGAAGGCGGCGGAGGAGATCGAGGCGGCGCTGCGCGCCCGCGGCCTGCCCGAGGTTCCATCAGGCACGATCGGCGAGATGGCCATGGCCAAGCTGCGCGAGCTCGACCAGATTGCCTACATTCGCTTCGCCAGCGTGTATCAGAGCTTCGAGGACATCGAACAGCTGCGCCGCGAGGTCGAAACGCTGGTCGCCGAGCGCGAGGAGATAGAGCGCGAGGTGGCGCGCAGCAGCGGCCGGCGGGCCGGCGGCGGGTCGAGCGGCAAACGCTTCCCCAAGCGCTGATAACCTTCGGCCCATGGCAGTCCTGTCCGACCGTGACATTCGCGCCGCCATGCAGGCCGGCCGGATCAGGATCGACCCTTACGACACGGCGTGCCTGCAGCCGTCATCGGTCGACCTTCACCTCGACGGCGACTTCCGCGTATTTCGCAACAATCGGTACCCATACATCGACGTCCGCGCCCCCCAGCCGGACCTGACCGAGCTCGTCTCGATCGTCGACGACGAGCCCTTCATCCTCCATCCCTCGGAGTTCGTGCTCGGCCAGACGCTGGAATGGATCGAGCTGCCTGACGACCTGGTCGCGCGGCTCGAGGGGCGCAGCTCGCTCGGCCGCCTTGGCCTGCTCATCCATTCGACGGCCGGCTACGTCGATCCGGGCTGGAAGGGCAACCTGACGCTCGAGCTGTCGAACGTGGCCAACCTGCCGATCGCGCTCTACCGCGGCATGAGCATCGGCCAGATCTCGTTCCTCAAGATGTCCAGCCCGGTCGAGCGGCCGTATGGCTCGCGCGAGCTCGGGTCGAAGTACCAGGGCCAGTCGAGCCCGACGGCGTCGCAGTTCTACCGCAGCTTCGAGAACAGCCAGCGTGCGCCGAGCAAGGGTGGTCCGCGGCGCGGTTGAGCGTGGCACTGCTCAGCGAGACGGTCGACTGGCGAGCGGATCTCGGCGGCGGCGTGACGGTCGCGCTCGTCCAGGCTGGGACCTTCACCTCTGACGCTGGCACGGTCTTCGGCCCCGTGCCCAAGGGCATGTGGCAGCAACTCGTCGAGGCCGAGATCAACCCCGACCACACGCTCACGCAGGCGCTGAACTGCCTGCTCGTAGAGACGCCGGCCGGGCGCGTGCTGGTCGAGACAGGCGTCGGCGAGCGGATGGACGAGCACCATCGGGCGCAGCGCGGCGTGACCGGCAAGCCGATCCTGCCCGCGTTGGGTGACGCCGGCTTCGATCCGGATTCGATCGACCTGGTGGCGGTCAGCCACCTCCACTTCGACCACGCGGGCGGCCTGCTGACGACCGACGGCGGACGTGCCTTCCCGCGCGCTCGGATGGTCGCCCAGGCGGATGAGTGGCGATTCGCGCTTGGTGAGAACCCGCGGCTCCAGGCGTCGTACGAGCAGGACGACCTGCGCCTGGTCGAGCCGTGGGCCAGGGCCAGCTCGGCCGACGGCGACGCCGAGGTCATGCCCGGCGTGTCGGTCATCCGCACCGGTGGCCACTCCGGCGGCCACCAGGCAATCGTGGTTCGCGGCCCACGCGGCGTGCTGGGCTTCTTCGGCGATCTGTGCATGCGGCCGTGGAGCGCGAACCCGCGCTGGGTGCCCTCGTTCGACGACTTCCCGCTGACCTCGGTCGAGGTGAAGGCATCGCTGTTCCGCCAGGCAGCCGAGGAGAGCTGGACGGTGGTGCTGTCCCACGAGCCCGCACGGCCGATCGGCAGGTTCCTGATGGAGGGCAGCAGGATCCGCTTCGAGCCGACCGTCTAGCGGCAGGGCACTGCGGACGCGGCTTCCGGCCATCTGCTCAGCCGGCCGACACTAATCCCGCGAGCGGCCTCCTTCGGCATCGAGTTCCTGACATCTGGTCAGCGGGCCAACGGTATGCAGCCCGAGAGCGTCACGAAGTGCGGATCTAGCCGTCTGGCGGGGTCGGGCTGAGCGTGAAAGGGTCGCGCCGACTCTGCGGAATCTCAGCCTGGTCGCGCATACGGTTGACCCGCTGATCATCTGTCACGAACTTCGCGCCGCCAGACCTCGTCACTCGCCCAGCAGCGGCAGGATCAGGTTCGCCGCCTGGTCGCGCGTCACGGGCCCGAGGACGACGTGGCGGATCACGCCCTGGCGATCGATGAAGAACTGGGTCGGCAGGCCAAAGGCGCGGTAGGTGTGGAACACGGCTGACGTGGCGTCGAAGCCGACGGTGAACTCGAGGCCGTAGCGCTCGGCATAGGCGCGCACGTCATCGACCGTTGATTCCTGGACGCTGATCGCGACCAGCTCCAGCCCATCCGGCTGGTAGCGCTCGTAGACATCGCGCAACACCGGCGTCTCCTCCTGGCAGGGCGGGCACCACGTCGCCCAGAAGTTGACCCACACGACCTTGCCGCGCAGGTCGGCCAGGCGCACGAGGTTGCCCTCGAGGTCGCGCAGCTCGACCTCCTGCTCACCGCTCAGGCCGCGGAACTCGGGCGCCCGATCACCCGGCCGCAATCCTTCGACGGCTGGCCCAACGGGCACGAAGCTGCTGCCCGGCACGGGTAGGCCGGGAGTTGGACCGCCGGCCAGCGGCGTGAACGACACGGCCAGCACGGCGACCACGATCAGCGCCACGGCCAGCATGCCGACGTGGCGGACCGTGAACGGCCCGACCAGCGGCCGGTCGGCGCGCCGACGGGGCCGGACAGGCGGGGCGGGCTCCTGCTCGGCGCTCATCAGACCTGAGGGATGAGGAAAGCGAAGGCCCGGGCAAGCAGGCTCAGCCAGTCGAACATGATCGCCAGGCCGATCAGCACCACCAGCCCGCCGCCGATCAGCTCGATCGTCCGGCCGTGGCGCAGCAGCGGTCGCGTTAGCCGGGCCGAGCCGTCCATCGCCAGCGCCAGCCCGACGAATGGCAGGCCCACGCCGAGCGTGTAGGCGCCGAGCAGCGCGACGACCTCTGGCGCGGCACCCACGTTGAACGACAGGGTCAGGATCGCGCCCAGGGTCGGGCCGACGCACGGCGTGTGGGCGACGGCGAAGATCCCGCCCAGCGCCAGGGCGGCGAGCGGGCTGCGGCCGGCGGCGCCACCCACCGGAGGCTCACCGAATGCACCACCGGGCCGCCACATCCTGTTCAGCAGGCCGATGCGCAGCACGCCCATCAGGCTCAGCCCGAGGATGACCACGACCACGCCGCCGACGAACCGGAGGATGTCGATGTATTCGCCCAGCAGCCGACCACCCACGTACAGCGTCAGCCCGAGGACGACGAAGACGGAGCCGAAGCCGACGACGAAGGCGAGGGCGTGCGGGAGCACTCGCCAGCGCGATCGCGTTGGGGTCGCAGCGACGGCGGCCACGACGCCCAGCTGGCCGAGGTAAGCCGGCACGACCGGCAGCACGCACGGCGATGCGAAGGACACCAATCCGGCAAAGACCGCCGCCGCGATCGTCAGCTCCATTCGCCGCGCCGGTCGTTCAGGCCAGCCGGGCCAGGCTGCGCTCCAGGAAGAGCGCGATCTGGCGATAACCCATGGCGAGGGACAGCTCCTGGCCGGCGAGCGAGAGGACCGGCACACGGGGTCCGTGGCTGGCGGTCAGAGCGGGGTCCCGATCGACGTCGACGTAGCGCACGCGCGGGTTGGGATCACCGCGCCGGGCACGGTCCTCGAGGACCTGCTGCAGCGCGTGGCGCGCCTCGTCGCACGCCTCGCATGCATCGCGGCGGTAGAAGTCGAGCGTGGTCGGCATAGGGGAGGGGTCCATCGGGGTGCGTCAATTGTAGGTCCGGGCCTGCTTCAAGCCCGCTGACGCTCAATGGCCGTCTCGCGTTCCGCGTAGAATCAGGTATCCGCCCCCGTAGCTCAGTGGATAGAGCGAGGCCGTCCTAAGGCCTGCGTCGGGAGTTCGAATCTCTCCGGGGGCGCTTATCCGCGCCAGGCCGTGAGCCAGCGGCCACTTGCGCCCGAGCCCACGAAATCGGTGTGCGGCGCCGGTTGCCAAACAATGCCATAGCGGTCGCGAAAGCCGCCACTGTTCTCGTCCCACGCCTCTGCGGCGCCGAGCCGAGCCTGTAGTGCCGCGATCTCCGCGGCGCTCATCACTAGCCCGATGAACAACGGCCGCCGTCCCGCTCGGCCGAGTTGGGCTGTCGCCGCCGAGGTTTCATCGAACAGTGCCAGCACGAAATCACCTCGGCGCAGTCCGACCATATACAGGTCCACCCCGGCCGCCCTTGCATCGGGCCAGTCCTTGTCGGGCGGAAGCTGCCGATCTCCATCTGCCGTCAGCGCCTCGCGTGTTATCACCTCAAGGTCGAACAGGCCACGGTAGTAGGCCTCCGCGGACTCAAGGTCGGGGACGGTTATGGCCACATGGCGGTAGGCGGGCGTTGTCACGAACCTCCACATCAAGATCGCTGCGTCAGATTCAGGATGCCGCAAACGGGCCGGCGCTGTATGCCAGGCCACGTACCACTCGAGCTGGTCCGGGTTTGGGGCCCAGTGTGCTCGGGCCTCTCCGGGGGCGCTGACGTCGGGTCGTGTATCGACTGTCGCCCAGGCGACGCCACCCGAACAGCAAAAACGAATAGCGATGTCGCGGCCAATGTCACATAGGCCGGCGCGACGGGCGCGCGCTCGCGCATCGTGTCGTCTCGACCTGTTCGCAGAACGGCGGCAGGATGGCGCCCAAGCCCGCAATGATGCCAAGGCCAGCGCCGCAGCCGACGACTATCCCGACCGGGACTAGCGCGGCGAAGGTAACAGCACGAGGGAGGCGACTGTGCCGAAGCGCGACAACTCTGGCAACCAATCCCCGGCATGATTCACTTATGACTCCCGATCGCGCCCGGCCTTCTCGAGAGAGCTGGGGCACCTTCTCTTGCGGCGAGGCATTTAGGCGCCGCGCGCGGCGCTGTCGGTAGCCTGGCGTTACTCGTGGCCCACGCTGATCCGCGGGTCACGCAGCCAACCGGCAGCCATCGCGAGCAGGAAGCAGCACTGAATCACGACGACCCACGGGATCTCTTCGCCGAGCACTACCGCCGCCGTGGCGTACCCGAACCCGAAGAATGAAAACGCACCAAGAGCGTAGGCCATCCGACGAAGAGAGCGCGGGCTTGGCGGCCGGAGAGCCTCTCTGTAGCCGTAGTAGGCCAGGCCCCCAACTAACAAGAGGACGACACCAACTATGACGAACGTGACCAGGAGCGCGGTGGCCACGTCACCCATTAGATCAGCGCCGATCAGCTTGCGCGAACTGGGTACTTATGCGACACATCTCCATTGTGCACCTGGCCCGGAGGTCTCCGCCCGGGCTTAGGCGTAGGCCGCTAACCGCTCGGTAATCAGTGTCTGGCGTCTCTCCGGGGCGCTTATCCGTGTCCACGCGCACCTACGTAAAGCGAACGTGCAGGTCGTAGACCTCGAGCACGGGCACGCGTTCGCCGTGCGTTACCTGGTTCGATAAGCCGCGGAAGTAGCCAAGGACGCGGATCCTGTCCTGCTGGACGAGCGGCTGACCCCAGTAGGTGGCGGCCTCGTAGGTCAGGTGGATGACGGCGCCGCCGCCCACCCGCACGCGCGCCCGAAAGCTGCCCCGGCCGTCGTCCTGGACGCCCAGCACCCGGCCCTCGAAGTAGAGCAGGTCGCCATCGAAGCGGGCGGGGTTCGCCAGCAGGCGGGCCACCGGCACCTCCGCCGCGCGCTCGCGCAGCTCGCGGATCGAGGGCAGGTTGGGCGGCCGGGTCGGCGACGGACTGCGCGTGGGCAGCACGGGCGACGGGCTGACTTCGGGCGACGCGTCCGGGCTCGAGGTAGGGGAGGGCATGGGCGAAGGGCTGGCGGCCGGGCTGGCGGTCGGCGACGGTGTTGGGGACGCCGAGACAGCCGTTTGGCTGGGTAATGGCGCCGGCGTGCCGAAGTAAGCCACGAGGTCACGCTCAGCGTCGCAGCCCACGAGCACCGTCAGCCCCCCACTGAGCGCGACGGCGGCGAAGAAGCGGAGCCTGGCGGAACGGGGCACGGGCCGACGATAAGCCATGCCGCGGGCGGCCGCAGCCCGCGGAACCGCGTTCGGCGCCGCCTCGTCAGATCGCCGTTATCCTCGCCGGAGATGCCGTGCACCGCCGCATGAACCTGTCCATGCCCCAGCTCGCGCTGCGCGCGACCGCGCTGCTGCTGACCGTCGCCCTGGCCGTCCTTGCCGCAAGCCCGGCCGCGCCGGTGTCGGCGCAGGGGGAGGTGCGGGCACGCATCGCTGGTGGCGCGCCGCTGACCTGGGATCCGGCCAAGGCGGGCGAGACCTCGAGCGTGGGTGTGATCGCCCAGGTCTTCGAGACGCTCACCGCCTTCGATGCGCAGAACCGCGTCCAGCCGGCGCTGGCGCGCTCATGGAGCGTGTCTGACGATGGCCGCCAGATCATCTTCGAGCTGCGGCCGGACCTGCGCTACAGCGACGGCAGCCCGATCACCGCCCAGGACGTCGTCGAGTCCTGGTTCCGCGTGCTCGAGCCGGCCAATCCCTCGCCGCTGGTCAGCATCCTGGCTGACGTCGCCGGCGCGAACGAGTACCTCGCCGGGACCGCCAGCCGAGAAGAAGTGGGCCTGCGCGCCGAAGGCAGCAGCGTGATCGTCGACCTGCGCCGGCCGGCGAGCTTTTTCCTGGCCGTCACGGGCTCGCCCACGCTGGCCGTCGTGCCGCCAGCGATGCACGGTCGCCTGGACGGCCCGGTGATGCCGCAGGCGCTCGTCGTCTCGGGCGCCTATGTGCCCACCGCCCAGACGGCGAGCGGCATCGTCCTCGAGGCGAACCCCCACTACTGGGCCGGCGAGCCGGCGCTCGGTGCCATCGAGATCGTCAACGACCTGGGCGGCGTCAGCCCGGTCACCGCGTTCGAGCGCGGCGACATCGACTACGTCCGGATCGGCTCCTACGACGCCTCGTGGATCCGTTACGACCCCCGTCTCGGACCGCAGCTGCGCGAGGTCAACGACTTCACCGTCCACTACTACGGCTTCGACACGACCGTCCCGCCGTTCGACGACGCGCGGGTACGGCGCGCCTTCGGCCAGGCCGTCGACTGGCAGCGGATGGTCAGCCTGGCTGACCTCAAGCCGGCGACCTCGATGGTCCCGGCCGGCATCCCCGGCCGCGGCGACCAGGACTTCCGGCCGGCGTTCGATCCGGACGAGGCCCGGCGCTGGCTGGCCGAGGCGGGCTACCCGGACGGCGCGGGCTTCCCCGAGATCTCGCTCATCTCGAACGGCTACGGCTTCGAGGTCGCCGTCGCCGACCAGCTCGAAAGCGTGCTCGGCATCAGAGTCGGCGTCGAGTTCATGGACTTCTCCGACTATCTGGGCATTCGAAGGACCGTCAACCGACCGCATTTCTGGAACATCGCCTGGAGCGCCGACTACCCGCACGTCCACGACTTCCTGGGCCTGCTGCTCGAGACCGGCAGCACGAGCAACGAGGGTGAGTGGAGCAACGCCGACTACGACGCGCTGATCGAGCAGGCGGCGGCAACTGACGACCCGGCGGAGCAGGAAACGCTCTACACGCAGGCACAGCACATCCTGCGTCACGAGGTGCCGGTCATCCCGGTCGAGAACAGCGGCGGCTGGGCGCTCAGTCGCGACGGCCTGCTCGGCGCCGCGCCGTCCGGGGTGGGCTACCTTCGCTACGCCGGCCTCGCCTGGGCAGAGGGCCACGGCCGGTGAGGTCGATCCGGTTCCTGTTCACGCTCCTGGCCGCGCTGCTGGCGATCACCATCGCACCGGCGTCGGCGGCAGCGTTCACGTTCCCCGGCGAGCCGCCGACGGCTGAGGCGACCCTCGGCGAGCCGATCGTCTTCAGCACGACCTTCAGTGGCGACGGCTCCGCCCCCCAGCGCGTCGAGCTGCTCGTCAGCGCGCCCGGCGAACGCGCCGTGACCGTGCTGCCGGCAGTGGTCAGCGGTGCCGGTGGCGAATGGCGGGCGACGGCCACGCTGGACGGCCACGTGCCGCCGAACACCACCTTCGAGTTCCGCTTCCGGATCCGCGAACCCGGAGGAGACACCCTGGGTCCGGTCGGCCGGGTGACCGTCACGGACGAGCGGTTCGAGTGGCGCACCCTCGAGGGTCCGCTCGTGCGCCTGCACTGGTACGAGGGCGACGATGCGTTCGCCCGGCGGGCGCTGGACATCGGTGAGGCGGCCATCACGCGCGCATCAGAGCTGCTGGGTGTGACCGAGACAGAGCCGATTGACTTCTTCATCTACGCCACCACGCAGGACATGTACGGCGCTCTCGGGCCGGGCACGCGCGAGAACGTCGGCGGCCAGGCGCACTCCAGCATCCGCACGATGTTCGGCCTGATCGAGCCCAACGAGATCAGCTCGAGCTGGGTCGACACGCTGGTCGCGCACGAGCTGACGCATCTCGTCTTCGACACCGCCACTGAGAACCCGTACCGCCGGCCACCGCGCTGGCTCAACGAGGGCGTCGCCGTGTACCTGTCCGAGGGCTACAGCCAATCGTGGCGGCAGGTCGTCGACAGCGCGCGCCGGGACGGCCGGCTGATCCCGCTTGACGGGCTGGGTGGCCTGTTCCCGACGACGGCCAGCGAGTTCCACCTGGCCTACGGCGAGAGCGTCTCGGCGGTCAGCTTCTTCGTCGAGACGCACGGCGAGCCTACGTTGTGGGAGCTGGTCCGCAGCTACGCCGAGGGCGTGTCAGACGACCACGCTTTCACGGTCGCTACCGGTGCCGACCTGGCCGCCTTCAACGCCGCCTGGATGGAATCGCTCGGCGTCGAGGTCCCACAGCCCCATGGTCCGCGACCAGCCCCACCTGGGCCCGTGCCGCCAGGCTGGCAGGTCGAGCCCGGACCGACCGACGGGCCGATCGGGCAGCCGACCGAGCCCGGCATGCCCGGGCCGACGAGCCGTCCGACGCAGGGCACCGACCAGCCGGGCACGCCACCGCCGACCGACGACGAGGCGCAACGGCTCGTCGTGCTCGCCGGCATCGGCGTCGTGATCCTGCTGCTCGCTCTGCTGCTGGTGGCGGTCGTGCTGCGCGGCCGGCGGGACGACGAGGCGCCGCCGCCGGCAGGCTGGGGCTGAGCGTCTGATAACCTGACGCCGCCCATGCGTGATCTCTCTCGCCGTGCCCTTGACACTGCCTCGCAGCGCGGCGCCAGCTACGCCGATGTCCGCGTGGTCCGTCGCGCGGAGGAGTCGATCGTGGTCAAGTCGCGCCGCGTGGAGGGCGTTTCGTTCGGCGAGAGCGAGGGCTTCGGCGTGCGCGTGCTCGTCGACGGAGCGTGGGGTTTCGCCAGCTCGAACGTCCTGACCGCCGAGGAGGCTGACCGGGTTGGAGCTGAGGCCGTGCGCATCGCGCGTGCCTCGGCGAGCGCCATCCGCGAACCGGTCCGGCTGGACGCCCGCCCGCCGGCTCACGGCCGCTTCGAGACGCCCTTCGAGGAGGATCCTTTCGCCGTGCCGGTGGACCGCAAGATCGCCGACCTGTTGGAGGCTGACGAGCGGATGAACGCGGTCAAGGGCGTAGGCTTCACCGAGACGCGCTACAACGCCCAGCGGGAGTGGAAGGACTTCGCCGCCAGCGACGGCAGCGAGACCGAGCAGGTCATCACCCACGTCAGCGCCGGCATCGAGGCCAACGCGATCGATGGCGACGAGCTTCAGCGGCGCTCGTTTCCTGACTGGGGCGGTGGCTACAGCGCCGCCGGCTACGAGCACCTGCGCCGACTGGATCTCGCCGGCCGGGCGGAGGAGCTGGCCAGCGAGGCCGTCGAGCTGCTCAGCGCGCCGCAGTGCCCGCCAGGTCGGACGACGATCGTGCTCCATCCCTCGCAGTTGTACCTGCAGATCCACGAATCGTGCGGCCACCCGATCGAGCTCGACCGCGTCTTCGGCACCGAGGCCTCGTACGCCGGCACCAGCTTCCTGACGACCGACAAGCTGCGCGACGGGTTCCGCTACGGCTCCGACATCGTCAACATCGTCGCCGACGCGACGGCCCCGCTGGGCCTGGGGACGTTCGGCTGGGACGACGAGGGCGTCGCCGCCCAATCAGTGCCGATCGTCGAGAACGGCCGCTTCGTTGGCTACCTCTCGAGCCGCGAGACGGCGCCGCGGATCGGCCGCCAGTCCGGTGGGGCGATGCGCGCCGACGGCTGGAACCGGATCCCGCTCATTCGGATGACCAACGTCAACCTGCTGCCGCAGCCGGGAATGAGCTTCGACGACATCGTCGCCGACACGGACGACGGCCTGCTGCTGGCCTACAACCGCTCGTGGAGCATCGACGACCGGCGGCTCAACTTCCAGTTCGCGACCGAGGTGGCGCGCGAGATCAAGGGCGGCAAGGTCGGTCGGCTGCTCAAGAACGCGACATACACCGGCATCACGCCCGAGTTCTGGGGCTCGTGCGACGCGATCGCCCACGAGGCTGACTACCAGATGCTTGGCACGGGCAACTGCGGCAAGGGCGAGCCCGGCCAGATCGGCCATGTCGGCCACGGCTGCAGCGGCGCCCGCTTCCGTGACGTGCAGGTCGGAGTCGGCAAGTGGTGAGCGTGCGGGCCGAGAGCGGCCTCGAGCTTGCGCAGCGCGTGCTGCGCCTTGCCGAGCAGGAGGGGGCGACCGAGGCGGAGGCGCTGGTCACCGCCAACAGCGAGCAGCTGACCCGCTTCGCGAACAGCGAGATCCACCAGAACGTGGCTGAGGACAACCGCTCGGTCAACCTGCGCTTCGTCATCGGCAAGCAGGTCGGCGTGGCCTCGACAAATCGGCTGGATGACGAATCGCTGCGCCGGCTGGCGAGCGCGGCGGCGCAGATCGCCCGGCTCCAGCCGGAGCGCGAGGACTTCGGCGGGCTGCCCGGGCCGACCCAGATCCGGCCGGTCGAGGGCGCCTATGAGCCGGCCACGGCAGGCGCCTCGCCCGAAGATCGCGCCGAGGCCGCGCGCGCTGTCATCTCCGCCGCTGACGACGCCGGCGTGCTGTCCTACGGCTCGTTCAAGACCGTCACCGAGCGGCTGGCGGTTGCCAACAGCCACGGCATCGCGGCCGAGGAGGAGCGAACGTACGGCCATTTGATCACCGTCGCCATGGGACCCGACGGCGAGGCCGGCTATGCCGAAGGCGCGGCCGTCGACCATCGCGCGATCGACGCCGCGGCGCTCGGGCGCGAGGCGGCGGGCAAGGCCCAGGCATCACGCAACGCGCAGTCGATCGACCCCGGCGACTACCCGGTCGTGCTCGAGGAGTACGCCGTGATGGACCTGCTGGACATGCTCGGCTACCTCGGCTTCTCGGCGCTAGCGGTGCAGGAGGAGCGCTCCTTCTTCGAGCCGGGCCGGAAGGTCGGCTCGGACCTGGTGACGATCGTCGACGACGCCTCCGACCCGGCCGGCATGCCCGCCTCGTTCGACTACGAGGGCGTGGCCAAGCAGCCGGTGACGCTGCTCGAGCGCGGCGTCTGCGTTGACGTCGTATACGACGCCCAGACCGCCGCCAAGGCGGGCCGAGCCTCGACCGGCCACGGCTTGCCGGCGCCCAACCAGTGGGGCCCGTTCGCGCTCAACCAGGTCATGACTGCCGGCGGTGAGACTCGCGAGCAGCTGATCGGCGGGCTGGAGCGCGGCTTGCTGGTGACCCGCTTCCACTACACCAACCCCGTCCACTACAAGCTGGCAATCGTGACCGGCATGACTCGCGACGGCCTGTTCCTGGTCGAAGGCGGGCAGGTGCGCGGACCGGTACGCAACCTGCGCTTCACGCAGAGCTACCTGGATGCGCTGGCCGGGGTCGAGGCAGTCGGCAGCTCACGCAAGCTGCTGCGCGGCTTCCTGGGCGCGGTCCTCGTGCCCGCCGTGCGCATCTCGGCCTTCACGTTTACCGGCGCGACGCAGCATTAGGCCGGCATGCCGGCCGGCGATGAGGTCCTGGAGCTCAAACTGGGGGATCGCGTGAATCTGGCCAAGGCCCACCCGTGCGGCTCGCACACCTGGCAGGTGACGCGCCTCGGCGCGGACATCGGGCTCGCCTGCGAGGGCTGCGCCAGGCGCGTGATGCTCGAGCGGCGCGAGCTCGAGCGCCGGCTAACCGGCTTCGTGGAACGCGGCGCGGATGAGTAGCCACCTTCCCGGGCACGAGCTGCCGCCCGCCGGCGCACCTGGCTCGGGTGTCGTCGCCGAGCCCGAATCGGCGCTGGCGGTGCTGCGCAACCGCAAGTTCCTGTACCTCTGGCTGGCGCAGGTGGCGACGCAGATCGGCGCCAACATGGTCCTGTACGGCCTGACCGTCCAGGTCTTCACGCTGAGCGAGCCTGGCTTCCGCAACACCGCGGTCAGCCTGCTGATCCTGAGCTTCCTCGTGCCGGCGGTGGTGTTCGGCGCCATAGCCGGGGTGTACGTCGACCGCCTCGAACGGCGCATCGTGCTCGTCGTCTCGAACCTGGTCAGGGCCGCGGCGTTCGTGGCGCTGCTGTTCACCGGCGACCAGCTGGCGTTGATCTACCTGCTGACGATCGTGGTCTCGACAGGCACGACGTTCTTCGGCCCGGCCGAGGCGGCAATGATTCCGGTGGTCGTGCCGCGCCGGCAGCTGCTGGCCGCCAACTCGCTCTACATCTTCACCCTCCAGGCGGCGTTCTTCCTGGGCTTTGCACTGGCCGGGCCGCTGGTCATCCAGCTCGCCGGCTACGACGTGCTGCTCGTCCTGACGGCGGCCCTGTTCATCGTCGCCGGCGCCATCTGCTGGCTACTGCCCGCCTATCACCCGCAGCTCGGCGTGTCGCGGCCCGTCCAGGCGCTGGGCGAGGCGGGCAGCGCGGTGGCATCGACCTTCAGCCAGCTGCGCGACGGGCTCGTCTTCATCCGCGCCAATCGGACTGTCTTCTGGCCACTGACCTACCTGGCCATCACGGCCTCGCTGGTCGGAGTGCTGGGCGTGCTCGGTCCGGGCTACGCGACGGACACGCTCGGATTGACCGAGCGCGACTTCGTGGTGGTCGTCCTGCCGCTGGGCATGGGCCTGATCACCGGCGTGCTGGCGCTCAACGTCTACGGCAAGTTCTTCTCACGCCGGCGCGGCATCGAGATCGGGCTGGTCGGGCTGGGCGTCTCCTTGCTCGTGCTGGCGATCGCCCAGCCGGTCACCAGCGCGCTGGACCTTGGGCCACTGGCCTCGCTGCTGTCGGTCGTTGTGGTCGTCGCCTTCGCGGCCGGCGTGGCCTACGGGTTCGTCGCTGTGCCGGCCCAGACGCAGCTGCAGGAGGAGCTGCCGCCGGGCATACGGGGCCGCGTCTTCGGCGTGCTCAACATGCTGATCAGCATTGCCAGCTTCCTGCCGATCGTGCTCGTCGGGCCGATCGCCGACGCGCTGGGACCCGGACCGGTGCTGCAGGGCGTGGCCATCGCGGTCCTTTTCGCGGCCGCAGGCTCGGTGCTGTGGGCGCACCCGACGCGCGACGAAGCGGGCCGCCCGTCCGGCCTCGTCGAGCCGATTGACCCGGTGGCGATCACCGGCCGCTCGCTGACCCAGCCCATCGCGCTGACCTACGTCGACGATGACTTCTCAGGTGGGCTTTCGTACGTCGCATCGCCGGTCGTTCCCGGCCGCTCCGGCCCGGGCACGATCGACGAGGTCGAGCGCACAGGGGAGGATGAGGCAGAGCCGCAGTGAGCGTTGCCGTCGTGTTCACCGGCGGCACCATCGCCAGCCGGCCCGATGCGACCGCCGGCGGCGCGGTGCCGGCGCTGCGCGGGGCCGAGATCATCGCCCGCTCGCCCGGGCTGGCCATGATTGCTGACCTCGAGCCCATCGACTGGGGGCTGATGCCGGCCTCCCAGATGGGTTTCGCGGTGCTGATCGAGATTGGCCAACTGATAGATGAGCTGCTGGCGCGCGACGAGGTCAGCGGCGCGGTCGTCGTCCAGGGCACGGACACGCTCGAGGAGTCGTGCTTCGCCTGGGACCTGCTCGTGCGCTCGGACAAGCCGGTCATCGTCACGGGAGCGATGCGCAACTCGGCCCAGCCGGACTACGACGGCCCGCGCAATCTCGCCGATGCCGTCCGCTCTGCCGCTGACCCGGCGCTGGTGGGCATGGGCACGCTGGTCGTCATGGCCGGCCGCGTGATCGGCGCCGAGCGGGCGGTGAAGGCTCATGCCAGCTCGCTCGACGCGTTTCAGCCGCGCAATGGCGCTCTCGTCGGTGAGGTGAGCGAGGCAGGCGTGGTGGTCATCGAGCCGCGCCGCCGGCTGCATCTCTCCAAGGTGCCGGAGGCTGCGGCCGAGCCGGTCCCGCTGCTGACCGTCGTCACCGGCATGGATGGCTCGCTGGTGCGCGCCGCCGGTAGGGCAGGGGAGCAGCCGGTGCCGGGGCTGGTCGTTGCCGCGACAGGCATGGGCAACACCCACCCCGACGTGCTGGCGGCAGCCGAGGAGCTGATGCGTGAGGGCACGGTCGTGGCGCTGACCACGCGGGCCCCCGCAGGAACGGTTGCTGCCGAGTATGCATTTGCGGGTGGCGGCGCCCAGTGGGCGCGTGCCGGCGCGCTGCTGTCCGCGCTCGACGGGCCAAAGTGCCGGATCGGGCTGGGACTGGCGCTCGGCGCTGGGGCGGCGCCGGCCGAGCTGCGGGCGGTGCTTCGCGCGTGAGCCTGCTGGTCAGCGGCCGCATCGCCACGCTCGCCGGCGACACAGGCTTTGGCTGGGTGGAGGCGCTGGCGGTTGCCGGCGGGCGAGTCCTGGCTGCGGGCCGCCTGGCCGACGTCGAGGCGCTGGCCGGGCCGGGCTGGACGCGCTGGCGGCTCGGAGACGGCTTCGCAGTCATGCCCGCCATGACGGACGCGCACATGCACCTGACGATGCTCGCCCGAGCGCGCGATCAGGTGGACCTGTCAGCGGCCGACGAGCTGGAGGGCTACCTCGCCCTGCTCCGGGTCGCCCACCAGCGGCGGCTGGCCGCCGGCGATTCGACCGGCTGGCTGCTCGGCCATGGCTGGTCGCCTGCCCACATCGGCGGCTGGCCCACGGCCGCGATGCTGGAAAGCGCCGCGCCGGGCAGGCCGATCGCATTGTGGGCGCATGACCACCACAGCCGCTGGGCCAGCCCCGCTGCGCTGGCAATGGCGGGCATCGGCCGTGGCACGGCCGATCCGGCAGGCGGGGTGATCCAGCGCGACGACGCGGGTGAGCCCATCGGCGTCCTGAGCGAGGCGGCCGCCGGGCTGCTCAACGAGGTCGTGCCGGCGGCCACGGCGGACGAGCTGGAGGCGCCTCTGGCCGCGCTGGCGGCCGATCTCGCAGCCCTCGGCGTCGTCGCCTGCCACGATCCCAACGAGCTCGATGTGGATGCCGGCATCGGCGTGGCGCAGGAGCTGTATCGGCGGCTCGCCGAGGCCGGCCGGCTCCCGCTGCGCGTCCACGCCTCGATCCGCGAGCACCATCTGGAGGCTGCCATCGATGCCGGGCTGCGCAGCGGCGAGGGCGTCGCCGCGGCCATGGGCGCCGGTCCGCGCGCACGCCGCCTCGCCGAGCGCTACCGGATGGGCTGGCTGAAGCTCTTCGCCGATGGCTCGCTCGGCTCGCGCAGCGCGGCCCTCCTGGAGCCGTACAGCGATGCTGCCCACCGGCCGCCGACGGGCGGCCCGGCGGGCATGTTCGTGGCGCGTCGTGAGGAGCTGGCCGGTCACCTTGGCCGGGCGGCCGCGGCCGGCATCGCCGGCCAGGTCCATGCCATCGGCGATGCCGCGGTCCGATTGGCGCTGGACCTGCTCGCCGAACAGCCGAGACTGGCGCTTCGCCCACGCATCGAGCACGCCCAGCTCGTCCACCCGGACGACGTGCCGCGCTTCGGCCAGCTCGGGGTCGCCGCTTCGATCCAGCCGATCCACCTGCGCAGCGACGCCGCCATGGCACGCCGGTCGTGGGGCGCGCGGGCCGAGCTGGCCTTTCCGATCGCTGGTGCCCTGGCCGGCGGCGCGCTGGTCCCCTTCGGCACGGATGCGCCGGTCGAGCCGATCGACCCGTGGCCCGGTATCGCCGTCGCGATGTGCCGCCGCGATCCATTGCGGCTGACTGACCAGCCGCTTGGCAGGCAGCACGCCATCGACCTGGCCGCGGCGCTCCGTTCGGCCTGCCTCCACCCAGCCCTCGTCGCCGGCGAGGAGGACCGCGGTCGACTGGTCGCGGGCCATCGGGCGGACATGCTGGTCGTGCCATCGCGGCCCTTCGACAACTCGGCTGATGCCGCCGTGATCGCCCAGGCACGCCCGCTGGCGACGCTGCTCGACGGTGAGCCGGTGTTCCGGGCGCCCGAATTCGACCCCTGACGACGAGATCGGCCACAATTCCGGCCGTGACCGTCACCGCTCGCCGGCTCCCGCTCGCCGTCGCCGCACTGCTTGCACTGGTGCTCGTGGGCTGCGACGCCGTGGCCGGGCCCACGCCGCCCGCCGTCGCGCAGGCCTGCACGCCCCTCGACCTGGCCGGGCCGGACGGCCGGCCAGTCGATATCTCTGGCGCCTGGAGCGGCAATGACGGCGGCGTGTACTACATCAAGCAGATCGACAGCTGCGTCTGGTGGTCGGGCCTGTCCGACTTCGAAGGCCAAGTGCCGGGCCAGGAATGGGTCATGACATTTCGCGGCACGCTGGGCTCAGACGGCGTGCTGCACGGCGAGTTCGTTGATGTCAAGGGCACCAATCCCGGCTCGGGCACGATGACCATCCGCATCCGGGCCGAGGAGCGCGAGGGAGTCGTTGTAACCGAGCTGCACCGCGAGGCCTCGACCGGCCACACCATCGGCGTCACCTTCTGGCAGCGGCGCACTATCGAGCCGACCGAGCCGGCCGAGCCCACGGAGCCGACCGAGGTGCCCACGCCGGCGGACACCCCATTGCCCAGCGAGAGTCCCGCCGGCGACGAGACCCCGCCGATCACCCTGCCGCCGGGCTGATCGGGCGCGCTTGGCGCTAGAATGTGGCCTCCGGAGGGCGGCTAGCTCAGCTGGTTAGAGCACTTGCTTGACATGCAAGAGGTCACTGGTTCGAGTCCAGTGTCGCCCACCACTCCCCGCTTTACCGCCAGTGGCACCATAGCAACATGGAGCCTCAGGCTTCGCCGGTGAAGGTGGCCCTCGACAAGGTCATCGACCGGCCTGCGTCGACGGTCTGGCAGTTCGTCGTTACTGATCACGTGCGCAACCATCCGCGCTGGGACCCGGCGATGACGCTCGAGCCCATGACGCAGGGTCCGCTGGCGTTGGGCTCGCGTATCCGCCGCCGCCACACCCGCACGGGCGCGCCGATCGAGGGCACCATGGATGTCGTCGAGCTAGATCCGCCGCGCGCCTTCGGCGTGGTGATCCGCGACGAGACGCCGCGTGCCACCCTCGAAGTCCACTCGCGCATGGTCCTGGAACAACTCGACGACCGGCGTACCCGGCTGACCGTCGAGCTGCAGCTGCCCGAGGCCGCGGCCTCGATGGCGCCGGCCATGATCGAAGGCAGCCTAGCCAACATCAAGGAGCTGATCGAAATTGAGACCTGAGTCGTATACTGCCCGCCGATAGCCAACGCGACGATCGGGACACGCGTCCCGGCCGTGACCGCAGAGAGCCCGGGCCGCCCGAAGTGGGTGGCTGGAAGCCCGGGCGGTCGCATCGGTCGGTGACGCACCACCCGTGAGCGATCGGTGAACCGATCCGGGTCCGCCCGTTAGCGCGGCACGAGAGCACCGCCGAGGGCGGCGGTGAACGCGGGTGGAACCGCGGAGGGATGAGCCCTTCGTCCTGCAAATGGAT
>DATMJK010000029.1:0-65826 GCA_035553915.1 Candidatus Limnocylindrales bacterium | reverse complement strand
GCACAGCGCTCGTCGGCACGCGTTTCAGCGGTCCGCGGCGGGCCGGCGCGCTGGGCGTGATCATCGGCGCCGTCGGCGCCGGCCAGGCAGTCGGCCCAGTCCTTGGCGGAGTGCTGATCGACCTGTTCGACTGGCACGCCGTGGTCGGCTTCTCGATGGTCGCTGCCCCGGCGTTGCTGATCGTGCTGCTTGCCCATCCCCACCCGGGCGAGCGCGACGCGCGGCTGGATCCGCTGGGCGCGCTGCTGGTCGGCATCGCGGCGCTGGCCGCCGTGCTGCTGCTCAACCGGCTGCCCGTGCTCGGCGTCGCGCCGCTGACGGTCGGGGCGCTGGTCGTCCTCGGGCTTGCCTTGGCCGGGGTGCTGTGGCACACCATCGGGCGCGGCGGCCGCTTCCTGCCGCGCGAGGTGCTGCTCGATCCGATCTACCGGCGGCTGGTGCTGCTCGGCGCGGTCGGCATGAGCGCCTTCCTGGGCACGCTCGTCATCGTGCCCGTCGCCGTCGCCGACGCCCAGGGTCGGACAGGTCTCGAGCTCGGCCTCCTGCTCGTGCCGATGGCACTGACGACGGCAGTGCTGTCACCGAACAACGGCCGCGTGACGCGGCGCATCGGCAGCCGCGCGGTGGTCGTGCTGGCGCTGTCGATGCTGTCGCTCGGTCCGTGCGGCCTGGCGATCCTGGGAGCCGGCGCGCCGCCGCCCGCGATCGCGGCGGCCATGATCCCGCTGGCCATCGGCTTCAGCCTGCTCAACGCGCCGCTGCTCGACGAGCTGATGCGTCGCTTCGAAGGCGGGCTGGCGCCGATCGCGGTCGGCAGCTACAACCTGATCTACTTCTTCGGCGGCTCGATGGGCGCCGCCCTGTCGAGTGCGCTGGTGCAGCGCGATCTCCACCTGCCGCTGCTGTCCGACCTCGTCGGCAGCGGCTACGAGACGGCGCTCGTGCTGCTCGCAGCCGCGCCGGCCACGACCGTGCTGGCCGTCCTCGGCCGAGCCGCCAGAATGAGCCGGTGACGGACCAGCGCCACGATCCCGGCCCCGACGTCGCCGCCGAGCGGGCGGCCGGCGTGCTCGATGCCGCAGTCCAGCCGCTGCGCCTGGCCGACGGCGCGGCCACCATCCGGCTCGGCACCTCATCCTGGACGGATCCGACGATGACCGCAGGCAACGTCTTCTACCCGCCCGGCGCAGACAGTGCCGAGGAGCGGCTCAACTACTACGCCAGCCAGTTCCCGGTGGTGGAGGTCGACGCCACCTACTACGCGCTGCCTGCTCGACGGACGTCAGAGCTGTGGGTCCAGCGCACCCCGCCCGACTTCGTCTTCGACGTCAAGGCACACGCGCTGCTGACCGGCCAGCCGACGGAAACCAAGCGGCTGCCGAAGTACCTGCGCGACGAGCTGCCCGCCGAGCTGCACGAGAAACGGCGGATCTATGCGCGCGACCTGCCGGCGGTGCTGCGCGACGCGGTCTGGGCGGCGTTCCTCGACGGTCTGGAGCCGCTGCGCGAGAGCGGTCAGCTGGGGGCGGTGATCCTGCAGTACCCGCGCTGGTTCTTTCCCATCTCCGAGAGCCGCGACGCGATCCTCGAGGCGCGGCAGCGACTCGGCGAGCAGCGTTTCGCCGTCGAGCTGCGCAACGCCTCCTGGTTCAACGACAAGAACGCCGAGCGCACGCTGCGCTTCCTGTCCGACAACTCGATCCCGTTCGTCATAGTCGACGAGCCACAGGGCATGAAGAGCAGCGTCCCCCCGATCACCGCCGTCACCTCGCCCGAGCTGGCCGTGGTCCGCTTCCACGGCCGCCGCGCCGAGACCTGGGAGCGGCCGGGCATCCCGGTCGTCGAGCGCTTCCGCTACCTGTACGACCGCGACGAGCTGGCCGAATGGGCGCCGCGGCTGCTTGAGGCCAGCCGCGAGACGCGCGAGATGCACGTGCTGATGAACAACTGCTACGCCAACTACGGCGCGACCAACGCGCGCGAGCTGGCGCGCCTGCTGTCTGATCTGAAGCCCGCCTGAAAGCCCGCCGCGCCCGGAGCCCGAACAGCCTTGGCGCTCGCTGGTCAACCCTCGGCGCACGCCCTTCAAGCGAGAGGTTTTGTGATGGACGATCGATCTGAACGTGAGCAGGAGCGTCTCGATGCGCTGCCGGAGCACGAGCACCGCCAGCAGACTGGAGTCGGCGGCGGCGTCGACCCAGGCGGCACGGCCGAGGAGGCGGCCCAGGTCGGGGATGTCGGCGATGCCACGGCCTCGCCTGAGGAGCAGTTCGACCCGGACGAGGTGCCGCCGGTCACCCGCTCCGGCTGATCGTCGGCTCGGCAGACTCGTCGTCCGCGCCTTCCACATTCGCCGGCAGCGCGCCCTGCATCGGTGGCGCATCGAGCGCACCTACAGACACGCGTGGCCGCGATTCGGTCCGGATGACCAGCCCGACGGCAACCACGATCATCGCTCCGCCGAGGACTATGGCCAGGCCAATGGCCTCGTTGCGGAACGCCACACCAAGGATCAGCGCCACGACCGGATTGACGTAGGCATAGGTCGCCACCTTTGACACCGGGGCGTGCTGGAGCAGCCAGGTGTAGGCGCTGAAGGCGAGGATCGAGCCGAAGACGACCAGGTACGCCAGGGCGATGACCGACTCTGTCGCGAACGCCTGGCCGCTGCCGAGCATGCCCAGCTCGCCCGCCAGCAACCCGACCACGACCAGCCCGAGACCGCCGGCGACCATCTGGGCGGCGGTCGACACGAACGGGTTCCGCGGCAGCGCGAGCCGCTTGGAGTAGTACGAGCCGACGGCCCAGCTGGCCCCGGCCACGACCAGCATCAGCATCCCGGCCAGGTCGACTGCGCCGCTGATCCCGCCCGGCACCACCAGCACGGCCACGCCGGCAAAACCGATCAGGACGCCCACGAGTGTGCCCCGGGCCACCTGCTCGCGGAACAGCAGCCGCAGCAGGATCACCCACAGCGGCACGACGGCGATGATCAGCGCGGCCAGCCCGCTCGGCACGTCACGCTCACCGAGCACCACCAGCCCGTTGCCGCCGAGCAGCAGGGCCAGCCCGACGAAGCCCGAGCCGAGCACCTGGTCGCGGCTGAGCGCAAGGACGCGTGGACCGAGGCGCAACGCAAGGAAGCCGGCGACCAGCGCGCCTGCGAGCAGGAAGCGGCCGCCGGCTGAGAGCAGCGGCGGCATGCTGTCGACGACGATGGCGATCGCCAGGTAGGTCGAGCCCCAGACGACGTAGACGATCAGCAGGGCCGTCCAGATGAGCCAGCCCGGTGCCGGGCGTTCGGTCAGCGCGCGATCCATCGGCCGCAACTTAGCGCGAACCCGCAATCCGAGTACGGAGGCGCGACTACGTAGTCAATTCCGTAGGTTCTCGGATAGGCGTGGGCGATCCGGAGGGGCATCCTATGGCAGTCGGATCGGACAGCATCTGTTCCGGCACCAATGAGAACATCCCAGCTCAGTCGCGGGCCCTTACACGGCGGGGCCAGAGGACGAGCATAGGAGCCGGATCGGCGCTGGGGCGCGGTCCGGCTCCGGCATTTACTGGCAACTTTCTCCGGCCGCGCCGCAAGGCGCGGCCGTTCGAGTGGGCGCGAGGGCCACGCGTTGATCGAGCACCGCCAGCCCGGCCGGCGGACCTATCATCGACTCGTCATGCAGCGTCGCCAATGGGATACGGACCGCCTGGGGCTGCGTCGTCTCGACCTCATCCTCGTATCGGTGGCGTTGGCGCTCGCGCTGTCGCTGGCCGTCATCGCGACGGATCCGCAGTTCGCCTTCGCCCTCCTCGACCGCTCGCTGTACGTCGTCGTCCTGTCGCTCACATCCCTAGGCGCGATCAGTCTGGCCGGCCTTGCGCTCGCCCGCTATCGCGAATCGGGCCGGTTGGCCGGGTTATTCCAGAGCGCGGCCTTCCTGGTCTTGGCCTGGGCAGGGGTCGTCAACCTGACCCTGATCGTGCTCCGCGCCGAGGGGCGCTTCGGGCTGACGCTCGGCCAGCCGGAGCAGCTGCCGATGTACGTCTGGACGATGACCAACATCGTGGCCGCGGTCCTGTTCGCCATCGGCGGGCTGGCGGCGATGGGCACCGGCCTGCGGCGCCAGCCGAGCGTGCGCCGGACCCTGCTCCTGCCGGTCATCGGCCTGTCGGCGCTGACGGCAATCGCCTGGGCGCTGCGTGACCTGCTGCCGCCGTTCGTCGGCGAGCAGGGCATGCAGCTGCTGATCCGCTGCTGCGCTGATCCGGAGACGGTCGCGCCGCTGCCGGACATCACCCTGCTCGGCATGCTGCTACCCGGCGTTGCGATGGTGCTCTACCTCGTGGGCATGGTCGCCTATCGCCGCTCTTACGTGCGCGACGGGCCGGTCGCCGACGGCTACCTGGCCGTGGCGCTGCTGATCGCTGCCTTTGCCGAGGTGCACTTCGCCATCTACCCGGCCACCTACACCGCGCTGGTGACGACGCAGGACGCGCTGCGCGTGGCGTTCTTCCTCGTGCTGCTGCTGGGCATCAACGCCGAGTCTCGCTCAGACCTGCGCGCGCTGCGCTCGGCGTACGCGGCAATGGACCGGCTGCGCCAGTCGGAGGCCGAGCGAGCGACCCTCGAGGAGCGGACGCGTCTCGCGCGCGAGCTGCACGACGGCCTGGCGCAGGACCTGTGGTTCGCCAAGCTCAAGCACGAGCGGCTGGTCTCGATGGTGCCCGACGATGCACGTCCGCTGGCGGCCGAGGTCACGCAGGCGCTCGACTCGGCCATTGCGGAGGCGAAGCAGGCCGTGGTCACGATGCGCGCCGGCGAGCGCGACGAGCCGCTGCCCGAGCTGCTCGGCCAGATCGTCGATGACTTCAGCGCGCGCTCCGGGCTGCGCTCGGAGGTGCAGTTTGCCGATCTGCCCAGCGCGCCCCTGCCGCCGCGCACCCAGGCGGAGGTGCTGCGCATCCTGCAGGAGGCACTGACGAACGTCCGCAAGCACGCCGACGCGACCGTCGTACGGGTGGGAGCTGAAGTCGAGAACGGGCGCCTGCGGCTCCACGTAGCAGACAATGGCCGCGGGTTCCGGCCTGATGAGTCAAGCGGCGACGGGCTCGGGCTGCAGGGCATGAAAGAGCGCGCGCGGCTGATGGGCGGCGAGCTGCGGGTCATCTCGGAGCCGTCCGGCGGCACGGAGGTCGAGCTATCAGTGCCGATCGGTGGTGGCAACGGCGGTGCGGGCGGTCCGGGCAAGTGAGCAGCGGAGGGCAGCAGACATGAGCCAGCCGGGCAGCAGCCTGCGAGTGATGCTCGTCGACGACCACGCGTTGGTTCGCTCGGCGGTGCGCCAGGCGATCAGCGCCGCCGACGTCGAGCTGGTCGGCGAGGCGGCGAGCGCGGAGGAGGCCCTGGCGCTCGCGCCCGTGCTGCGGCCGGACATCATGCTGCTCGACATCGACCTGCCCGGGATGGGCGGGCTGCAGCTGCTCCAGGAGCTGGCACCGCGGCTGCCCCAGACCAAGATCGTGATGCTGACCGTGTCCTCGTCCGAGCGCGACCTGCTCGATGCGGTCGCCCGCGGCGCCGCCGGCTACCTGACCAAGGACCTCAGCCCGGAGGCGTTGCTGCGCACCCTGCGCGGGACCCAGCGTGGCGAGCTGGCGATGTCGCGCCGCTTCGCCGCGCGTGCCCTCCGTCACTTCGCCGAGGCCGCGCGCCGAGGCCGGGTCACGGCCGGCGTCGAGGACGACCTTCTTGCGCTCAGCCCGCGCGAGAACGACGTCCTGGCAATGCTTGCCGACGGGCTGACCGACCGGGAGATCGCGGGTGCGCTGACCATCTCACCGCGAACGGTCGAGACCCACGTCAGCAACATCCTGCACAAGCTCAGCGTGCGCAATCGGGCCGAGGCAGCTCAGCGCTACCGCGAGGGCCAGTGAGCGAGCCCACCGGTGGGCGATTCGGCGCCTCAGCCGCCGATGATCAGCGGCCAGACCCACCACAGCACCAGCAGGCCGATGAAAAGGCCGAGCAGGATGAGCGCCACCTGGACCGGCAGCCGCGCGCTCTCACCACTGGTGCGTGGTCGGCGCGGAGTCTGCTCGTCAGACGGATCGGTCGCCATGGGCCATAGCATGGAGCTCCGGGCGGCTACGTCCACATTCGGTTGGCGACCGAGCCGTTGCAGTGCGCTTTCGCCCGCGCCCCGCGCGCCGGGGTGTCCGACCTTGACGAGGGGGCGACAATGCTCTGGTGGACGGCAGGGCGCGGTAGCGCCCCAGCCAGAGCCATAGGGCTTCCGATGACCGGCCGGGCCCGCCGTCCCACCAAAGAGGGGATCCACGCGTGAACGGCAGCTGTCGGCGCCTCGCGCCTCCGTTCACCGGGTCGCCCGTAGGGGAGGCCACGGTTTGAACCGGCGGCGCCGCGCCCGATGGGCTGGCCGGCTGGCGCTCGTCGTCCTCGTTGCCGTCGCGTGCGGCTCGCCGGACCCAGTGCCCACCGTCATCGATCCGAGCGACACACCGGCTCCCTCCCCGACCGGCGCACCCTCGCCGCCGGCCGCTCCTTCGCCCACGCCACCACCGGCGCACGGCCACGACGGTCACATCGATCCCGCCGGGCTGCGCCACGACTCGCGCGACCTGCTATACCGCACGCCCGGCGGCGCGGTGCCGGCTGGGACCTCGGTCAGGCTGCGCCTGCGTAGCTACTGGAACGACCTGACCGCGGTGCGGCTGCGGCTCTTCAGCCAGAACCTGGGTGCCGAGCAGATGCTCGACATGACGCTCGCGGCCGAAAACGTCGCGTGCTACGACGCCGCGGCGGACGAGGCGGGCCTGGCCTGCGATTTCTGGGAGGCGACGATCGATGGTGGGACCGCCGACAACCTCTGGTACCGCTTCATCGCCAGCGACGGCGCCGTGTCGGCCTACTATGCCGACGACACGCCCGCGCTGGACGGCGGCCGCGGCCGGGCGACGCCGGTGGCGGTCGACAACGGCTACGCGCTGATGGTCCATGAGCCGGGCTTCGAGGCACCGGCGTGGCCGAGCGGTGCCGTGGCCTATCAGATCTTCCCCGACCGCTTTCGCAACGGCGATCCGGCTAACGACCCGCAGACCGGCGACATCCGCTACGACGACCCCGTCCTCAGCCTGACCTGGGACACCTTGCCGGAGGGCTTCTGCCGCCGCTATACGGGCGCCGACGCGGAATCGTGCCCGTGGCGCTTCGATGACGAGCCACCGAGCTGGAGCCCGAACATCGAGGGGCCGCGCGGCCGCGACTACATGGGCGGCGACCTACGTGGCGTGATCGAGCAGCTCGACTACCTGGCTGATCTTGGCGTCGACACGATCTACTTCAACCCGATCTTCGCTGCCGGCTCCAACCACCGCTACGACACGCGCGATTACACGCAAATCGACCCATACCTGGGCAATCGCGAAGACTTCGACGAGCTAATCGCCGCGACGCGCCAACTCGGCATGCGCGTGATCCTCGACGGCGTCTTCAACCACACCTCGTCGGACAGCCCGTTCTTCGATCGCTATGGCCACTACGACGAGGTCGGCGCCTGCGAGAGCATGGATTCGCCCTATCGCGAGTGGTTCTACATGACCACCGCCCGCGGTCCGTGTGTCGGCCCGAACGGACCCGGGACGGCCAACTACCAGAGCTGGTTCGGCTTCGACACGCTGCCGATCCTGCTCAAGATCCGCGAGCCGGTGCAGGAGCACTTCCTGACAGCGCCTGACAGCATCACCCGCCGATGGCTCGAGGCCGGCGCGGCCGGCTGGCGGATGGACGTATCGGGCGACGTCTCGTTCCCGCGCGACTACTGGCGCATCTTCCGCGATGTCGTGCGTGAGACGGACCCGGAGGCGCTGACGATCAGTGAGACCTGGCAGAAGGACGCGGCGCTGCTACGCAACCTCCGCGGCGACCGCTTCGACACGACGATGAACTATCGGCTGCGCGACGCCGCCCTGGGCCTGCTCGCGCCACACCAGTTCGATGCCAAGGGCTTCCCTGACAGCGGCCAGTCGCTCAGCCCGTCACGTTTCGCGGAGCGGCTGCTGTCGATCCAGGAGGATTACCCGGCCGCGACGCACTTCACGCTCATGAACCTGCTCGACTCGCACGACACTGAGCGCATCCTCTGGACGCTCACGCCGGGCATCGAGAACCGCGCCGGGCGCGAGCTCGACGCCAACAACGTCGCTCAAGGGAAGGCCCGCCTGCGCCTCGCGTCGCTCATCCAGTTCAGCGTCCCGGGCATGCCGACCATCTACTACGGGGACGAGGTTGGGCTGACTGGCGACGACGATCCGGACGACCGGCGGACATTCCCATGGGCCGACCTTGGCGGCGAGCCCGACATGGACCTCTTCGAGCACTACCGATCCTTGAGCGCCCTACGGCGCGACCAGCCGGCGATGGTTGACGGCGACCTGCGTGTGCTCGCGACCGACGACGTCGGAGGGACCGTGGCCCTGGCCCGACGGACCGACGCGCAGGCAGTCGTGGTGCTGCTCAATGCCAGCCCGGAGGAGCGCAGCCTTAGCGTGCCCACGGCCGGCTTCGTGCCCGAAGGCACCGAGCTGTCCGTGGCCTACTCGGTCAACGGCGCACCGGAGACGGCACTCACCACCGGCCCAGAGGGCCTGACCGTTAGCCTGCCCGCGCTGGCGGGGCTGGTGCTGGTCACGACGGGCGGCGACCTGGCTGCACCAGAAGCGCCCGCTGAGGCGCGCGTGAGCGACCTGGGTGACGGCTATGTCGAGCTCGCCTGGCGGCCCAGCGGCGAGGGCATCTATAACGTTTACCGTAGCCCGCTGTCAGGCGGCGGCTGGGTGCGCATCAACGAGCTGCCTGTGGCAGAGCCGCGTTACAACGACAGCGGCCTCGACAATGGCCGGCTGTACCACTATGTCGTGACGGCGATCGACGCGGCGGGCAACGAGAGCGGCTACTCGAATGAGACCTCAGAGATCCCGCGCCTCTCGATCGAGACCGCCCGGCTGGTCGAGCCGGCAACGTTGAGCCACACCATCAGCGCGGTGACGCCGACGGGGCCCATCTGCGGCGAGGCCTGGGTCGCCGGGCGCACCGGCCCCGCCGGCCCGCTTGCGACGCTCGAGGGCGCGCTAGGCTACGGGCCGGTCGGCTCAGCGCCGGACGCCGAGGGAAACGCGTGGACGTGGGTGCCGGCGACCTACAGTGGCCCGAGCGGCGACAGCGACCGCCTGTGCGCAAGCCCGCTACCCCAAGCACTCGGCGAGCACGACTACGTCTTCCGCTTCACCACCAGCCGCGGCCGCTACTGGCTCTACGCTGATCTCGACGGTGAATTCGAGCGCAGCGCCGACGGCCGTGGCCGGACGGGCAGGCTGACCGTGGTGCCCAGCGATGACACGCAGCCACCGGCGGCGCCCGCCGGCCTGGAGGTGCTGTCCGCCTCGCCCGCCGGCGTGGAGCTGGCCTGGCAGCCGCCGGCGGATGCGGACGTGGCGGGCTATCACGTCAACCGAGCCGACAGCTCCGATCCAGCGCCGACCGACCTCGGCCGGACGAGCGATACGACGTTCACTGACAGTGACGTGATCGAAGGTGCCAGCTACACCTATCAAGTGATGGCCTACGACAGCTCATGGAACTTCTCACCGCCGGCCGAGGTCACGGCCACCGCCGCAGCGCGGCTGGTAAGCGTGACCTTCACCGTCACCGTCCCGTCGCCGTCAGCGGAGATAGCCGACCAGGTGGTCCACATCGCTGGCACGCTCAGCCGGTTCGAGGGCGGCCATCCGGACTGGAATCCGAGCGCCACGCAGATGGAGAAGGTCGACGACACGCACTGGACGATCACCCTCGCCGGCGCCGAGGGCACGAGCATCGAGTACAAGTACACGCTCGGCAGCTGGGAGCACGTTGAGAAGGACGGCGGCTGCGGCGAACGCGACAACCGCCGGCTGGTGCTGGCCTTCGGGCCGGACGACGGCCAGCTGGTCGAGGACAGCGTGCCGAACTGGCGGAACGTCGCTCCTTGCGGCGACTAGCGGTGCTGCTCCGTCAGGCGGCGGCGACGGTCGCCGGCTGGTCGACGGCGCTGAGGAAGTCCCACCACGCATCGAGCGCGCGACTGGTCGCTCGCTCGATCGGCTCCGGGTCCGCGTCGGCGATGAGCGAGCGCAGCATCTCGCGCTCAGCCTGGGAGTGCTCGAGGTCGAGCTCGCCATGCAGGACGAAGAACTCGATGGCGCGCGGGTCGTCGACGCCGAAGTGCTTCTTCAGGCCTTCGATCTTGGAGCCCGAGACCTGCGGCACCTGGCGCTCGTAGGCGTACAGCGCGGCCACGCCATCGGCGACGGGCGCCGCGCTGCAGACCTGCCGGTACATCTCGACCAGCGCCTGCGTGGCTTCGTTGTGCGGCGCGCTGCGGACGTCCTCGCGATCGACACCGACGCCTTCAGCGAAGCGAAGCCACAGCTCGGCATGGTTCTCCGCACCGTGCTCCTCGTCCCACAGGTTGTCGAGCAGCTGCTGGCGAACCGCGGCCGACTCGGTCCGCGTGTGCATGGCTGACAGCAGGCGCGGGAAGGCGGATTCGAAGGCGTAGTACTGGCGGGCGTACTCCTGCAGCGCCTCCTTGGGCAGCGTGCCCTCAGTCCACTTCGTGTAGAAGGGGTGGGTCAGCAGGTGCTTGCTGTCGATCAGCTTGTCGATTCGCTCGATCAGGTCCACGTTCGTCTCCCTTCGCAGCCGCGCATTGGCGCCGAGTGTAGCGCGAGTTCGCGATCGCTAGACTCACGCGGTGCTGAGCAGGTTCGGCGGCGGCCTGGGGGCCAACTACTGGAAGCTGTGGGCGTCGTCGGCGTTCTCGAACCTGGCCGATGGCGTCTTCTTCATCGCGCTGCCGCTGCTGGCGGTCAGGTTGACCGATTCGCCGCTGCTGATCGCCGGCCTGGCGATCGCGATGCGCCTGCCGTGGCTGCTGTTCGTGCTGATCGCCGGCGCGCTGGCCGACCGGCTCGACCGGCGCCGGACGATGGTCGCCGTACAGCTGCTGCGTGCCGCCATCGCCGGCCTGCTTGCGGCATCGGTGTTCTTCGGCTTCGAGAACCTCGTCCTGCTGTATGCCGTCGGGCTGATCCTGGGCATCGGCGAGACGCTGTTCGACACGGCGGCCCAGAGCGTCATGCCGGCGCTCGTCAGGCGCGAGCAGCTGCCGACCGCCAACGGCCGGCTGTACGGCGTCGAGATCGTTGCCAACCAGTTTGTCGGGCCGCCGCTCGGCGGCCTGCTGATGGCGCTGGCGATCGTCAGCGCGTTCGGCCTGTCGGCGGCGGCGTGGCTGGTGGCGGCGCTGCTGCTGTTCGCCATCGTTGGCTCGTTCCGACCAGTCCGCGAAGGCCCGCCAACGCGCATTCGCAGCGACATCGTAGAGGGGCTGCGCTACCTCCTCGGGCACCGCCTGCTGCGCACGCTGGCGGTCATGGTCGGGGTGATGAACTTGGCCTCCTCGGCAGCCTTCGCGATCTTCGTCCTGTTCGCGATCGCCCCTGGGCCAATGGGCCTGTCCGAGCCGGAGTTCGGGGTGCTGCTCACCACCGGTGCCATAGGCAGCATCGCCGGCTCCGTCTATGCCGGCCGGCTGGTCAGCCGCTTCGGAAGGGCGCGGCTGCTGGTGGCCGCCATCCTGGCCTCGGCGGTCAGCACCGGCATCCCGGCGCTCACGCCCAATCCCTTCGTCGTCGGTGCAAGCTTCGTCGTTGGCGGCTCGGCGGGGGTCGTCTGGAACGTGATCACCGTGTCGTTCCGGCAGGGCATCATCCCTGACCAGCTGCTCGGCCGCGTCAACTCCGTCTACCGCCTGCTGGCCTGGGGCACGATGCCGATCGGCGCCCTGCTCGGAGGTGTCCTGGGCGAGCTGTTCGGACTCGAGATCGTCTTCGTCGTCGGCGCGGTGCTGATCGCGCTGCTGCTGCTCGCGCGCGAGGTGCTCAATGACGACGTCCTCGACGCGGCGGAGCGCGAAGCGGAAGAAGGTCGGCTGGCACGCGCGCAGACTGACACGACCAAGCCACCGCTTGCGCCACCCACCGCACCGCCGGTTTAGTGCGCCTGGCCTGCGACGTCGCCGTCATCGGGGGCGGCATCATCGGCACTGCCGCGGCGGCCTTCCTGGCAGAGGCCGGTCGGTCGGTCGTGCTGTTCGAGCGGGCCGAGCTGGCGGCAGGTGCCTCGGGCCGGAACTCGGGTGTGCTCCAGCACCCCTACGATCCGGTGCTGGCCATGCTCCACCATCGATCGCTGGAGCTCTATCGCGAGCTGGCCGCCGGCGACGCCGAGTTCAGCATGACCGACAAGCCGGCTGGCATCCTGCTGGTCAGCCCGGACGCCCCAGTCGTCGAGCTGGCCGCGGCCGAGCTGGCCCGGACCGTGCCTGAGCTTGCTCCCCGAGCGCTGGCCGGGGACGAGCTGCTGGCGCTGGAGCCGGGCCTCGCCGAGGGGCTCGGAGCTGTGCTGATCGAGACGGGCTACCCGGTCGTGCCGGCGGCGGCGACGCTTGCCTACGGCCGGCGCGCGGCGCGGGCAGGGGTCGTCATCCGTAGCGGCATCGAGGCACGGCCGGTAGTCGCCGGCGGGCGTCTGACCGGCGTGTTGCTCAGGGGCGGCGAGCGCGTGGCGGTCGGGCAGGCGCTGGTGGCGGCAGGGCCATGGTCGCCGTCGGTCGTACCGGGCTGGACCGGGTGGCCACCCATCGCGCCGACGTACGGGGTCGTGGTCTCCGTCCGGCTGCCGGACGCACCGCGCCACGTCGTCGAGGAGCTGGGCATCGAGCCGGGCGGCTCCGAGGTGGCGTCGTCGTTCAGCCTCGTGAACGCCGCCGGGCTGAGCAGCGTCGGCTCGACCTTCCTGCTCGAGCCGCCTGACCTCGCTGAGCAGGCCGCGCGGCTGATGGCCCGCGGCGCGATGTTCGTGCCGGCCCTGGCGGGCGCCGAGCGCGTCGGGGTGCGGGCCTGCGCCAGGCCGGTCAGCGTCGATGGCCGGCCGCTGATCGGACCGGTGAGTGGCTGCGAGGGACTCTTCGTGTGCGCCGGTCACGGCCCGTGGGGCATGTCCAGCGGGCCCGAATCGGCGCGACTGGTCGTTGGCGCGATGCTCGAGCCAGAGGCTCGATCGAGCATCCCCGCCGAACTCTCCGCCGGCCGCTGGGCTAACCTAGGCTCTCAGTCGCAGGGGGATTGACGTGGTGGAAATCAGGAAGGTACCGGCCAGCATGCTCGACGCGCCGTCGCGCGCGCGCCCCCGGCGCAGCCGGCGCAAGCAGGGTCAGCGCGGCGGCAAGACCAGCCAGACGAACGCCAGCACAACTGCCGCCACGAGCACTACGCCGATCACCACGAACCAGTAGGGAAAGCGCGCCGCGGCGCCGCTGACCCCCTCATCGCTGCGCGGATCGGCAATGGAACGACCGTCCTCGGGCGGCTCCGGGGCCACTGGCGTGCGCTGGTCTCCGAGATCCTCAGGCCTGGGTGCTTCGCTCATCGGCGAAGCATGGCCCTCCAGCGCTCAAGTGTGCGGCTTACGCCGACTGCTCGGACGATGCGCCCGGGTTTCAATCAGCGGCTCGGCCAGTAGCGGTCATCGCTCAGGTTGCCCGTCGACCAGGGGCTTGCCGGCATCTGCCGAGCCACAGGCAAGCTGCGTTCCTCGGGCTGCGGCGGGATGCGCGGCCGTGGCTCGTCATCGAAGAAGATGTCGCCGCCGAGCATGGGCGGGAGCTGCGCATCGACATTGCGGCCGCCGAGTTGCCGGCCTCGGCTGGCGAGCCTCTCTCCGACGGCGTCGAGCATGCGGTCGAGGATGCCCTGGCCGCGGGCAAGCAGCACGGCCACTGGCTGGAGGCGCCGGCGGAGGTTACCCAGCGCGCGTGGGCGCTGGGCGTCGGCGCCTGTCGGGCCGGCCGTGGAGTCCACACGGGCACGCCTCGCGATCCGCCGCCGCAGCGGGCTGGCAAAGAAGATGCCCGCGGTCAGCGAGCCGAGCAGCAGGATCACCAGCAGCGGCGCGGCGCCCGGCGTACCGCTGGCCTCAGGCGGGTCAGCAGCCAGCACGCGTACCGGCGCTAGCAGCACCAAGCAAGCGGCGTGACCGGCGAGCCAGACCAGGCGGAGGCGTCGAGTGGCGTTCATCGGGCCAAGTTTCGCCCACCAAGGGCGGATCGTCAGGCGGCCGATCGGATGGTCGAAGGTACCGCCGGCGGCTGCGTCACGACCCGCCTGCTCAGTGCGCCCACGTGCAGCCGCTCGCCGAACAGCGGCCGAACCAGGTGCGCGCTGGCGACAGAACCGGCCCCTTCGAAAGCTCTTGAAGGAGCCCGCCGTGAACTGAGCGAAAGTCGTCGGCGAGGACGCGCAAAGTGCGCACCCAGACAGCGGAGGATCCCCGGTCGAGAGGATCGGCCAGGCCCTCGGCGGCATGGGTTGCGCTGTTAGGGCAGCGGTACGCGGCCAGCGGGTGGTCGGCCTCGCAGTAGCGGATGTGAAGGTGGGCGTCGTGGTTCGGATATCGCACCGTGAGCCCCTCACGGATCAACTGTGCGTCGTTGAAGTAGATCACCTTCACGTGGCCGGGCGCCGCGTCGTGGATTGCCTGGATCAGCTCTCGCGTGCCCTGCCGGTCATAGCTGCGCATCCGGTAAGAGATGCCCGCTCGGCATGAGCTTCCCCTGGTTCGGGCCGGACGGACGTCAACGTCGAGGCCTACGCGGTGTGTCCGGTGGCCCGCGAGGCTGCCGCCACGCTCGAGGCTGATATCGCCCACCGCAAGCCGCTGGCCGGTCCGCCGCTGGTACAGCTCACCGGCCGCGGCCAGCTGTGCGACAGTCGAGGCGGTGCCCCATTGGCGTGACGGCCCGCCATGGAGCGAGTAGTCGCACACCGCCCCTGCCGAGGGCACCGGCGCAAAGGACCACAGGAGGTGGCGCCAGGTTGCGCGGTCGGCCGCGCCGGTCGTAGGCAAGCCCATGCGCCGCTGGAAGGCACGAACGGCCTGAACCGTGGGCGCGTCATAGAGCTCGCCCGCTGCTAGGCCGGCATCGCGCTTGTCGTTGAGCTGTCGCTTCAGCGCCAGCACGGCCTCGCCGCGCGCCCCGCGCTCCAGTGTGGGAACGAGGGCCTGCCACGTTGGCGGCCGCGCGACACCGTCAGCCTTGAGCCCGTTCCCGTTCTGGAAGTCTGCCACCGCCGCCCGAGTTGCTGCATCGAAGTAGCCGCTGACCGCGATGCTTACGCCCTGACTCCGCAGCAGGTGCTGCAACGCAGCCACATCGCTGCCCCGACTGCCAAGGCTCTGTGTGGGGAACTGGGCGCGGGAGATTGCCGCCGATGGCGCGGGGGCCATGACCAGCATCAAGCTGGCAAGCACGGCGACCCGCAGGGCGTGCCGCTTCACGGTGTCGATCTTCCTCTCATCAACGACTCGCTTTTCAGGATAGCCGGGTCGCCCGACCATGCCGCTGTGGGCGACAATGCGCATGTGCAGCCACGGCCACTCAGCTCAAGCGGAAGCTCGGGCGATCGCGCGGACGGGGTGCTTCCCGCTGGGCCGCCGTTCGCGCTGCGCGCCCGGATCCTGACGCCGCTCGACGGAGCGGGCACGCGCTACCTGCACGACGGCCTGCTCGAGGTCGACGCAAGGGGCCGCATCGCGGCCGTCTCGGCCTGGCGCAGCTCGACCGAGGATGTGGTCGACCTGCGACCGCTGCTGCTGCTGCCCGGGCTGATCGACCTCCACGCCCACCTGCCGCAGCTGCCCAACGCGGGGCTCGGCGCGGGACTTGATCTGATGTCGTGGCTCGAACGGTACATCTTCCCGCTCGAACGCGACTTCGACGAGCCGACTGCCGAACGGCTCGCTCCGGCGGCGTACCGGGCGTTTGCCGCCGCGGGCTCGACGACGGTCGTGCTCTACGGCGCGGTCTATGAGCCCAGCCTCGACGCCTGCTTCCGGGCGGCCGAAGCGCACGGCATCCGGGCGGTCATTGGCAAGGTGATGATGGATCGTCTGCGCTACGACCCGACTGTCGCCGACCATGATGTGCTCGAGCTCTCGCTGCGCCAGACCGCCGACCTGATCGACCGCTGGCACGGCCGCGACGATGGCCGGCTGCGGTACGCGGTCACGCCGCGTTTCGCCGTCAGCTGTTCGGCAGACATGCTCCGCGAATCAGCCGCGCTGGCCCAGGCGACTGGCACGTATTGGCAGACGCACCTGTCCGAGGATCGCAACGAGGTCGAGGAGGTGCGCCGCCTGTTCCCCGACGCGCTCGACTACGCCGATGTCTATGACCGCGCCGGAGGCCTGGGACCGCAGACGATCATGGCCCACGCCATCCACCTCTCAGACCGCGAGGTGCGACAGCTCGCGCAGAGCGAGACCCGGATCGCTCACTGTCCCTCCTCGAACCTCTTCCTGGCCAGCGGCGTGATGAACCTTGCCCGCCACCTCGAGGCGGGCCTGGTCGTTGGCCTGGGCAGCGATGTCGCGGCCGGCCCGGATGTCAGCCTGTTCGGGGTGATGCGTGCCGGCGCCTATACGCAGAGCGGCCTGCGTACGATGCTCGGCGAGGCACGGCCGCCGCTGGCGCCACTGGACTGGTTGCGTATGGGCACGCTCGAGGGCGCGCGGGCTCTGGGCCAGCACGACGCCATCGGCTCGCTCGAGGTCGGCAAAGAAGCCGACTTCATCTGCCTCGACCCACGGCTGACCGCGCCGATCGCCGGCGAGGACAGCGATGATCCATCCGAGATCATGAGCCGGCTCATCTTCCGCAGCCGGCCTGACATGGTTCGTGGCGCCTGGGTTCGCGGCCGTCGCCTGCCGGCGGCTGAGGATGGCGCCGGCCAGCCGGGGAGGACGACGGCCTGACCGCAGCCCTTGAGCCATGCGACCTGCTGATCGAGGGCGGCATCCTGGTCGACGGCACTGGCGGCCCGGGCCGGCCGGGCAGCCTGGCGGTCGTCGACGACCGGCTCCGGCTCGTGGCGCCGGGCGACGAGCGGCCGTCCGCACAGCGCGTGATCGATGCCCGGGGCAAGGTCGTCGCACCCGGCTTCATCGACCTGCATTCCCATTCGGGGCTGATGATCCTGGCCGATCCGCGCCACGAGCCCAAGGTCCGCCAGGGCGTGACGAGCGAGGTCGTCGGCGTCGACGGGCTGTCGTATGCGCCGCTGCCCTCACGTGCCGATCTGGCGGCACTTATCGAGATGAACGCTGGCCTGGATGGCGCGCCGGACATCGAGGCCGACTGGGAATCGGTGGCGGCCTACCTCGAGCGCTTCGATGGCCGGGTGGCGGTCAACATCGGCCTCCTCGTCGGCAACTCGGCCCTGCGCATCAGCCGGCTGGGCTGGGAGGACGTGCCGGCTGACGGCGCGGCCGTGGCGGATATGCGCCAGCTGCTTGCCGACTCGATGAAGGCCGGTGCCCTCGGGCTGTCGTCCGGGCTCGACTACCCGCCGGGCTCGTTTGCCACGACTAATGAGCTGGCGGCGCTGACCGCCGAGGCGGCGCGCCACGGCGGGCTCTATCACACCCACGTCCGCTACCCGCTCGGCGACCGCTTCCTCGACCCCTTCCGCGAGGCGATCGAGATCGGTCGGCGCGGCGGCGGGCCGGCGCACATCACCCACTTCTACCATCGCCAGACGCATCCCGGCGGGCCCGACCAGCTGCTGGCGCTGGTCGATGATGCGCGCGCTGAAGGCCTGGACGTGACCTTCGACTCCTACCCATACGAGTGGGCCTCGACGCGGCTGCTGATCCAGCTGCCGCAGTGGATCCAGGAGGGCGGTCCGCGGCCGCTCAAGGAGCGGCTGGCCGACCGTGCCGCGCGCCAACGCGTGCGCGCCGAGCTGGCGGCACGGGGAGCGGCGTACGCGTCGGCAGCGGGCTGGTCGGACGTCAGGCTGGGCGCCTTCACCCGGCCCCAGAACATGCGCTGGGAGGGCCGCAGCCTGGCCGAGGTGATGACCGAGCGCGGCGTGGATGCGATCGACGCAATCTGCGACCTGCTGCTCGAGGAGGACCTGCGCGTCAACCAGGTCACGACGGGGCCTTGGAAGCCGACGATGGAGCCGTTCTTCCGCCACCCGGCGGGGATGGTCGGCACTGACTCGACGTTCCTGGGCGAAAAGCCCTCGCCGCGGACCTACGGCTCGTACCCGCGCGTCCTGGGTGAGTTCGTGCGCGAGGACCACTGGCTGTGGCTCGAGGAGGCGGTGCGCAAGATGACGTCGGCGCCGGCTGACAGGCTCGGGCTGCGCGACCGGGGCCGGCTGGCTGATGGGCTGAAAGCCGACGTCGTCGTGTTCGACCCGGCCACGGTCCGATCGAACGCGACCTATGACGAGCCGCGCCAGTTTGCCGACGGCATCGAGCAGGTGATCGTCAACGGCGTGCTCGTCGTGGCCGGCGGCGAGCACACCGGCGCGCTACCTGGCCGGGTGTTGCGCCGGTAATGCTGCCTGTCGGCGGTTGCACCGCCCGCGCGAATTGCGACGGGTGATCGCCGAGGTCGGACCACCTGACGACTGATCTCCGTCAGAACGGCTTGGCCACCATCAGGAAGATGATCACCATCACCAGGAGAGCATTCGTCATGCCGCCCAAACGAGCGCGGCGGATGATCGCCGCGATATGGGGCGGCGGGCCCGCGGGTGGTGCAGCGCCGGGGATTGCCGTCGGAGGCGGGCCGGAGGTCGCCTCGACCAGCTTGCGTACGGAAGGGATGAGCACGCCAAAGCCGATCGTCAGCGTTATCGCATAGAGGATGATCGACACGATCAGCCAGCCGCGCTGGAACAGCTCGAAGCCAATGTAGGCGACCAGCAGCACGCCGGTGACGCCCTGCAAGACGGCCAGTGGCGCGACCAGCCCGTGCGACACCCGTTTCTGGAAGCGTAAAGCGAAGTTCCCGTGTGCCGGCTCGGCGGCCGTCATGGGTCCCAGGATCAAGAACGCGTAAGTCGGTCCGAAGCCAAGAACGGCTCCGAAGATGTGCAGGAACAGCAGGATCGCGAAACCCCAGTCCATGCCCTCTCCTCGTGCTGTGACCGCAGCACGTTAGCACCAGCCACCCGGCTTGGAAGACCGGCGGCGCGCCGTTACCATCGGGCACCAATGACGATCACCACCCGCCCGCCGCGCACCGCTCCGCGACCCGAGGCGCCTGTCGCGCCGCTGCGCGCTCCCGCCCCCGGCGAGCTGGGCGTGGGCAGTGCACGTGCCTATCCCCTGCGCCGCGAGGGCCCGGCCAAGCTGAACGGCACCGCGCTCTACACGGACGACATGGCGTTTCCCGGCGCGTGGTACGGCCATACCGTCCGCTCAACAGAGCCCCATGCGCGGCTGCTGGGCATCGAGCTCGATCCGTCGTTCGACTGGAGTCGCGTGATCGTGCTGACAGCAGCCGACATCCCCGGCGAGAACGTGGTCAGCCTGATCAGCGACGACCAGCCGATCCTGGTCGAGGATGAGATTCGGCATCAGGCCGAGCCCGTCGCCTTGCTCGCCGCTCCCGACCGCGAGACGTTGCGTCATGCGAAGCGCCACGTCCGCCTGCGCACCGAGCCGCTGCCGGCGGTCTTTGACCCGCTGCTGTCCGCCCAGGAGTTCGCGCACTTCAACCTCGCCAAGGGCGACGTGGAGGCCGGCTTCGCCGAGGCCGACCTCGTCGTCGAGGGCGAATATCGCGTCGGCCACCAGGAGCAGCTGTACATCGAGAACAACGCCATGATCGCCGTCCCACGGCCGGGCGGCGGAGTGACCATCCACGGATCGATGCAGTGCCCGTACTACGTCCACAAGGCGCTGAAGCGGGCGCTCGGGCTGAGCAGGGAGCAAGCGGTGATCATCCAGGCCGAGACGGGCGGCGGGTTCGGCGGCAAGGAGGAGTACCCCTCGATCATCGCCATCCACGCCGCGCTGCTGGCCCAGCGCGTGGGCAAGCCGGTGCGCATGATCTACGACCGCCACGAGGACCTGGCTGCGACCACCAAGCGGCACCCGGCGATCGTGCGCAGCCGCTGGGGCGTCAAGCGTGACGGCACTCTGGTGGCGCAGGACATCGACGTGGTGATGGACGGCGGCGCGTACTCGACGCTGACGGCGGTCGTTCTCTCCCGAGGCACTCTCCATGCCGGCGGACCATACGCCTGCCCGAACGTGCGCATCCGCGGCCGGGCGGTGGCGACCAACACGCCACCCAACGGCGCCTTCCGCGGCTTCGGCGCGCCACAGACCGAGTTCGCCGCCGAGATGCAGGCCAACCGCATCGCCGACGAGCTCGGCGTCTCACCGCTCGAGCTGCGTCGCCGCTGGGTCTACCGCGCGGGCGACGAGACGCCCAGCGGCCAGGTGCTGCGCGAGAGCCTGGGCGGCGAGGAGGTGCTGGAGCGAGCCGTCGCGGCTGCCGACTTCGAGCGCCTGCGTGCCCAGACCGCCGAGGCCCGGGCCCACCGCACCGCCGGCGCGCGGACGGCCCATGGCGTCGGCCTTGCCATGGCCTGGCATGGCGCCGGCTTCACCGGCTCGGGTGAGGTCAAGCTCGCTTCGGTGGCCAGCCTCGAGCTGACCGACGATGGGCGGATCCGGGTCCTGACGGCCTCGACCGAGATGGGCCAGGGGACCAAGACGATCTTCCCGCAGGTCGCCGCGGAGCGGCTGGGCGTGCCGGTAGAGGCCGTCGATATCGCGCCACAGGACACCTCGATCGTGCCGGATAGCGGTCCCACCGTCGCCTCACGCACGGCGATGGTCGTCGGCGGCCTGGTCATCAAGGCCGCCGACCGCATGCGCGCTCAAGTCGAGGCCGCGACAGGCCGTCCGTTCGCTGATTCGTACGCCGATTACGCGCGCGAGCGCGGCACGCTGCGCATCGACCAGCAGTTCGAGGCCTATCCGGGCGTCGTCTTCGACGACGAGACGTATCGCGGCGACGCCTACCCCTGCTATGGCTGGGCGGCTGCCGTGGCTGAGGTGGACGTCGACCTGGACACCGCCGAGGTGGCGGTGCGCAGGGTGGTGTCAGCGGACGACATCGGCAAGGTCATCCATCCCGTGCTGGCGGAGGGCCAGGTCGAAGGCGGCACGCTCCAGGCGGTGGGCTACGCGACGATCGAGGAGATCAAGCTCGAGGATGGGCGTTACCTCAACGACCGGCTGGCGACGTACCTCATCCCGACCTCGCTCGACGCGCCGCGAATCGAGGCCATCCTCGTCGAGAAGCCGTTCAGCGGCGCGCCGCACGGCGCCAAGGGCGTGGGCGAGCTGCCGATGGACGTCGTCGCACCGGCCGTCGTGTCGGCTATCCACGACGCCGTAGGTGCCTGGATCCATGACCTGCCGGCGACCCCGGAGCGCGTGCTGGCAGCGCTGGCTGGGATCCCCGCGTCGCCGCCACCCGGCATAAGCGTCGCGCGACGAGCCGCTGCCGATGCCACCGCGGAGGCGAACCTCGAAGCGCCGCCCCAGGGCACCGACCCCGCGCCCGATCGCCCGACCGACCCGCAGCCCATGCGCGGGCCGTACAACGAGTGATCCCGTGCCCTATCGACTGAACGTCAACGGCGCACCGGTCGAGCTCGAGGTGCCGGGCATGCGCCGCCTGCTGGACGCGCTACGCGAGGACCTCGGCCTGACCGGCACCAAGGAAGGCTGCGGCGAAGGCGAGTGCGGCGCCTGCTCGGTGATCGTCGACGGCGAGGTCGTCGACGCCTGCCTGGTACCCGTGTGCCAGGTCGACGGATCGGACGTCCGGACGGTCGAGGGGCTGGGCGCCGCGCCAGAGCAGCTGTCGGCGCTGCAGCAGGCGTTTCTGGAGACGGGCGGCGCGCAGTGCGGCATCTGCACGCCGGGGATGCTGATGGCGGCACAGGCATACCTCGATGCCGGCGGCGGACCGGACGAGGGGGACGTCCGGGAGGCGATTGCAGGCAACCTCTGCCGGTGCACCGGCTACACCAAGATCATCGACGCCATCGCGATGACGGCCGAGGGCGGCGCCTGATGCCGGCCGAGCCGCCCGTCCGATCGCCGTCCACGCTTGCCGCGGCTTATGACCTGCTCGGCTCGGCCGACGGCTGGCGACCGATGGCTGGTGGCACGGACCTGATGGTCCAGATCACGGGCGAGCTCGGGCCACCGCCGGAGAGGGTGCTCGACATCTGGCGGCTGGACGAGCTGCGCGGCATCTCACTTGACGATGGTCGACTCGTGCTGGGCGCGCTGACGACGTACACCGATATCCGCCGGTCGCCGCTCTGCGCAGAAGTGCTGCCGGCGCTGGTCGAGGCGGCGGCGACCATCGGCGCAGCACAGATCCAGAACCGCGCCACGATCGGCGGCAACGTCGCCAACGCCTCGCCCGCCGGCGACACGCTGCCGGTCCTGCTGGCTGCTGACGCGGCCATGGTCCTGGGCAGCGCGGCTGGCGAGCGCGAGGTCGCCGCGACCGAGTTCTGGCCGGCGTACCGCCGGACGGCGCTCGGGCCGGATGAGCTGCTGCTGCGCATCGCCATCCCGCTGCCGCCGGGTCGCCGCGTCCGTTTCCGCAAGGTCGGGACGCGCCGCGCCCAGGCGATCAGCAAGGTCGTGATGGCGCTGGCCTGGCGCGAGGACGGCGGCGTGTGGCGCGACGTCAGGCTGGCGCTCGGGTCCGTTGCCGCGACGACGATTCGCGCCCACGATACTGAGCGCGTGCTGGAGGGCGCGGCCGCCCGCCGCGAGACGGCCGATCACGCCGCGTCGGTGCTGGCCGCGGAGCTGCAGCCGATCGACGACGTCCGCTCGACAGCCGAGTACCGGCGAGCGGTCGCCGCCCGAGTGCTGCATCGCCTGTTGCGCGACGAGGGCGGCTGGTGAGCATCGTCCAGCCGTTCGGCCGCGAGCCAATGGTCGGCGACCCAGACGACCACCGCCCCCACTCGAGCTGGCGCCTCGTGGTCGACCCAGGCGACGAGGCCGGCCGGGTGGACAGCCTGGCCATGATCGAGGAGGAGGTCGCCGTCGGCGACCGGATCCCGCTCCACGTCCACGACGTCGACGAGGTGATCGCGGTCATCGACGGGCAGGGTGAGGCGCATCTCGGCGGCGAGCGCCAGCAAGTCGGCGCGGGGTCAGTCATCTACATCCCGGCCGGTGTCGAGCACGGGACGCGGAACCTCGGCGATGCGCCACTCCTAGTCCACGCTGTGTTTCCCGCGACGCAGATCGTGATCGACATGCGTGACCGCAACCCGGCCCCCGGCACAGAGGGGGATGCGCCGCGGCGGCTGCGCTACGACCTGCGCACCGGCGCGTTCGAGGTGCTCGATTGATCGGCGCGCGTATGGCGGCTGCGAGGATGCGCCGATGAGCGAGATCCTGACGCCTGACGCGATCGACTTCCTGCGGCGCCTGCATCGCGAGTTCGAGCCGCGGCGGCAGGAGATCCTCGCCGCGCGCCGTGCACGCGCCGCCCGGGTGGCGGCTGGCGAGCCGCTCGACTTCCTCTCCGCGACGGCGGAAGTTCGGGAGGCCGAATGGTCGGTCGCACCCGCCCCGGCTGATCTGGACGATCGGCGAGTCGAGATCACCGGCCCGGCCGAGCCGAAGATGGTCATCAACGCCCTCAACTCGGGCGCCAAGGTGTTCATGGCCGACTTCGAGGACGCGCTGTCCCCGACCTGGGACAACCTGCTCAGCGGCCAGCGCGCCCTGAGTGATGCAGTGCGCCGAACGTTGACCTTCGAGAACCCCGACGGCAAGCGCTACGAGCTCGGCGACAGCCTCGCCACTCTGGTAGTCAGGCCGCGCGGCTGGCACCTCGACGAGCGCCACTTTGAGGCCGACGGCCAGCCGATGTCCGGCGCGCTGTTCGACTTTGGGCTTTACCTGCTGCGCAATGGGCCCGAGCTGATCGAGCGCGGCAGCGGGCCCTACTTCTACCTGGCCAAGCTGCAGGGCCACTCCGAGGCACGGCTGTGGAACGACGTCTTCGTGTGGGCGCAGGACGTGGTCGGCATCGCGCGCGGCTCGATCCGGGCGACGGTACTGGTCGAGACCATCTGGGCCGCCTTCGAGATGGACGAGATCCTGTACGAGCTGCGCGAGCACGCGGCCGGCCTGAACGCCGGCCGCTGGGACTACATCTTCTCGCTGATCAAGACGTTCGCTGATCGAGCTGACATGGTCCTGCCTGACCGTGTGCAGGTGACGATGGGCGTGCCGTTCATGCGCGCCTACGCCGAGCTGCTGGTCCGGACGTGCCATCGGCGGGGCGCTCACGCGATCGGCGGCATGAGCGCGTTCATCCCCAACCGGCGTGAGCCAGACGTCACCGAGCGCGCCCTCGCCAAGGTCCGCGAGGACAAGCAGCGCGAGGCCTCGCAGGGCTTCGATGGCACGTGGGTCGCCCACCCCGACCTGGTGCCGGTAGCGATGGAGATCTTTGATCACGCTCTGGGCGATCGGCCGAACCAGAAGGACCTGCTGCGCGATGATGTCTCGGTATCAGCGGCGCAGCTGCTCGACGTGGCCGTGCCGGGCGGCGAGATCAGCGAGGCCGGACTGGCGACCAATGTGTCCGTCGGTATCCGCTACATCGCCGCCTGGCTCAGTGGCACGGGCGCCGCGGCACTGGACAACCTCATGGAGGATGCCGCCACGGCCGAGATCTCGCGCTCGCAGGTGTGGCAGTGGGTGCGCCACGGGCGCGTGTCACGCGACGCCGTTCTCGCCGAGATCGACAAGTGGCGTGGCGAGCACGCGGAGGCTGCCGGGCTATTCGAGCAGGTCGCACTGGGCGACGAGCTGACCGAGTTCCTGACGCTGCCCGCCTACGAGCTGCTGCCATGACCGAGGAGCAGCGCCCGGCCGGCGGGGGCGACCTCATCCCGCTGTTGGCCTGTGCGGACATCGCGGCAGAGCATGACTTCCTGGTCGACGCCCTCGGCTTTACCTCGGCCGGCATCGAGCGCACGCCGACAGGGCAGGCGGTCCATGCAGAGGTCCAGCTTGGCGGCCGTCGAATCTGGCTACATCGGGCGGAGGCCGCGCAGGGCCTTGTGCCGCCGGCCCAGGCAGGCTCCGCCGGCGGGGGCATCGTCGTCCACGTCCCGGACGTCGACGATCACCATCGTCGCGCTGTCGCCGCTGGCGCCGAGATCCTGTACGAGCCGCGCGACCAGGACTACGGCCAGCGAGAGTACGGCGTGCGCGACCCCGAAGGCCACCAGTGGTGGGTTGCCACGCCCATCCGGCGTCCATCGGCCACATGATCTGAGGGTGAATACTCTCAGGCAAGAGCTCACAGGCCGCGTATTTCGCCTCGATCAGCAGCTTCAGACCAGCCGGCGCTCCTGAAATCGGCCGTGTCCGCGCCTGCCGACGAACCGGCCGCGATGGATGACGTCCTCGCCGCGCACAAGCGTGCTGACAACAGCGCCCGCCACGGCCATGCCCTCGTAGGGCGTGTAGTCGCTGGTGTGGTGGAGCTCACGCTCGGTCAGCGTGCGCCGCTCCGCCGGATCGAAGAGAACAAGATCTGCGTCGCGGCCAACCTCGATCGCTCCCTTGCCCTGGAGCCCGAACAGCCGGGCCGGTGTCGTCGACAGCAGGTCGACCATCCGCTCGATAGTGATCCGGCCTTTCGCCACGCCCTCGCTGTAGACAACCGACAGCAGCGTCTCGATGCCCGGCCCGCCGTTGCTGATCCGGTCGAAGGACTCGCGCCAGCCCTGCTTCTCGACCGAGCGGCGATCGGGCACGTGGTCGGTCGCGACGAGTGACAGCCAGCCGTCGGCCAGGCCGGCCCACAGGGCATCGCGATCGGACGTCGCACGCAGCGGCGGCGAGATGACGTAGCAGGCGCACTGCTCATCAGGCAGCTCGTAGCGCGACTCGTCGAGGGATAGGTAGTGCGGGCAGGTCTCGGCGTAGACCTCCTGCCCGGCATCACGTGCCCGGCGAACCTCCTCGAGCGCGGCAGCACATGAGAGGTGGACGATGTACAGCGAAACGCCCGCGTCGCGTGCCATCGCGATCGCCCGCCGCGTGCCGGCTGCCTCCACCACCGGCGGTCGGGACTCGGCGTGGAAGCGCGGCGCCGTCCGGCCGGCGGCGAGCAGGCGGGCAGTGTTCGCTTCCAGCGCGGCGCGATCCTCGCAGTGGACCTCGAGCATGCCGCCGCCCTCGCCCGCCGCACGGAGCAGCCGCTCGATCGCCCGCTCAGGCAGCCCGAAGTCGTAGACCATGAAGGCCTTGAATGTCGGCACGCCGGCCTCGATCACTGCCGCCAGCTCGGCGACGGCGCCCGGCTCCTGCGGCGTGATGACCAGGCTGAGGGCGTAGTCGACCGCCGAGTCGCCGTCGGTCGCCGCGCGCCAGCGCGCTACGTCCTCCACCAGCGAGCCGGTCCGCGGCGAGCCGGTGCCCGGGTTGTTGAAGGCCAGGAACGTGGTCGTGCCACCGAAGGCCGCGGCCACGGAGTCCTGGAAGAAGCGGTCGGGCTCGTCTGCCGAGGCAACACGGGTGTGGGTGTGGACGTCGACGACGCCAGGCAGCACCAGCAGGCCTCGGGCATCGATCTCGCGCGCATCGCTGTCACGCGCCAGTGACGGCTCCACGGCCGCAATCCGCCCGTCCTCGATCACGACATCGGCGGTGCGGCGGAGCTCAGTCGTGACGACGGTCCCGCCGCGGACAATTCGCCGACCAATCATCGGCCCTGGCTCAGCCGATCTCCTCGATGACGATGTCCTGTGCGCCTTCCCAGAGCACGCGGCGGCCCATCTCCTTGAGCTGTTCGCGGCCGCCGGTGATCGTCGCGAAGTGATTGCCCGCGAGCTGGCCGAGCTTGCTCGAGAACATCACTGCGCCGTAGGCGATCAGGATCTCGCCCTCGGAGAGGTCGCCCGTGTAGACGATGATCTCGCCCGGCGCCGGGTGGGAGGTGTGATTCTCGTAGCCGACCGGCAGCTTCTCGTCGCCGAACGGGATCCAGCAGCCTTCGCCGCTCCAGCGGCAGTGGATGAGCTTGCTGCGCAACGGCAGCAGCCGCCGGATGGCCCCGATCGTCTGCGGCGCATCGGGCTCCCAGCGGGCAGTAAAGTTCAGGTCACCGACTCGGATCGAAAGCTCGGCCATTGGCCAAGGTTAGCGCCGACCGGGCACGCGGGAGAGGGAATTGGGCGACCAGGCAGCGACCATCTCGACGCACGTCCTCGATGTCGAGGCCGGGCGCCCGGCACGCGGCGTCTCGGTCACGCTGTACTTCGCCACGGGCGAGGGCGAGCAGCTCGTCGGCGGCGGGACGACTGACGAAGACGGCCGGATCCGGCGGCTGGTCGAGGGCCCGCTCGAGGCGGGCGACTACCGGCTCGAGTTCGTCGTCGACGGGCCGTTCTTCCGACTGCTGGCGGTCAGCTTCCGGGTCGACGACCCCAGTCGCAGCTACCACGTGCCGCTCATCGTGGCGCCCTACTCGCTGGCCACCTACCGTGGCAGCTGAGCCGGCTGCGGATCGGCTCGGGCTGCTGTTCGAAGGTGCGCCGCGTTTCACCGAGCGGCTGCGCTCGCTGGCGCCACAGGCGACTGAGGCTGAGCTGATTGACCGCGCCGAGACGCTCGCCCGCGACCTGCCGGAGCAGGAGCTGGTCGAGCTGCTGAACGCGCATCCGCGGATCGGCGCGCGACCGGGCAGCGTGTCAGCGCTTTCCTACCGCGAGCAGGGCTATGACCGCGATCCGGGCACGGCCGAGCTGCAGTCACGGCTCGATCGGCTCAACGCCGAGTACGAGCGGCGGTTCGGCTTCCGCTTCGTCGTCTTCGTCGCCGGCCGTCCGCGGTCGGAGATCGCGGCGCTCATGGAACGTCAGCTCGAGGCCGGCCGGGAACACGAGCTGCGCCGGGCCATCGGCGACGTCATCGCCATCGCACGCGATCGGCTGCGCAGGCTGGAGCAGGAGGAAAGCGGGTGAGGACCGAGATCTACTACGGCAAGGCCGACGTCGCGACGTACCGTATCCATGCCACGCCGCTCGAGGGAATCGCGCCAATCCCCGAATCCTCGTTCACGGGCCGGCCGAACACCCTGCTCGCGGCCGACATCGAGGTCCAGGTGCTGGGCGAGGTCTTCCTGCCGGCGTACACGGAGGGCGACAACAGGCTGGTCGTCGCGACCGACACGATGAAGAACTTCATCCACCGCGAATCGCTCGCGTTCAGTGGCGCGACGCTCGAGGAATGGCTCTTCTTTGTCGGCCGGCGCTTCCTGGAGACGTACCCGCACATGGAACGGCTGCGCGTGCTGGGCACCGAGATCCCGTTCGAGCCGGCAGTCGTGCCGGCGGCCGGCGGCGAGGGCTTCGAGGCGAGCACGGTGCTCTTCCAGCGCCAGCACGCGGACCGTTCGACGGCTGAGCTCGAGCTCGACCGTGGTGGAGGTGAGGCTGTCCGGCTGACCAGCCTGCGGGCCGGGCGAATCGGGCTGCAGCTGATGAAGGTCACCGGCTCGGCCTTCGCCGACTTTGCTCGCGACGAGTACACCACCCTGCCCGAGCGCCGCGACCGTCCGCTGTACGTCCATCTCGACGTCGGCTGGCGCTACACCGATCCGGCCGTGGCGATCGCGAATGAGCGCACCGACTACGTCTGTGGCGAGCACGTCGCCGACCTGGTGGCTGCCGTCTTCCACGGCTTCGTCAGCCTGTCCATCCAGCACCTGGTTCACGAGATGGGCAATGCCATCCTGGGTCGCTGGCCGCAGCTGTCGGAGGTCTCCTTCGAGGCCCAGAACCGGCTGTGGGACACCGCGGTCGTGTCGGAGGAGGACGAGCGGCTGAAGGTCTACTGCGACCCGCGGCCGCCGTATGGCCGCATCGGCCTGGTGCTGCGCAGGGACTAGGGTTCGAGCGCCGCAAGGTCGGCCGGCGTGTCGATGTCCGGGTTGGCGCCGACGACATCGAGGTAACGCACGAGGTTGGGCCGCGCCTCGAACAGCTGGCTCATGCCGGCGTCGCCGGTGAGCATCCTTGCGATCGGCCACGCTGCCGGCTCGAGAAGCACGGGATTGCCTGGGCGGCCATCGGCGTAGCGCGGCACGACCACCGGGCGCGCGGGCTCAACCGGCAGTGCGACCAGGCGGCCGATCACCTCGACCGCGATCAGTGGCTGGTCACCAAGCAGCACCAGGACACGCTTCCCGGCGGCCTCCTCGGCCAGGGCATCCAGCCCAACAGCAAGCGAGCTGCTCAGCCCGCGACGCGGCCCAGGATTGATGACCGGCCGCGCGCCGCGCCAATCGAGCGACGTCCGAGCCCCGGCCAGAACGATCACCACCGGCTGCAGGCCTGCATCTGCGGCGGCGTCGAGGACGTGCTGCAACACCGGCCGGCCGCGGAAGTCAGCGGCCAGCTTGTCAGCCCCAAAACGCGACGACAGCCCGGCCGCAAGGATGAGGCCGGCGGCGCTCACCGGCGCGGCATCGGGCCGCCGGTGGCGCCATAGCGCGCGGCCACGACCTCGGCGATGATCGCCAGCGCAACCTCGGCCGGCTCGCGCCCGCCAAGATCCAGCCCGATTGGCCCGCGCAGCGCGGCCACCTGGGCCTCGCTCAGCCCGCCGTCGCGCAGCCGCTGGCGCCGCGCAGCCTGGGTGCGGCGGGAGCCGATCGCGCCGACATAGCGGCAGCCGGCGCGCAGCGCCTCGACCAGCGCCGGATCGTCCAGCTTGGGGTCATGTGTGAGCACCGCCACCGCATCCATCGGCCCGAGGGCGATCCGCGCGGCAAGCTCGTCGGGCCAGCCGACGAGCAGCTCGTCGGCATCCGGAAATCGCTCGCGCGTCGCGAATGCCGGTCGCGCATCCACCACCCAGACCGTGTAGCCGAGTCGCCGCCCGAAGCCTGCCAGCGGCTGGGCGATGTCGACCGCGCCGAAGACCACCAGTCGCGGCGGCATCGGAAAGGCCTCGACGAAGTGCTGCCCATCAGGCGTCGCGGCGATCCGAGAACGACCTTCGTCCATGGCCAGCCGAACCGCATCGTCGAGCGCAATCGGGGTTTCGTCGCCGGCAGGGCTCTCCGCGGGCAGCGTAGTAACGACAGCGCGGTCCTCAGCCGCTCGAGCGGCCTCCAGCAGCTCGTCGCGGACCGCGGGCTCGATCAGGACGTCGATCGTGCTGCCGCAGGCGAGGCCAACTGACCAGGCCGTCTCATCGCTGATCCCGAAGCGGACGACGTGCGACCGGCCGTTGCGCCTCGCCCGGCCCACCTCCTCGACGCAAGCCCCTTCTACGCACCCGCCGCTGACCGAGCCCGCCAGCCGGCCGTCGTCAGCCACCAGCAGCGTCGCGCCCGGCGGACGTGGCGCCGAACCGAAAGCCCGGATCAGGACCGCCCGGCCGAAGCCGATCCCCTCAGCGCGCCAGGCGTCGAGCACCGGCAGCAGCTCACGCATGCAGAGATGCTACTCGGCGGGAAGGACGAGGCCCCCTCCTCGCGGAGGGGGCCTTCGTCGACGCGGCCGGGACCCGTCCTTCCCGGCTGCGCATCTGTTGCGGCGTCCCGGCCTGACGGAGGCCGGGCGCGAGTCCCTCAGGGACGCCGCGCCTGGCCGGAGAAGGCGGATGCCCCCCGGCAGAGTGGTTACCTCACTTGTACTCGGCACACATTGGCGCGGTCGAGTCGTACAGCGACTTGTTGTCGCCCTTGACGGCGCGCAGAGCGTCGACGCGGCCATTTCCGAAGCACATGTCGTAGCCCTTCAGGCCGATGTCGACAGCCGTGTTCTGGAGCCGATTGGCGACCTTGTTCGGGTCCATGTACCAGCCGCCGGTCTTGGTCGGCGCGCCGGCCACGCTCGAGATCAGGGCGGCGACGCCGGCAGCGTGTGGAGCGGCCATCGAAGTGCCCTGGAAGCAGCCCCACAGGTTGCCCGGGATGGTCGACACGATCTGGCGCGTGCAGTAGGCAGCAGTGTCGCGCGAAAGGTTGCCGTTGCCGCCCGGGGCCGCGACATCGACCCAGCCCTTGCCGTAGCTGGAGTACGAGGCCTTCTCGCTCTCCGGGCCAAGCGACATCACGCCGATCACGCCGTCGCTCATGGCGGGCACGACCTTGCAGTCCTTGCCGCCGGGCGGATTGGCCAGGTTCGTGTTCGAGTTGCCGAGCGCGGCAATGGGCGTCACACCCTTCTTGCGCGCGTAGTTGATCGCTCGCTGGACGGCCTCGCGGAAGGCGCGCTGCTGGGGATCGCTGCCGCACTTGAACTCGGTCGACTGCTGGAACTCGTCATCGTCGACGTAGAAGCTCATGTTGATGATGTCGAGCGCGAGGTCCCCGGAGTACGTGATGCCCTGGACCACGTCGCTGGCATAGCAGTGACCATCAGCGTCGCAGACCTTGATGGGAACGAGCGATACGTTCGGCGCGATGCCCACGATGCCGTGGCCGTTGGCGCGGGCACCGATCGTGCCGGCGACATGGGTGCCGTGGAAGTTGTTGTCGATGCAGGCCGCCGGGATGCCGATGCCCGGACCCTCGGCGGTGAAGTCGGCGCCACTAGCGCAGTCGACGTTCGACCTACCGTTGACCACGAAGTCGAGGTGGTTGCCGTCGATGCCCGTGTCGACCACGCCGACGCGTACGTTGGGCGAGCCGGCATTGATGGCCTGGGCCTCGAAGGCGCGGATCTGGCGCATGTCCCACTGCAGGCTCGAGAGCGGATCAGCGGCCGGCGCACCGGCGCCTGTGACCGGAGTGCCGGCACTCGGCGCGACGAGGGTCAGCTGGCCGCTGCCAACTGCCTCCTGGAGAGTCGGGAACTGCTTCCAGCCGAAGTCCGTGCCAACCGCGGAGACGAGGGCGTAGCTGCGCATCGTCTGGGCAAAGGAGGAATTCTTCGAATCGACGATCATCACGCCGAGCTGGCGCGACAGGTCGGAGGTGACCACACCGCCGGCGCTGGCGACGAGCGACAGCGCGTAGTCACGGGCAAGGGCGTAGTTCTGGTCGAGCGCGTAGACGCCACTCAAGGCGTAGTCGTCGGCGAGGGCGTACTCGTCGTCCGCGCCAGCCAGCGCGTAGACATCGTCGAGCGCGTAGAGGGCATACAAGGCGTTGCTCTTGGCCAGCGCGTAGCTGCCATCGAGCGCGTAGAGGGCGTAGTCGCTGGTCAACGCGTACGCCTCGTCGAGGGCGTAGTGACCGCGCAGGGCGTACTCCCTGGCCAGCGCGTAGCCCGCGCCGAGAGCGTACGCCTCGTCGAGAGCGTAGCCGGCGCCCAAGGCATATGCCTCGTCCAGGGCGTACTGCTCAGCCAGCGCGTAGCCCGCGCCGAGGGCATAGCTGCCGTCGAGCGCGTACTCGCCGTTGAAGATGACGATGTAGCGCGACGAGACCTCGCCGTGTGCCGCTACCGAGGCCGGCAGCAGCGCCACCAGCAGCAGCACGACACCGAGATGCGCCAGCAGCCGGCGCAGCGAGCGGGGGCTTGGCGGACGGGTCATCGGACGGGATCCTCCAGGCTTTCTAGCCACTGTCGCCAGCTGGGGCTGGTGACACCACGGATAGTGGTACCTGTGCCGTCGACCTGTCTACAGGCAGCCGAGCGTCGCGACATTGCAGAAGCGTTGCAACCCCGCCCGGTGGTGTCACTCGTGGTGGAGATGCGCGCGCAGGGCGCGCCCAAAGTCAGGCGGTCTTGGCGCGCTGCTTGACGAGCCTGTCGTGGGCTTGGTCGAAGGTCAGGCCGTTGGCCCAGATGGCATCGAAAGCCGTCTTCAGGACGCGGGCCAGCGAAGTGTGCTCGACGACTACGATCGTCAGGTCCGAGCTGTTGGCGACCGGATCCTCCATCCCGAACATCACGATCGTCTCGTCGATAATCACGAGCTTCAGCGGCAGCTCAGGGACGAAGCGTGCCTCCTCGCCTGCTTCGATGAAGCGCCGCACGCCTTCGGCCACGGCTGGATCGTCGAACACGCCGAACTCGTAGATCGAGCGCGCCTCGTGGGTCAGGCTGACCTCGAGGCCCTCGACGTTCTCCTGCGGCGGCGTCGCGTACGGCGGCTTGGTGAAGACCAGGATCTCGCGCTTGACCGAGGACTGGAGCTCAGCGAAGCGCTCGTTGATCGCTCGCCGGTCGCGCAGCACCTCGATGTACTCGAGCGGGTCGGTGTGCTCCTTGCCCGCCTCGTAGGCAGGCTTCAGGAGGCTGGCCATCGAGCGTGCCTCGCGCTCCATCTCGGTCAGCTGCTGGCGATGCGCCTGGAGGAGCTGGTCGATCGCCAGCTCGGGCGCCGTGGCAGAGTACTTGACGACCGACCCCGGACGGGCCACGGCCAGGCCCTTCTGGACCAGGCTTCCGAGCACGTCATAGATGCGTTGACGGGGCAGGCCGGACTGGCGCGACACCTGGGCGGCGGTGAATGAGTCACGCTTGATCAGCGCCAGGTACGCCTTGGCCTCATAGCTCGTCAGGCCGAGCCGTGTCAGCTGCGCGACGAGCTCGCTTTCCTGCTCCATGACCTGACATCGTAAACCACCCTAGGTGGTGTCACGCCGCGTCATGGCACTGTGTCGTGCAGCCGGCCTGTGCCACATCGGGCCGACACCGTCCGGCGCATAGGATGGCGCAATGCCGCACGCTTCGACGCCGATCCAACGGCCAGCCAACCGCCTGGCCACAGAGACCAGCCCATATCTGCTCCAGCACGCCCACAACCCGGTCGACTGGTACCCGTGGGGCGAGGAGGCGCTGACCCGCGCGCGCGACGAGGACAAGCCGATCTTCCTGTCGATCGGCTACGCCGCCTGCCACTGGTGCCACGTCATGGAGCGCGAGTCATTCGAGGACGAGGCCACTGCTCAGCTGCTCAACGACGGCTTCGTCGCGATCAAGGTCGACCGTGAGGAGAGGCCCGATCTCGACGCGATCTACATGGACGCCGTCCAGCAGATGACCGGCCACGGCGGCTGGCCGATGAGCGTCTTCCTGACGCCTGAGGGCAAGCCGTTCTACGGCGGCACGTACTTCCCGGACCAGCCGCGCCACGGCATGCCGTCGTTCCGCCAGGTCCTCGAGGGCGTGCTGGCAGCGTGGCGCGAGCGAAGGAGCGAGATCGAGCAGGCGGGGGCCGGCCTGGTCGATGCGCTCAACAGGCAGCAGGCTCTAGGCGACGGTCAGCAGCCGGCACCGTGGATGCTCGACAGCGCTATGGTCGGGCTGGAGCGGGACTTCGACGCGCACAACGGTGGCTGGGGCGGCGCGCCAAAGTTCCCGCAGCCGATGGCCATCGAGTGGCTGCTCAGCGAGCACCTCCGCACGGCCGACGCGCGGCCACTGGCGATGGCCCGGCGCAGCCTCGACGCGATGGCCGCCGGCGGCATCTACGACCACCTCGGCGGCGGCTTCGCACGCTACGCGACCGACGCGGCCTGGCTGGTGCCGCACTTCGAGAAGATGCTCTACGACAACGCACTCCTCGCACGGGCCTATGTACACGCCTGGCAGCTGACCAACGAGCCGCGCTACCGCGAGGTGGCCGAGCAGACCCTCGGCTTCATGGAGCGCGAGATGCTGACGGACGAGGGCGGCTTCATCTCCAGCCTCGACGCGGACACCGAGGGCGAGGAAGGCGCGACGTATGTCTGGACGAAGCCCGAGATCGACGCCCTGCTGGGCGACGAGGCCGACCTGTTCAGCCCGGCGTACGGCGTCACTGCCGAGGGCAACTGGGAAGGCCGGACCATCCTGTCGCGCGTTGGGCCTGGGCTCGATGCGGCAGAGGAGGCCCGCCTGCGTGCCGCGCGCGAGACGCTGCTCGAGGCCCGCTCTGAGCGCCCGCAGCCAGGTCGCGACACGAAGGTGCTCGCCGCCTGGAACGGTCTGGCCATCGCCGCCTTCGCCGACGCTGCCGCGGCCTTCGGCGAGCCGCGGCTGGCGGCCCTGGCCGGGCGTGCCGCTGACCTCGTGCTGGGCCGGCTGCGCGACGCTGACGGTCGCCTGCGCCGCTCGTGGAAGGACGGCCAGGCGCGCAGCGCGGGCGTGCTCGAGGACTACGCGCACATGGCTGACGGGCTGCTCGCGCTGTACCAGGCGAGCTTCGACGAGCGCTGGTTCGTGGCCGCCCGCGAGCTGGCCGATCAAATGCTGGCCCGCTTCAGCGACCCGACGGGCGGGTTCTTCGACACGGCCGAGGATCACGAGGCGCTCGTCAGCCGGCCTAAGGGCATGCAGGACAACGCCACGCCATCAGGCGGGGCGATGGCGACGAACGTCCTTTTGCGCCTGGCGGCGCTGACCGGCGAGGGGCGCTATCGCGACGCGGCCGAGCGGGCCCTGACACGGGCTGCGCCGGCCGCCGTCCGCTACCCGACGGCGTTTGCCCACTGGCTCAACGCGCTGCAGCTGGCGCTGGGGCGGCTCGACGAGGTGGCGATCGTGGGCGATCTGGAATCGGCCGGCGGCCGGGCGCTGCTCGAGGTGTTGCGGCGCGAGCACCGGCCGCTGGCCGTGGTCGCGGCGGCGGCGGACCCGACCGCCACTGTCGTGCCGCTGCTTCGCGAACGTGAGCCACGCAATGGCCGGCCCACTGCCTACGTCTGCCACGGCTTCAGCTGCCGCCAGCCGGTCACTGAGCCAGCGGCGCTGGCCGCGCAGCTCGCCGCGGCGAACTGACGTGGCCGACCCTCAGCCCGACCGACCGGAGCCCACAGTGCCCGAGGGGCGGGCGTCAGCGCGCGGCCTGGCCGGTCTGCCTGACCCGGTGGCGCTGGTGTTCGATCTCGATGGCACGCTGGTCGACACCGTCGAGCGGCGCATCGAGGGCTGGCTCGAGACCTTCGCCGAGGTCGGCGTCCCGGCCGAGCGCGAGCACGTCGCAACGCTGATCGGCGCCGACGGCAAGCGGCTCGCGCAGGAAGTTGCCGCCGTCGCCGGCCGCCAGCTCGACCTGGACCGCGCCGAGGCGATCGATCGCCGAGCGGGGGAGATCTACGGCCAGCTGAACGTCGACCCGCGGCCGCTGCCGGGTGTGCGTCCGCTGCTGCGCGCGCTGGACTCAGCCAACGCGCGCTGGGCCATCGCCACCTCCAGCCGGCCCGAGCAGGTCATGACCTCGGTGGACGCGCTCGGCCTGGCGCGCCAGCCGCTGATCATCGACGGCAGCCACGTCCGCCACGCCAAGCCGGCGCCGGACCTGCTGCTGCTCTCCGCAGAGCAGCTCGACACCTCGCCGCGCCTCTGCTGGTACGTGGGCGACGCGACCTGGGACATGCTCGCCGCTAGGGCAGCCAACATGGTCGCCATCGGCATCCCGAGCGGAGCTGCCTCCCGCGAGTCGCTGCTCAGCGCCGGCGCGAGCGCCGTCGCCAGCATGCGCTCGCTGGCCGCCGACCTGCACCGGCGCGGGCTGACCGGCTAGCCCGGCGGGCAGTCCCCCAGGTCCGCCTCGGGCAGGGGCTCGTTGAAGATGCCACGCACCTTGGCGTGGATCCGCTCGATGGTGTCGCCGCGCAGGTCGCGTGGATAGTCCGGCGCGGAGAAAACGATGCGCTCGACGTGGTCGTGGTCAACGGCCGCGGCAACATCGGCCAGGAATGGCAGGTCCTGCGGCGCGAAGGAGGTGTGGAACGCCTCGCCCGCCGCGTCGAGGATCTGAGGCACCCGCGGCAGGACCTCGAGCGGATCGTACGACTTGCGAAGCGACTGGAGGGTGATCAGCTGGCGGCGCAGGCGATGGATGTCGGAGTCCTGGTGGCGTGTCCGCGAGAAGAACAGCGTGCGCCGACCGTTCAGCTCCTGGCAGCCGGCGGAGAGCCGCATGCTGACCACGCGCCGGTCACCCAGGCCGTAGTTGGCGTCGACGACGCCCGGCGGGGGGACATCGATCCAGACACCGCCCAGCGCGTCGACCATCCGCTCGAAGCCGAACAGGTCGATGACCATGTAACCGTCGATATGCGCGCCGGACAGCTCCTGGACGACGCCGGTCATCAGCCCCCACCCGGCCTCGTCGTTGAACGGGAAGCGGCGTGGGTTGTTGAGCGCGGCTACGTAGAGCGCGTTCAGATAGCCCGGGTAGCGGCCGTCCTTGAACATGTCGGCCGCCTCAGGCGGCATCGGGATGTTGTTCATGTAGCGCGGGAAACCGAAGAGCGCGACCCGCCCGGTCTCGACCTCGACGCTGACCAGCAGCACCGCGTCAGGCCGGGCGCTGAAGCGGCCAGGCCCGGCATCCGAGCCGAGCAGCAGGATGTCCAGCCGGCCGTCGTGCAGCCATTCGGGTCCGGCGAGCGGGGTCGGCGTTGGCGATGGGCTGGGCGTTGGCGATGGGCTGGGCGTTGGCGATGGCGTCGGCACATCAGTCGGTGAGCCAGTCGGCCCGAGCGTGGGCGATGCCAGCCAGCTCGGCGTGGGCAGGCCGCCCGGTGGGCCGCCAGCGGCGAAGCGTGGCAACAGCGTCGCCAGGTTGTAGGTATAGATGCCCGGAATGCCATGCAAGACCACTACCCCGGCCAGGGCGGCTGCAAGGACGACGGCCGACGCTGCGCCGCCGCCCGTCCGAGCCACGCCCATCGATCGTTGCGGCCGCCGCCTAACGAGTGCCCAGGCGTCGATCACCGCGGCTAGGTGGATCAGCAGCAGCGCGACCTGGATCGCGAGCAGCAGCGGCAGCACGCCGGGCTGGACGAGAACCCCGAAGGCCTGCCGCCAGCCGGCTGCTACGGCGCCGATGAGCGCGCCCCATGCCAGCAGGGCGGGCACCAGGAAGGCGAGAGCCCGGGGCGGGCGGCCGGCGTAGGCCTGACCGAGGCCGGGCAGGATGAGCGATAAGAGCGCCGCCAGGGCGGGCGACCGATCGCCGCCCACGGCTACGGGTTGGGTGTCTGGCCCGGTGCCGGGCAGGTCGCCGGGCGGTTCGTCGGCCGCGGCGCGGGCGTCGGCTCGGGCTCGTTGAAGATGTCGCGCACCTTGGCCCGCATGGCGGCCATGCTGTTGCCCAGGCGGGCGAGCCGGTTTGGCGCGAAGTCGTAGCGGTACATCCTGTCAGCGTCGACGCTGGCGGCGACCTGGGCGAGATTGGCGATGTCCGTGTCGTCGATGGTCATGAAGATGTTCTGCTGGGCGACGTTGAGGAGGGCCGGCACGTGCGGCAGCAGGGCCAGGGGATCCATCTGCCGGCGAACCTGCTGCAGCACGAGCTGCTGGCGCCGGCCGCGCTGGTAGTCCGAGTCCTGATGGCGCGAACGGGCATAGGCCAGCGCCTCCTCGCCGTCCATGAACTGGCAGCCCGGCCGGAAGTCGATCTTCATCCGCTCCTGGCGCGAGTTGAAGTAGTCGTCATCGCGCAGCCGCTGCGGGACGTCAAGCCAGATGCCTCCCTGGGGCAGGTTGTTGACCACGTCCACGAAGCCCTTGAGGTTGACCGCGACGATCGCGTCAACCTGCACGCCGGCCATGTTCTGGATGGCCCCCGTCAGCGCCCGCCAGCCGCGCTCGCAGTCGAACATCTGCTGGCACTCCGGGCCGACGCCTGCCGAGCCCGGGTACCGGCCGGGGCTGGAGGCGGCGTCACGCCACAGGCCGAACAGGAAGCCGCCGTAGTTGTCGCCGTTCTCCAGCTGGATGCGGAACCAGCTCGGGTAGCGCGAGCCAGCGCTGGGCTGCTGCATGTTGCGTGGGAAGCTGAACAGCGCCGACTTGCAGGTCGCGATGTCGACGCTCAGCAGCATCATCGAGTCGGTCCGCAGGCTGGCCGAGCCGACGCCCGACTCGGAGCGCGAGTCGGAGCCGACGAGCAGGATGTTGACTCGACCGTCCTGGGCCATTGGCCAGCTGCCGTAGTTGCCCGGCGTGCAGGCGATTGGCGTCGGCAGCGGTGACCCGCCCGGAGTGGTCGGCGTGGGAGAGCTGCGGGGCGTGCCTGTCGGTGGTGCTGTGGGGGACGGCGTAACGCTCGGGGTCGGGCTGCCGCCCGGCGTGGCGGTCGGGTCGACGATCGGGCTGTACGAGGGGATCACGCCTGTCCGGCCTGGCGCCACCTCATCGAGGATCGCCCCGCCCCAGATGCCCACCGCCTGCGGCACACCGTGGAACAGCACCGTCACCGCGACAAGTGCGGCGAGTGCGACCGGCGCCCCGCGCGACGGCAGCCCACCAACGATCATCCGCTCCTGACGGGCGACCTGGTACGCGTCGAACATCGCCGCCAGGTGGTAGAAGAAGAAGGCCAGGTTGAGCACCAGCAACGGGTTGCGCGTCTGGGCGTTCGCGACCAGCCCCAGCAGCCCCATCGCGCCGCCGGCCAGCACCCACAGCACGCCGACGATGAACAGCACCATCGGGATCGCCCACAGCAGGCCGCGCCGCACGGCGCCCGCGTAGACCTGCCCGAGACCGGGGAACAGGAACGAGAGCAGCGCGGCAAGGGCGGGAGACGGACCGGACATGTGTGCTGGCAGGATCCTTCAGCGTGGAGACGGGGCTCGGACGAGGGCCGGCGGAGGACGTAGCCCGTCAGCCGAATGAGCCGACACGGGCGCGGTCGAGTTTACGCCAAAGCTGACGAACCGGGCCCGAGGGTTGTTCCGCCGCCGCCGGCCGCGCCGCTACTCGTCGACGAGCACAAGCTGGCCGCGCATGCCGGCCTGGTAGTGGCCCTGCACGGTGCACCCGAACTCCCAGCCTTCGGCCTCGGCGGTCGGCGTCCAGCTGAACTCCTGCACACCCTCGCTCCATTCGGGCAGCCCGGGCAGGCCTTCGGTGTCGCCGGCCGCCAGCCGATCCGGCGGCCCGAACCAGATGTCGTGGATGAAGCCGGCCACGTTATCGACGCGGAAGGTGTACTCCTCGCCAACGACCAGCTCCAGGCTGTCGATCACTTGGCCGTCCCGGGCATAGCGCAGGTTCTGCGTCATCTCGAGATCGATCACGTTGCCCACCGGCTCGCCGTCCGTCGGCTGAGGCGAAGCGGGCTCCGTCGGCTGCGGGCTCGGGCCGAGAGGCGCAAAGGTCCAGCCCGGCCCGCCGGCACCGGCCGCGCAACCGACAGCGGCCAGGGCGAGCAGCCCAAGCAGGAGGGCGCCCAGCAGCGGCGGGCGACGACGAGGCGGCATGGCATGAGGCACTGGAAGGGTGGGTTTCATGCCTCGAATTCTGGACCACTCCGCCGCGAGACGCTGGCGTGGGATCAGTGGCGCGAAGCGGCGACGTAGCTGGCCGAGCCAGCCTTCTCCGGCACCAGGCCGAGCCGTATGGCCATGCCGGTGGCCTCGATGCGGTTCGACACGCCAAGCTTGGCCAGCACGCGCCTCACGTGGACCGCCACCGTCGCCTGGCGGATGTACAGCCGCTCGCCGATCTCACGGTTGGTCAGCCCTTCGGCGAGCAGCAGCAGAACCGAGCTCTCGCGCTGGCTCAGGCCAAAGGTCTGCATCGTGACCGCCGACGGCGCCGCGCTGACGCGCTCCGCGATCGCCCGGCCGGGCCCCATGGCTACCGGCAGCCTTGCGCCGGGTCGGACGGGGATCGTCACCGGGCCGTCGTCGGGCAGCGGGATTAGGCCACGCTCGGCGAGCGCAGCCAACGCTCGCCGCAGGGGCCTTGCCGGCAGCTCGCCTGAGATGCGCCAGGCCGCGTGCAGGGCGTCTTTGGCCGCGCCTCGATCGCGCGCCTCGAGCGCCGCGGCGGCGTGCCACCAGTGCGCCTTGGCCGCCTGGTAAGGCACGGGCACGGCCGTCCACGCCTGGGCCAGCCGTGCCCAATCGGAGGGCCGGGCCCGGCCGCGGATGCGCCGCTCGTGGGCACGCGCCGTGGCAAGGTGCAGCTCCGCTTCGCGCCGCGCTCCAATGGATGACGGCAGACTGCCCTCGGCGACCTGTCTCTCCGCCTCAGGCAGCACGCGCGCGGCCAGCTCGCCGGCCTCGGCCACGGGGCCCCACTCGCGACGCTCGCGGCCCGCCTCGGCAGAGGCAGCGCACGCTTCGAGCACCGTCGAGGCGGCAGCCGCGATCTGCAGCTCCTCGGCGCTGCCAAGCACACGCTGCCACTCGGTCTCGGCTACCCGCCGCGCGCCATCCACATCGCCGCGCCAGATGGCCAGGCTGACGCCCGCGCGCAGGACCAGCGCGCTCCACTGGCCGGGCGGCACTGCCTCGAGCTCGAGCACGGTCCGGCCGACGAAACGCGCCGCCTCCTCGTCGGCGCGCGATTCGGCCAGCAGCAGTCCCAAGTAGAGCAGCGGGTTGACCCACGCCAGGCCGGCGGGCGGGAACTCCATCGCCGCTCGGCACTCCTCCTCCGCCTCGCGCCAGCGCCCGAGCTGGAAGAGGATGTCCGCGGCGTTGCCGCGCAGAAAGGCGCCGTAGGTCAGGCCAAGGCCGTTGGCGCTGGCCTCGGCGATTCCCTGGCTGACCACGGCCAGCGCCTCCTCACGCCGTGAGTCGAGGTCGAGCAGCGTCGTCCGGTTGGCGTAGGCCCGCATCACGTCGTCGAGCAGGCCACAGGAACGTGACAGCGCGGTCGCCTCCTCAAGCAGCGCCAGACCGCGCTCAACGTCTCCCAGGTAGGCGACGTCGACACCCAGCGTGCAGGTCGCATGGCCCTGCTCGGCGAGGGCCGGTGGATCGAGCGCGGCGGCCACGGCGCACGCCTCCTCGGCCAGCCGCGCGCTGTCGGCGAACTGGCCGCCGAGCATCAGATGCTGGGCCAGCGAGGCCAGAGCACGGGCGCGGGCGACGCCGCCCTGGTCGGGCGAGCAGCCGAGCACGGCCGCTTGCTCGAGAGCGCGCTGTGCCGCCTGCGGATCGCCGCTCGCTCGTCGGTAGCGGCCGAGCCGCTCACTCAGGACGCTCGCTGCCAGCCAGTCCTCGCGGCGTTCCCGTGCCGAGGTCGCGATCAGCCGCTCGACGCGGCCGCCGGCCACGCGCTCGATTGCCTGCTCGGCGAGCGCTGCCGCGCGGCGAAAGAGGCCTGCTGCCTCTGCCGCCTGGGCGGCCGCGGCCAGCACCTCGGCCGCGCCGTCAGCGGTGCTGCGCGGTGCCTTCTCGTCGCGGGCCGTATCGGCCGCCTCACCCAGCTCGAGCGCGCGCTGGTAATGGAGCAGCGCCGTGTGGCCGGGCTCGATCCGCTCCGCCAGACGCGCCGCTGCCAGGTGGCAGGCACGTGCCTCTGCCGGCCGCTGAGCGGCCGCCCAGTGCCAGGCCTGCTCGGCCGGCTCGTCGCTGAGCGCCTCGGCGAGCGCTGCATGCAGCGCCTGCCGATCTGCCGGCATGGCGAGCTCCTCGGTGGCCTCCGCCACGAGCTGGTGGACGATGGCCAGCCGCGCGTGCTGCTCGCTCGCCAGACCGGACGCGAGCGCGGCCTGCAAATCTGCTCGCGCGATGTGGCCCCCCGCCAGGCGCAGGTCGAGCAGGAGCTGGCGGCTGACCGGCCGGCGGGCCGCGGCCAGCACTCGCAGCACGCGCCTGACCGAGGGCGCCAGAGCAGCCAGTCGGGCGTGGACGATCTCGACGAACGGGTCGGACAGCCGCAGCCCGGCCACCTCGGCCTGCGCGCCAACGAGCTGGCCCGCGATCAAGGGGTTGCCCTTCGAGCCTTCCATGATCGCCGCCACCAAACCCAACGCCGGCTTCTCGCCCCGGATCGCCTCAACGAGGGCGGAGATCTCGACGCGCTCCATTGGCCCAAGCTCGATCGTCTCAACCGCCCGGTGCTCGGCCAGCTCGCGCACGAAGTCCCAGGCGGGGTGGCCGCGCTGGAGCTCGTCGGTGTGGTACGTGGCGATGAGGGTCAGCGGCATCGGCCGGCTGAGACGAAGAAGGCCCTGCACGAGCTCGCGCGTTCCCGGGTCGGAGTGCTGGAGATCCTCCAGGATCAGGCATATCACGCGGCGGCCGGCGAGGCGCTCGAGCAGCCCCAAGACGGCTTCCTGCAGCCGGGTGCCGCGCTGGTCCGGCGCATCGAGCGCCGGCGCGCGGGGCACGTCGCCGGCGCGAGCAAGCCGCTCGGCCAGGCCGGGGACGATCGCCGCCAGGTCGTAGCCGGCACCACCCACGAGCGCGGGCAGCTCAGCCTCGTCGACGCTGGCCAGCGGGCCCGCCAGGGCTGCACTGACCGCGGCATACGGCACGCCACTCAACGGCGCCTCCGCGCGGCCGCGGCAGACGATGACGTCTTCCACATCACCCAGCCGACGGGCCAGCTCGTCGAGCAGGTGCGAGATGCCGATGCCGAGCGGCCCGCGGATGACCAGCCGGCTCGTCTCCGCCTGGGCCGCGCGTTGCAGCGCCCCTGCCAGGCTGCCGAGCTCCGCCTCCCGCCCGATGAACGGCATGCGCCCAAGGATAGCGGTCGGTTAGGTGGATACTGCGTCAGTGGGCGATAGTCCGGTGCACCCCGACAACACCCTGAACGCGCTGTCAGGCGAGGAGTGGCTGTACTTCACCAAGTCGCTCTGGACGACGGCCTATCCCTCGGAGCTCGGGCACCAGCTGCGCAAGGAACACGGCGCCAACAAACCGCCGCGGCTGATGGCCCGGCTGATCGAGTTTTTCACCAAGCCGGGTGAGCTGGTGCTCGACCCTTTTGCCGGCGTGGGCGGCACGCTGCTCGGCGCGGCGATCTGCCGTCAGCCACGGCGCGCGCTCGGATTCGAGCTGGAGGCCCGCTGGGCGGAAGTCTTCGCCGAGGTCCGGCGCCTGGCCGAGGCCGAGCACGGCGCGGGCGGGACGCCGCTACGCGACCTGGGCCCGGCCGACCCGGGTGGCGCGCGCTGGTTCGATTCTGCGGATCTCCGGCTGGAGGTTGGCGACGCGCTGGAGCTGGTCGGTCGGCTGGCCGACGGCGAAGTCGACTTCATCGCCACCGACCCGCCGTACAACCCGCAGCTGCGGCTGACCATGGCCGGCGGCAAGCTGGCCGAGCGCTTCGCCAATCGGCGGACCGACTACGCGATGGTCAGCGACAGCCCGGCTGACCTTGCCAACAGCGCGAGCTACGAAGAGTTCCTGGAGCGGATGGCCGTGCTCTTCGGCCGGCTGCGGCGCGTGCTGCGCGATGGCCGCTACGCCGCGCTCATCGTGCGCGACGCCTACCAGCAGGGTCAGTACCGCTTCACTGCTGCTGATCTTGCTGCGCGGGCTGCCGCCGCCGGCCTCGTGGCGAAGGGCGATCTTGTCTGGTACCAGGCCGGGACGCGTCTTCGGCCTTATGGCTACCCGCGCGGCTTCGTGCCGAACATTGGCCACCAGCACATCCTGATCCTGCGCGCCGAGTAGCCTGCCGCCGCCGCCGCCCGGACAGGCCGCCGGCCAGCAGGCGCGCCTTGAGGTCCTCGTCAGTGACGGCATCGATGGCCGTCCAGGCGAGCGCCACAGCGCCGTCGAGGATGGCCCGGTCGGCGCCGGGCGAGACGGCCGCCTCGGCGAAGGCGGCGGTGTGGTTGATCGCGTCGCCACCGATGCCGATGACCGGATGGATGGCAGGCACGAGCAGGCTCAGATTGCCGATGTCGCTCGAGAAATTGTCGAACTCGATCCGATCGTCGCCCTCGAAGGTCCGGCCAAGGGCCTCGGCGTTGCGCCGGTAAGCGTCGGCCAGGTCCATGTCGTGGCGCATCTCGCGATACGCCGGCTCGGCCTGGACGCTCAGCTCGGCGCCCGTAGCCACCGCCCCGGCCTCGAGACAGCGCATGACCTGCTCGCGCAGGCCGGCCAGCCGGTCCTGGCTGGCGGCGCGGATCATCAGCTCGGCGCTGGTGTGGTCGGGGATGACGTTCGACGCCTCACCACCACGCGTGACGATGCCGTGCACGCGGTCGTTCGAGCGCAGGCGCTGGCGAAGCAGCGCGATCGCCACCTCGGCCACGACCAGCGCGTCGGCGGCGTTTATGCCGCGCTCCGGAAAGGCCGACGCATGGGCCGCCTGCCCGCGATAGGTGATGCGCAGCGTCTCTGCCGCCAGGACGGCCGGCTCGAGCACGTCTGCCGGACCGGGGTGGATCATCAGCGCCACGTGGACGCCGTCGAACCCGCCGCCGTCGATGAGCCGGATCTTGCCGCCGCCGTTCTCCTCCGCCGGCGTGCCGATGACGCTGACCCGCAGCCCGAGCTGTTGGGCCACGCCGGCCAGCGCCACGCCCGCGCCGACCGCGGCGGCGGCGATGACGTTGTGTCCGCAGGCATGGCCAATGCCCGGCAGGGCGTCGTACTCGGCCAGCAGCGCCACATGCAGCGGCCCGGGCCCGAAGCTGCCGGCGACCGCAGTGTCCACACCGGCGAAGGTGCGCTGAACTTCGAAGCCGGCCTTCTCAAGCCACTCCGCGATCCAGCCGGCGGCCAGCGTCTCGCTGTAGCCGAGCTCGGGATTGGCGTGGATCCAGTGGCTTAGCCCGACCAGCGCCGGGTGCGCGCGCTGGGCACGCTCACGAGCGATCTGCTTGGGATCCAGCTCTTGCATTCGTGCTCCCCTGGCTGTCGTGGTCTCTGTCGTGGTCCGTTGAGGCGCGCCCTAGTATGCGCCCGGACTAACTGGAGCAAACCTCACTTGACTGACCGTTTTGCCCACGGCGGGCTGTCCAGGCGGTGCTCGGCGCGGTCGTAGCGGCCGTCCAGATCGTCGACAACGGTCTTCTCCCACAGCTCGACGCCCATGAAGTACGCCGCCCGGGTGATCATGTGCGCCGAGATCGGCGCGGTCAGGAAGATGAAGGCGATGGCGAGCACCGCGCGGACGACGACTGACAGCTCGGCGAAGTGGAGAGCGGCGGCGAGCAGTGCCAGGCCGGAGCCGAGCGACGCCGCCTTGGCCGAGGCCTGCATGCGCGTGAAGACGTCAGGCATGCGCACCACGCCGACCGCCGCCAGCAGCATCAGCGTCGCCGCCGCCAGCGCGAGCAGGGCTGCCAGCAGGTCGTTGGGCGAGTTCACTCCGTCTGCCCTCGCCTGGTCGTGCCCTTCTCCATGTAGCGCGCCAGCCCGACCGCGCCGAGGAAGCCGACGAGAGTGACCGCGATGGCCACGTCGATCAGGACGGCCTGGTCGGAGATGACCGCAACGATCGCCACCACGCCGACCATCAGGCTGGCGATCAGCTCGAGCGCCACCACCCGGTCGGCAAGGGTTGGGCCTCGGAACAGCCGCATCGCCGAGAGGAAGAGGGCCAGGCTGACCATCGACAGCGCTATCAGCCCGCCGGTCGCGAGGTAGTCGATCTCGGCCAGGTCGGGCATCAGCGCAGCATCTCCAACACGCGGCGCTCGAAGCTCTCCTTGATCTCGCGCCGGAACTCCTCCGCGTCCTCGACGAACATGGCGTGGACGTAGAGCACTCGCCGGTCATCAGAGACGTCCATCGACAGGCTGCCCGGCGTCATCGTCAGCAGGTTGGCGAGGATCGTGATCTCGGCGTCGGTTCGCGCGTCGAGCGGGATGGCAACGATGCCCGGACGCGAACGATGACCCGGCGTGACCACGTCGGCGGCGACACGCAGGTTCGCCTTCAGGATCTCGACGAGGTAGAAGCCAAGGAAGCTCATCACCCGCCCGGCACGGCCGAAGTACTGCGACTCGCCGGCGACCCGTTGGGCCAGGAACAGGGCGACGTAGCCAAGCGCGAAGCCGAGCGCCAGGTTGGCCAGCTCGAAGTTGCCCGTCATCGCCGCCCAGACGAGCGCCAGCAGCAGGTTGGCCAGGAAGGCGATCATCGAGGCCAGCCCGCCACGGCTTCAGCGCCGAGCACGGCCTCGATGTAGCCACGCGGGTCGAGCAGCTGATCGGCCGCCTCCTGCGCCAGCTGGAAAACCGGCTCACCCAGCAGGCCGATCGAGATCGTGATCAGCGCCAACATCGCAATCGGCAGCTGCAAGGCCGGCAGCGACCAGCCGCTCGGTCGGGCAACCTCCGTCGCCGCCCCTTCCGGCTGCCGCTTCCAAAAGGCTTCCTGCCAGATCTTGGCCATCGAGTAGAGCGTAAGCAGGCTGACCCCGAGAGCGACGGCCACGATCGCGTAGCTGCCCGCTTCCACGCCGGCGACGACCAGCCCGAGCTTGGCCACGAAGCCGGAGAAGGGCGGCAGCCCGGCAAGCGAAAGTGCGGGCACGAGGAACAGCAGCGACAGCAGCGGGAAGCTCCGGTACAGCCCGCCGCCGCCGGCCAGCTCGTAGGTGCCGCTCAGCCGACGGGCCACGCCGCTGACCAGGAAGAGGTTCGTCTTGACGATGATGTGGTGGACGACATAGAAGATCGAGGCTGCCAACGCCAGCGGGGTGTAGATCGCGAGGCCCATGATCATGTAGCCAATCTGGCTGACGATGTGGAACGACAGCACTCGCCTGAACTCGCGCTGCGCCACCGCCCCGAGCACGCCCACGACCATCGTCAGACCGGCGATGAGCAGGAGCAGTGAGTGGGTGAAGGCGACATCGTTGGTGAAGATCAGCGTGAAGGTCCGAAAGATGGCATACACGCCGACCTTCGTGAGCAACCCGGCGAACAGTGCTGACACTGCCGCCGGCGGCGTGTGGTACGAGGCTGGCAGCCAGAAGAAGAGCGGGAAGATGGCCGCCTTGATGCCGAAGGCGCACAGGAAGAGCATCGCCAGCGCGGTCACCAGCTCCGGCCGCCCGACCTGGGGCAGGCGCAGCGCCAGGTCAGCCATGTTGAGCGTGCCGGTCAGGCCATAGAGAATGCCCACGCCGGAGAGGAAGAAGACCGACGCGATCAGGTTGAGCGTGACGTACTTGAGTGCGCCCTCGATCTGGCTGCGCCGGCCGCCCAGCGCGAGCAGCACGAATGAGGCAATTAGCATCACCTCGAACCAGACGTAGAGGTTGAAGATGTCGCCCGTCAGGAAGGCACCGCAGACGCCCAGCAGCAGGATCTGCAGCAGCGGGAAGTAACCGAAAGCCTCGTGCCGAGCCTCAACCGTGGCCAGCGAGTAGAGCGCGACGGCAAAGCCGATGATGCCCGTCAGCAGGACCATGATCGCGCTCAGCAGGTCGGCCACGAGCACGATCCCGAAGGGCGCAGGCCAGTTGCCCACCTCTACGACCAGGATGCCCTGCTCGCGCACCGCCAGCAGCAGCACCACCCCGACCGACGCCAGCGCGCCCGTGCCGAGCACGCCCAGCCAGCGCTGCAGGCGGCTGTTGCCCCAGGCGAGGAGCGAGGCCGCGGCAGCAACGAGCGGGATGACCAGCGGCAGGACGACGAGCACGTTCACGGGTGGCTTCTCACTCGTCCGGCCTGTCGGTCGTGGTCAGCTCGTCGAGGTCGTCGCTGCCCACGACTTGGTAGACGCGATGGATCAGCACCAGCGCGAAGACGAGCACTGCGAACGAGATCACGATCGCGGTCAGGATCATCGCTTGCGGCAGCGGGTCCGCGGCAGGCTGGACGACCGCTTCCGCGTCCGGCGCGATGATCGGCGGCTGGTAGCGCGTCAGGCGGGCAGCGGTGAAGATCAGCAGGTTCGCCGCATGGCCGATCAGCACCAGCCCGATGGCGATGCGCACGATGCTCCGGCGCAGGATGCTGTACAGCCCGGCGGCGAACAGCCCACCCACGACCAGCGCAAGCGTCAGCTCCATCAGCCCGGCTCCTCATCGCGCCCGCGTCCGGCCTGCAGCTCGCCTTCCTCGGCCAGCGTCAGGACCATCGTCAGCGTCGCCCCGAGCACGACCATGTAGACGCCGATGTCGAATGCCAGCGGCGTGCCGAAGTCGAATTGCAGCCCGGGCAGGCCGATGGTCCACCACTGGCCGGTCAGCAGCGGCTGGCCCATCGCCAGCCCTACCAGGCCCGAGCCGACCGCCATCAGCAGGCCCGCGCCGATCAGCGCCTGCGGCTCGACGCGCAGGGTCGCCCGCGCGGTCGCCGGATCGCGACCCACTGCCAGCAGGATGAACGCCGACGCCGCGACAAGGCCGCCGGCGAATCCGCCACCCGGCTCGTTGTGGCCGCGCAGCAGCAGGAAGACCGAGAAGAGCAGCAGCAGCGGCATCAGCAGCCGGGCCGTGGTCATCAGGATGAGCGACCTCATCGGCGCGCCGCCCGGTGCTCGATGTGGATGCGCAGCAGCACCAGCACGCCCAGGCCAGCCAACGCCAGGACCGCGATCTCGCCCAGGGTGTCGAGCGCGCGGAAGTCGACCAGGATGACGTTGACCACGTTGCGGCCATGGGCAGCGGGCAGCGACTGCTCGAGGAAGAACGAGGAGATCGTGTCGCGCGTGCCGGGGGTGAGCGTGGCCATGACGAGCAGCGTCATCAACCCGCCGAAGGCCAGCGAGACGACCGCGTCGCGGATGCCGCCGCCCTGGACGAGCGAGCCGATGCGCGGCAGGTGGTACAGCACCAGTACGAAGACGATCACGGTCAGCGTCTCGATCAGCACCTGGGTCATGGCCAGGTCCGGCGCGCCAAAGGTCAGGAACACGATCGCCACGCCGTAGCCCGCGACACCAAGCGCTGCCACCGCGCCAAGGCGCGAGCGCGAGCGGACGGCGACGAAGGCGGCGACGAGGATCAGCACACCCAGCCCGACCTCGGTCGGGCGCAGCTCAGGTTGGCCGGCTCCGAGCTCGATGCCGCCTGCGCGCACGAGCGCCATAGCCACCAGCGTGACCGGCGCAGCCAGCGTGACGAGCACGTAGTGGCGCAGGTACCCGGTCTGCAGGCGCCGGGTCAAGCCCAGCGCGCCGCGCTGGACGAGGTCGACGGCTGAGCCATAGCCCTGTTCCGGGCCGAGGCGCGAGCCGAGCTCCAGCCAGCCGGTCCAGCGTCGCGCGCTGGCCCGCCACCAGTAGATCGCCGCGCCAAGGGCAAGCGTGATGCCGCTGAAGGCGAGGATGACGTTGATGCCGTGCCACAGCACGAGCTCGATGTTGGTCGGCAGCTGTGTCGTGCCGGCCACCGCGGCCGAGACGAGAGGCGTGGCCAGAAGGCCGGGCACGAGGCCGGTGGTGACGCCCAGGCCGGCGAGCAGCAACGGCCCGGCCAGCAGGCTCGGCGGCGCCTCGTGGCGCGCCTGTTCCGGCCCGCGCATCAGCGGCCTGACACCGACCCGGACCGCGACCACCACGAGCAACGCGTTCGCCAGCACGGCCAGCGCGAGCAGCGCGACGCCGAGCACGCCGCCTACGTGGAAGAGGGACTCGAAGACGAGCTCCTTGCCGATGAAGCCGAAGAAGGGCAGCAGGCCGGCCATCGACAGCGCGGCCAGCACGGCTGCCGCCGAGGCAAGCGGCATCCTGCGCCACAGCCCGGCGAGGGCGGCAGTCTCGGTCGCACCGGCCTCGTGGTCGGCGATGCCGGCAAAGAGGAAGAGCGTGCCCTTGTACAGCGCGTGGCCGACGAGGAAGACGATCGCCGCCGTCACCGCCTCCGTGCTGCCGATGCCGAGCAGCATCGTGATCATGCCCAGCGCGGCGACCGTCGAGTAGGCCAGCACGCGCTTGACCTCGCTGCCGCGCAGCGCCAGCAGCGAGCCCAGCAGCAGCGTCACCGCACCGGCACCGACAAGAGTGATCGTCCAGGCTTCCGTGCCGCCCAGCACCGGCAGCAGCCGGGCCATCAGGAACACGCCCGCCTTGACCATCGTCGCCGAGTGCAGGTAGGCGCTGACCGGCGCCGGCGCAGCCATCGCGTTGGGCAGCCAGAAGTGGAACGGGAACTGGGCCGACTTGGTCAGCGCGCCAACCAGGATCAGGGCCAGGATGGGCAGGTAGAGCGGATCTGTCCGGATGGCGTCGCCGCGCCCGAGCAGCGCCGAGATCTCGAACGTGCCGGCGACGAAACCGAGCAGCACGAACCCGCCGAGCATCGCCAGCTCGCCAGCGACCGTCACCAGCAGCGCCTGCTGGGCCGAGCCACGTGCCGCCTGCCTCTCGTGGTAGTAGCCGATCAGGATGTAAGAGCTGAAGCTCGTGCCTGCCCAGAAGACGTACAGCAGCAGCAGGTTGTCGGCGACGACGATGCCCAGCATCGAGGCCATGAAGACCAGCAGCGCGGCATAGAAGCGGCCGAGCTGGCGGTCGCCCGCGAGGTAGCCGCCGCCGTAGATGAAGACCAGCGTGCCGATGCCGCAGATCAGCAGCGCGAACAGCAGCCCGAGGCCGTCGACGGCGAATGACGCCTCGAGCCCCAGGCTGGGCATCCAGCTCAGCCGCTCGCTGACCCGCTCGCCGGCTACGACGCGCGGGATCAGCGACGCGAAGTAGATCGTCAGCACAGCGGGCAGGAGCGCGATCAGCCAGCCCGACCAGCGCAGCCGCGCGACCCAGGCGGCCGCTGGGGCCAGCGCGAAACCGGCCACGACAGCCAGCAGGAGGCCGCTCACCGGATGGGCTTGGGCAACGCCACGGGCTGGCAGTCGCCCGGACGGCGGCCGCGGGCCGCCCCGGCCAGGCGCATGGGCATCTCCGCTCGATGGGTGGTGCAGGAAGGGTACGACAGCAGGCGCGCAAGGCAGGCTGGGGGTGAGCGTCGGCCTGGCCGCCCTTCGGGCAACGATTGTCGTCCGCGGCGTGCTTCTCGCGCTGCTGCTGTGCCAGCTGCGGGAGCTGGGAGGACTGAGCCGAGCCCGTCAAGCGGCGTGAATGGTAGGGGAGCCTGGACTCGAACCAGGGACCGGGCGGATATAAGCCGCCTGCTCTAACCGCTGAGCTACTCCCCCGTTCGTTGATCGTACACCCTGATCAGGCTGCGACCAGCGCCGGCCGAACGACCTGGAAGGCCACGACGAGCACGAGGTAGCAGATCGGCAGGCCGGCGAACAGCCCCAGCAGCGCCGCCCAGCCGGTTCGCCGGCGCACACCCGACGGGCCTGTCGGCAGCTCGACCCAGAGGTAGGTCAGCAGGCTGCCGGCGGCGAGCACGCCGACGATGAACAGCGCCGTTGGCATGACCAGGTCAGCGCCCGGCTCGAGCAGGCTGTAGGCGAGCAGCGCCGCCCCACCCGCCGATGCGAGCAGCAGGTTGGCGAGCACCGCCCGCAGCACGGGCGGCGGCGGATTGCGCAGCTGTCGCCAGCGCACCTCCCACCACGACCGCCGGACGGGCTGGTGGCGGCTCACCGATCGGGCAGGACGACCAGCCGCGGTCGTCGAGGCAGCGTTGCCGGCGTGTGGCGACCGAGCTCAGCGACGGCGGCGGCGAAGCGGTCCAGCTCCTGCTCGGTGTTGAACCAGCCGACCGATGCCCGGATCGCCAGATGCGCGGGTACCGGCCTGGTCAGCGCCTGGACCCGATGGTTGAGCTCGTCGGCGGCGTCCTCTGGCGGCCATCCCGCCAGCCTGAAGACGACCAGCGCCGATGACGGCACCTTCGGGCTCAGCAGTACGATGCCCGCCTGCCCCATGAGTGCCGAGGACAGCCGGCGGGCGAGCTGGACCGTACGCTGGGTGGCCCACTCGATGCCAACGTACATCTGCAGCCAGCCGACGCTGCGCGCCAGCCCGAGCAGCGTTGGTCGGGAGAGCTCGCGCGAGCGAGCGCGACGGGCCAGCTGGCCGTCGCGCAGCCACAGCCCGCCGATGCCCTCCGGCCCGAGCAGCCACCGGTCGCCGGCAACAGCGACCGCTTCGGCGCCGCAGTCCTCGACCGAGAAGAGCAGCGCGCCCGCCGAGAGCGAAGCGTCGAGCAGCCCACCGTCGGGCTGGCGCAGCTGGCCGGTCAGCGGGTCAACGTGCTCGACAACAGCCGCCCGCCGGCCGAGCAGCTGGCGACCGAGCGCGAGCGCGTCGTCAACACCGTGCGTCAGCACGACCGCGTCCGGATCCGTGGCCCCGAGAAGTGCGGCCAGGACAGCCCGGGTCTCCGCCTCTCGCTGATCGAGATCGTCCTGTCGGCCTGGGGTCACGCGGCCCACGCGGACATCCCACTCGAAGGCCTCGCGCATCGCCTCGGCCGCCTCAGCCGCCAGTGGGCCGCGGGTCGCAGTGTCGAGGTAGATGCCCGCGGCCGTGGCGGGCAGCAGCTCGCGCAGCGCCTCCACGCGCTGGCTGTCGTCCGCTCCTGGGCCTGCCATCCTGCGGCCGATCATAGCCACCGGCCGCTCCTCAGCCGGCGCCGCGCTCCCCGTGGGTGATGACCCTGAACTTGCCGCCCTGCTCGTAAGCGGCGTGGAGCCGCTCGACGGTCGAGAGCGTATCGACCTCGTGCGGCCCTTTGTCCGGCCGTAGCCGGTGGATGCGCGGGAAGCGCAGCGCGAAACCCGAGTCGTGGCGGGCCGAGCGGTGGATGACGTCGAAAGCGACTTCGACAACGACCGTTGGCTCGACCACGTGGAAGCGGCCCAGCTGGCGGACGGTGTGAGCGCGGAACCATTCGGTCATGTCCGCGATCTCAGCGTCGGTCAGCCCGCTGTAGGCCTTGCCGATCGTCACCAGCCGGCCATCCGAGCCTGACTGGTCGTTGATCACCGCGAACGTGTAGTCCGACAGCACGCCGTGGCGCTTGCCATGGCCTACCTCGACCCCGACGACCACGCAGTCGAGCGTGGTCAGCGCCTTCTTGAGCTTGAGCCAGCCGAAGCCGCGGCGGCCGGGCGTGTAGATGCTGTCCGGATCCTTGACCATCAGCCCTTCGTTGCCGCGCACCCGGGCCTCGTCAAAGGTGGCACGCAACACCTCTTCGTCAGCGACGCGGATCAGCTGGGCAATGCCGAACCCGGCCGTCTCGGGCAGGCGCAGTGCCTCGAGGCGAGCGCGGCGCTCGCTCAGCGGCTGCCTCAGCAGCGGCTTCGCCGGTGCGCCGACTTCAGACAGCGCCAGGGCATCGAAGGCAACGTAGATGACCGGCACCTGCTCGAGCAGCGCCGGCGGGGGCTTCTTGCGTCCGAGCCGCGTCTGCAGCTGGAGGAAAGGCAGCGCCTGGCCGTCGCGCCAGCCCAGCAGCTCGCCATCCAGGATCCCATCCCAGGGCTGGCCTGCGGCCGCCTCCACGATCTCCGGATAGCCGCTGGTCACGTCCTTGAGGTCGCGCGTGTAGAGCCGTATCTCGCGGCCCTGCTTGTGCAGTTGGGCGCGGATACCGTCGTACTTGTCCTCGACCCACACCGGCGCCCCAAGCCGGCGGAACGCCTCGGCTTCGTCCGCGACCGGCGAGGCGAGCATCGTCTTGAGCGGTCGGAACAGCACCAGCTCGGCCTCGGCGAGCGCCCCGCGCCGAGCCAGCAGCGCGGTCTGGCCCATGTCGCCGGTTAGCATGCCGGCCCACTGGACGTCAGCCAGCGGGACATCGAAGGCGGCCGCAACGGCGGCCTCCAGGTGCCCCGAGCGCAGCCCGATGCGCATGTCGCCGCTCAGCACGCGCACGATCGCGCGCGCCGTCTGGGGATCGCTGCGCTCGAGCAGCCGGCGCATCAGCTCGGCCTTGGCCGCGGCGCCGCGCGCTTCCGCGATGGCACCGAAGGCGGCCGCGACCTCGGCCACGCTGGGAGGCTCGCCGGCCGGCTGATGGCCATGACCGGCGAGCAGGTCGCCGACTGCCGTCGCCAGGTCGGACGAGCGGTTGTACTCCGCGCCCAGCGCGCCGGCCGCCGAGCCGGCCAGGCCCTCGATGAGGCCGGCGATCGCTGCCCAGCCCAGGCCGAGCGTCCGTTGATCGCTCTGGGCAAAGGGCCGCCCGGTCAGGAAGGTGACCGCCGGCGCGAGCTCTTCCGGCTCGAGCGAGCGCAGATACTCGGCGAGCAGGGCGGTCTTGTGTGAGGTGCGGCTGGTCGCGCTGATCGATTGCGCGACCTCAGCCCAGCGGCGCATCGACCCGATGTTAGCCCCGGTGTAGGATCGGCCCTCTTCAGCCTGCAGCGGTGGCCGAATGCGCAGCGACGTCAACCGGGATCACTGGCACCCGCCGCACCTGCGCGGGGCCCGGGTGCTGCTCCGCCGGCCGCGCGCCGACGACCTGGCGGCGATCCGCCGCTGGTACGCCGACCCTGAGCTCACGCGCCTGACCCGCTACCAGACGCGCCCGATGTCCGAATCGGAGGTCGAGCTCTTCTTCCGCAGCCGCCTGCTATCGCCTGATGCGCTGGCCTACTCGATCCTCGAGCTGCCGGCCGAGCGCCTTGTGGGCTTCACCACGTTCTCCGCGCTCGATGTCGACAACGGGTCGGTGCTGTTCCACATCACGATCGGCGAGCGCGACGCCTGGAACCGCGGGCTGGGCACGGAGAGCACCGAGCTCATGCTGCGGCATGCCTTCGAGCGGCTGGGGCTGCATCGCGTCGGACTGACCGTCTTCTCCTTCAACCAGCGCGCCATCCGGGCCTATGAGAAGGCCGGCTTCAGGTTGGAAGGCCGTATGCGCGAGGCCGTCGAGCGCGACGGCCGCTACTGGGACGAGGTCCAGATGGGCGTGCTGCGCGAGGAGTGGCTTGCCCGGGCCCGCACGGCAACGGAACTGCCGACTCGCCTGGCACCGGTGGAGTCGACGGGCTGATGGCCAGCCAGGGAGCCGCGGCGAACGCGGCCCGGACCGACTTCAGCGCGCTGCTCAATGCCAAGGGCCACGCCGTCGAGAACGCGCGGCGCGCGGCGGAGCGCCTGGAGCGCGCCTTCGCCGAGGGAGCCCTGCAGCGCACCGAGGACGTCGACGAGGCGCTGGCCGACCTGTCGATCGCGCTCCAGCAGTCAGAGGGGCAGAAACTGGGCGGCAAGAGCGCCGAGGCCGCCCGTTTCATCGGGCGCCGATTGGAGCGGCTGCTGGCTGACGCCTGACGCGCTTGGGCAGGCCGTTCGGCCCGCCATCGATGCACCGTCCGGCACGCCCGCCGGCCAGCTCATCGAGAGAGCATGGCCGCGAGCGCCGGCCTGCCTGCAGCCGGCCCGCAATGGAGCCTGCTCGCCTGATGGACCAGCCGATCGATCCTGACGTTTCCAGCCCGATTGAGAAGGTGATTGTCTCGCCGCTCTCGCGCCGCTCGGTGCTTCGCGGTGCCGCGCTCGCCGGGGCAGGCATCGCCGGAGCCGGCTTGGCGGCCTGCGCTCGGCCACTGGCGCCCCTCTGGACGCCGGGCCCCGGACGCTCGATCATGCCCGGCGCCGCCACAGCGAGCCCGTTGGCGACGGCCACGGCGATGGCCACGAATGGCCACGGCCACAGTCCGCAGCCGACCGGCACAGCCGGAGCGACGGCGCCGCCGAATGGCTGGTCCGAGCACGACATCGAGGCACGGCGCGTTGTCCGCCGCTACCTGGGCAACCTCGCGCCGGCCCTGCGCGGCATCTACGGCGACCAGGTGTTCGGCAAGCTGGCCACCATCCTGGGTGCCGAGGACAGCTATCCCGAGCTGTCGATGAAGCCGGCCTTCGCGCAGGTGCCGCAGCTCGTGCTCAACGATGCCGTCAACCCGCTCACGCCAACGATCGAGAACGGGGTGAAGGTGTTCCGACTGACTGTCGACGAGATCAGCCAGCCGATCGATGAGCTCAAGGCCCCAGTCGCGGCGCTCGGCTTCAACGGTCAGTGGCCCGGGCCGACCATCCGCGTCAACCAGGGAGATCGGGTGCGCGCCGTCTTCACCAACAACCTGCATGAGACGACGGGCATCCATTTCCACGGCGTCGAGTTCGACGACTTCTTCCAGGACGGCGTGCCGTGGGTGACGCAGGTGCCCATCAGGCCCGCTGAGTCGTTCGCCTACGAGTTCGTCGCCCGCAACTCGGGCTCGCACATGTACCACTCGCACCACAACGCCACCGACCAGGTCGGGCGCGGCCTGCTTGGCGCGTTCATCGTCGAGCCGGCGGCGGCGCAGTTCCAGTACGACCGCGAGTACATCTGGATCTCGAACGACGCGCTCGGCGGTTTCACGATCAACGGCCACGGCTTCCCGGCCGTGGTGCCCGCCCTCGCGGCAGCCGGCGAGACGCTGCTCGTCCGCTTCATGAACGAGGGCGTGATGATGCATCCGTGGCACAGCCACGGCTACAAGATGCGCGTCGTCGCGCGTGATGGCTGGCCGCTGGGCAGCGCCGCGTTCGACTGCGACACGCTGAGCGTCAATCCCGGCGAGCGCTGGGACGCGCTGATCACCGTCGACCGGCCGGGAGTGTGGGCCTTCCACTGCCACGTGCTGCCCCACGTCGAGGGCCACGACGGCATGTTCGGCATGGTCACCACGCTGATCGTCGTGCCCGAGCGCGCCCACGTCGACGCGATTCTCGCGGCGATCCTCTAGGCCGGCGGGCGTAAACTCGCTCGCATGAGCCTGTTCAGCGGTTCGCAGCTGACCGACGAGCAGCGGCAGCGCGTGCCACCCGGTCAGTACGTGACCGAGAAGTGGCCGGTCCTGCACTACGGCGCGATCCCCGGCACCGACCTCGCGACCTGGAGCTTCCGAGTGTGGGGCGAGGTCGAGAACCCGTTCTCGCTCAGCTGGCAGGAGCTCCGCGCGCTGCCGCGCGCAAAGGTCCGGACGGACATCCACTGCGTCACTCGATGGTCACGCCTTGACGCCGAGTTCGAGGGCGTGCCAATCCGTGCCGTGCTCGAACTTGCGCGCCTCCGGCCGGAGGCGCGGTTCGTGCTTGCACATGCAGAGCAGGGCTACACGGCCAATCTGCCGCTCGAAGTCCTCGACGACGACGACGTCCTGCTCGCAGACACGGCTGATGGCATGCCGCTGACGCCTGAGCATGGCTACCCGCTGCGCCTGGTGGTGCCCAAGCGATACTTCTGGAAGAGCGCCAAGTGGCTGCGCGGGCTCGAATTCCGGCGGGCTGACAAGCCCGGCTTCTGGGAGCGCAATGGCTACCACAACGACGCCGACCCGTGGCGCGAGGAGCGCTACACCGACGACTGACGTGCAGGTTCTCCCGGCCACCATCGATCGCTGGCCCGACGTCGTGACGATGCTCGGCGGCGATCTCGACAAGGGCTGCTGGTGCCAGGCCTGGCGCGGCCGCGACGAGGTCGCCAAGGCTGCCGGCGAGTCACGGCCGGAGACCCTGCGCCGCCAGGTCCAGGAGGCCGCTCCACCGCCGGGCTATCTCGCCTATATCGGCAAGGACGTCGTTGGCTGGTGTGGCGTCAGCGTTCGCGGCCGAACGCCACGCCTGGACGGGTCGCGCACCATTCCAAAGCTCGACGACAAGCCGGTCTGGGCAATCGGCTGCTTCCTGATCCGCGTCGGCTACCGGCGCCGGGGCGTGGCTACGGCACTGCTCGCGGGAGTGGTCAACGCGGCGCGCGAGGCCGGGGCGCCCGGCGTCGAGGCCTATCCGATCGATCCGGTAGGTCGCCGCGCCAACGCCAACTTCGCCTTCGTTGGCCTGGCCTCGATGTTCGATCGGGCAGGCTTCAGGCGCGTGCTCGAAACGAACGCCCACAGCGACCACCTGCCGCGGCTCCTGGTTCGGCTCGACCTGTGACGGTAATCGAATCAGAAAGGCCGAGCCTGCGGGCTCGGCCTTTTCAGTGCGCCTTTGTGGTCAGTGGTGGCAGGAGCCTGCCTGGCCGGCGGATTCGGCGGTCCGGAAGCTGCTGCCGCAGCCACAGCCCGAGACGGCGTTCGGGTTGTTGACCGTGAAGCCCGCGCCCATCAGCGTGTCGAGGTAATCGATCTCCGAGCCCTCGAGGTACTGCGTGCTGCCGCGGTCGACGTAGACCTTGATCCCCTTGCTCTCGACGGTCAGGTCCTCAGCGCTGGGCTGGTCCTCGAGCATCATCCCGTAGCGAAAGCCCGAGCAGCCGCCGCTGTAGACGTACACGCGCAAGCCGATCGACGGGTTCTGCTCGGCTTCGACGAGCTCGCGCAGCTTGCCGGCAGCGGCGTCGCTCAGCACGACGAGCTGCTCGGGAGCGGTCTGGGCCTCGTGGCTCTGCGGATCGGTGTTCAGCATCAGGTAAGCAGGTTCCTCCTAAGCAGGATGGTACGTTGCGCCACGATCTTCGGCAAGCGCTGCCGGCGGCGCGTGCCCGGGCGGCGGCTACAGGATCTGGGTGAACATCGACAGGAAGAGCGTCACTGCGCCGATCACGATCAGGCCAACGATGATCATCGCCACCAGCGTCACGACTGTTGAGGGCTCTGATTCTGCGGACTGGTCCGTCGCGGGGGCCGCCGAATCGCGTGGCTCGCTGGCAAGAAACCACAGGTCGCCGTTGCCGTCCGACTCGCCGCTCCCTGCAGAGCCAACCATGTCCTCGGGCGCCATGGTCGACACGCGCGGCTGGTCCTCGACCGGGGTAGCCGTGCCGGTGGCAGCGAAGCGGGCGAAGACGGCTCCGGGCTGATCGTCGATGGGCTGTGGCGGCGACGCGCTCGGCGATGGCGCTGGCGCCGGCTCGACGGCCGGCAGGCCGGAGACTGCCCATGGCACGTCATCAGGCACGGGCTCGGCACTGGCCGGCTGGGCTGGCTGGGCTGGCGCGGGCTGCTGCTGTGGCAGCTCCGGCATGCCCGGCTCGAAGTCTGGCCAGGCCGAGGCGACGGCCTCGTCGCTGACCGTCTCGAAGGCAGGCGCGGGCGGCGCGGCCTCGACCTGAGCCACGACACTGGCGGTTTCCGTGGGCGGAGCGTGATCGAGTTCGGCCGGCTGGTCCCAGACGCTCGCCTGGGCGCCACCCACGGGCGCCTGATGAGTTTCCATGTCCGGCACGCGCAACAGGTCGCTCGGGATCGGCGGCCAGGCCAGCGGATCCTGCTCCCTCTTGCGCCGGGCCTGCGGCGCGGGAGCGCTTGCCGGTGGGAAGTCGGTCGGCACCGGCGGCCAGCTGACCGGATCGGGCCGCGGGGCGGCTTCCTGGGTCGGCTCTTCAGGCTGCGCCGGCTCGTCGGCGGGTGCGTCCTCGGCAAGCGCCTCCCCGGCGGCCACCTCGGCGGGCGTGTCGTCTGACGGCGCAGCCAGCGGCGGCTCATCGTCAACCACCGGAGCGGCCTGCGGCGAGGCGATGAAGATGTCGCCGAAGACGCTGCTCCGGACGTCATCGATAGTCGGCGCCATCTCGGGCCGGGACGGTGGGCGGTCGAGGACGGGCGCGGTCATGCGCGGGCGGACCATTGGCGCGGCAGCTGCTCGGCCGGCGAAGTCGTCGACCAGCGGCGCGTTGGCGTCGTAGGGATCCTCGTCCGCGACCAGCTCCTCGAAGCTGAACGGCGGCGGCTCGTCCCAGGGCGGGAGCTCGATGCCGACCGGGCCGTCGGTGACCGCATCGGCGTCGCTCGCGTCAGGCAGCGCGGCGGGCGCAGCCGGCTGGCCGGCCTGCCATGGCGCGACCTCGTGCGCGGCGGGCATGTCCCACGGCGCGTCGAGCTGGGGAGCACCCTGCTGCCAGGGTGCCGACGCCGGCTCGGGCAAGGTCAGCGGCCGATCGGTTTGACCGGCCATCTCCCACGGCGCGAGCTCGTCGACACCGGGAACCGGCGACGCCGAGCGTGAGCTGGCGGGCGCGGGGGCGCCGCGCACGTGTCCCTGGGAAGGACGGGGAAGCGAGCGGGTCGGCGGGGCACTCGCCCGGCCCGCGGAGTTACGCGCGTCCATTGTTTCCTCGGCTCCTGCTGGGCCTGACGGGCGGCGAGACGAGCGGTCGGGGCTACTCAACCGCGGCCTCCCTGCCGTCGAGGCGCTCGATGATGGTGGCGATCCCCTGGCCAACGCCAATACACATTGTTGCTAAGCCGTAGCGACCGTTCGACCGCTGCAGCTCGTGGGCCAGCATTGTTACGAGGCGCGCGCCACTCATGCCCAGGGGGTGGCCGATGGCGATCGCGCCGCCGTTGACGTTGACCTTCTCCGGGTCGAGGCCCAGCTCCCGGATGCAGGCGATTGATTGGCTGGCGAACGCCTCGTTGAGCTCGATCAGGTCGAGATCCTGCGCGGTCAGCCCGGCGCGGTCAAGGGCCTTGCGCGTGGCCGGGATGGGGCCGAGGCCCATGACCGACGGGTCCACGCCGGCGACGGCAGTGGCGACGACGCGGGCCATTGGCCGCAGCCCAAGGGAGCGCGCCAGCTCGGCCTCCACGAGGACGGTGGCACTGGCGCCGTCGTTGATGCCCGACGAGTTGCCCGCGGTGACCGAGCCCGCTTCACGGAACGCGGGCCTGAGACGACCGAGGGCTTCGAGGCTGGTGTCCGGCCGCGGGTGCTCGTCGCGCTCGATGGTCACTGGCTCACCCTTTGGCTGGGGCACGACGACAGGCACGATCTGGGCCGTGAAGCGGCCGTCCTCGATGGCGGCTACGGCGCGCTGGTGGCTGCGCAGCGCGAACTCGTCCTGCTCGTGGCGGCTGATGCCGCAGCGCTCGGCGACGTTCTCGCCGGTCTCTCCCATCGAGAACGGGTGGTGCATCTCAGCCAGCCGCGGGTTGGTCAAGCGCCAGCCCAGGGTGGTGTCGTACATCTCGCGGTTGCCGCGGTCGAACGGCCCCTCCGGCTTGGCCATCACGTAAGGCGCGCGGGTCATGCTCTCGACGCCGCCGGCAACGAAGGCGTCGCCGTCGCCGGCCATGATCGCGTGGGCTGCGGTGTTGATCGCCTGCAGCCCTGAGCCGCACAGCCGATTCACTGTCTGGCCGGCTATCTCGACCGGCAGCCCGGCCAGCAGCGCGGCCATGCGGGCGACGTTGCGGTTGTCCTCGCCGGCCTGGTTGGCGGCACCCAGGACCACGTCCTCCAGCTCGGCTGCGGGCACGCCCGAGCGATCGACGGCCGCCTTGATGGCGACCGCGGCGAGGTCGTCAGGGCGCACGCGGGCAAGCGCCCCGCCGTAACGCCCGACGGGCGTACGGACGGCGCTGACGATCCATGCCTCGCGCAGGCGGCGATCGGAAGCCCGAGCCATGGCCTGATTGTAGGCGTGGTGTATCAGCGCACCGTCATGACCCCAAAGTCATGGCCCTGGGTCGGCCTTTGTGGTGCCCCGGCGCACCGGACCTCAGCCTTCGAGCAACCCCTTTAGCGCAGACAGCCGCTCGCGCCAGAGGATCTTGGTTCGCTCGGTCTCGGCGGCATCCGCCAGGCGCTCGTGCTCGATGGAGACCGTGCAACGCGCGCCGCCCTTGGCCTCGAAGCCGACGATGAGCCGCTGCGCGCCGTCGCCGACGTTGAAGCGGGCGCTCCTGGCGCGCGTCGACGTCCGCAGCTCGAGCTCGAGGTCGGGCAGCCAGCGGGAGCGCGTCTGCGGGTCGACGAGAGCGTCGAAGCACGCGTCAGGGCTGGCCCCGATCGTCCTGGTCGCGCTGGCCACGAAGACGCCGCCGCTGCGCTGACCGACCACTCGCCGGCCGATGTGCTTCTCGTAGCGGACCGTCAGTGACTGCGCCCACCAGCCATCGACCGAGTGCTCGCTCATCAGCCAGCGAACTATGTCCGGGTGTGGCCGATCCTGCGCGCCCCAGGCGTCGAGCATCTCGACCCACTGCTCCCACGGCCGGCCGGTGCGCTCGAGGTACAGCTCGTCCGAGGGCCCGCCGTCCGCCGGAGGGCGCTTTGCGGATGAAGGCGCCACCGCGTTGGCCGGCTCGGCCCTGGCGAGCACCTGGCGGCGGGCCGCCGTGTAACGCTCGCCCGTCTTGGACATGCGCTGGCGAACGCGGCGCTTGAGGGACTTGTTCTCGGTCACGTGTCGTTCTCCGTGCTGGCGCTCGCCTCGCACTCACGCTGCTCCGCGTCGCCGGCCGGATCCCGGTGACCAAGCTCCCGAGGACGGGTGTCCCCTTTGCTCCGATCGAGCCGGCGGCGTGAGCGCCGGAGCGGAGTTGCGCGCGGGAGAGCGCGCTGCTCGAAAGGATAGCGGCGCGCGCAAGAGCGACTCCGGCGGAGTGCAGCCACCTGCCGAGCCCGGGCTGGTGTCGTGCGAGCGATACGACAGCCGACTGTTCGCGTGCCGCCGGCCACGCATCTAGATCGAGGCGATCTGCCAGAGCAGCGGCGCGACCCGGTAGCGCTCGCCGTGGGCGGCCTCGTGCCGGGCCAGCTCCTCGATGACCGCGCGCAGGCCCAGCTCGCCGGCCTGCTCGAACGGCCCCTGCGGGTGGTTGGCGCCCAGCTTGAGCGCGCGGTCGATGTCGCCCGGCTCGGCCACGCTCTCGCCGGCGGCGAGGTAGGCCTCGTTGATGATCGCCAGCTGGATACGGCCGACGATCTCGCCGTCGGGCAACCCGCCCGCGACCAGCGGGACACCGAGCTCGGCGAGCTTCCCCGACGGCCCGCACGCCCCGCCGGCGTACCGGTAGAAGCCTTCGCCGGTCTTGCGCCCGAGCCGCCCCGCCTCGACGAGCGCCTGCTGGATGGGTGACGGCCTGAAGCGGACCGCCTCGTCGAAGGCCTCGTACAGCGCTCGGGCCACGGCATAGTTGACGTCGAGGCCGACCAGATCCATCAGCGCGAACGGACCCATCGGGTAGCCGGCTGCGGCGATCGCGGCATCGATCGCCTCGATGCTCGCCTCGCCGCTCTCGAGCATGCGCAGCGCCTCGAGGGTGAACGGCCGGTTGACGCGGTTGACGATGAAGCCCGGAGCGTCGCGGCAGACGACCGCTGTCTTGCCGAGCTCCTCGACGAAGCGCACGCCGGCATCGAGCGTGGCTGGGCTGGTGGCGTCCCCGGCGACGACCTCGACCAACGGCATGACCGGAGCCGGATTGAAGAAGTGCAGCCCGAGCGTGCGATCGGCCGCCCCACTCGCGGCAGCGACGTCGCTCACTGACAGCGCGCTGGTGTTGGTGGCCAGCAGCGTGGCCAATCGAGAGCCCGAGCCGAGCGCGCGGAAGATCGTCCGCTTGAGGGCGATGTCCTCCAGCGCCGCCTCGATGACCAGGTCCGATTCGGCCGCCAGCCCTTCGAGGGTGTGTGCGTCGCGCAAGCCACCCATGAGCCGGTCAGGCGCATCGGCGGGCAGCCGGCCCTTGTCGACCAGACGGCGGAAGCCGTCGGCGATACGCGCCCGCCCGCGCTCGATCGCGGCGTGGTCAACGTCGTAGAGCAGCACCTCGTGGCCGGCGTGCAGGCAGACCTGCGCGATGCCGGCACCCATAGTCCCGGCCCCCACGACGCCGACGATCAAGTCACTCCCCGCGCCACTTCGCTTCGCGCTTCTCGACGAACGCTGCGACGCCCTCGGCGTGGTCCGCCGAGCGGCCGGCGATCGACTGCAGCTGGGCCTCGTACTCGAGCGCCTCTTCGAGGCTGGCGTCGAGCGATCGGGTCAGCGCGCGCTTGGCCAGGCCGAGGGCGAGCGGTGCCGAGCCGGCGAGACGGCGCGCGAGCTCGGTCGCCTCGTCCATCAGCCGGTCGGCGGAGACGACGCGGTTCACCAGGCCGATCCGCTCGGCCGTCTCAGCATCGACGGGATCAGCGGTGAAGACCATCTCGGCCGCCCGCGCGTAGCCGACGAGCCGCGGCAGCAGCCAGCTCGAACCCGTGTCCGGCACCAGGCCGACTCGCCCGAAGACCTCGATGAAGCTCGCCTTGTCAGACGCCAGCCGGATGTCGCAGGCGAGTGCGATGGAACAGCCGGCGCCGGCGGCCACGCCGTTGACCGCGCCGATGATCGGCTTCTCCAAGCGGCGCATGGCCAGCACGATCGGGTTGTAGCGCGCACGCAGCTCGGTGCCCAGGTCCGGCACATCGCCGCCCGGCCGTTCCTTGAGGTCCTGGCCAGCGCTGAACGCGCGCCCCGCACCGGTCAGGATCAGCGCACGCACGTCTCGGTCCCGAGCGGCGTCCTTCAGCGCCGCGGCCAGCGCCTCCTTCATCTCGATCGTGAACGAGTTGAGCGCGTCGGGCCGGTTTAGGGTCAGCCTCAGCACGCCATCAGCCGTCTCGCGCAGGACCGTGTCGCTCACCGCAGGTCGTCCCATGTGCCGTTGCGATCAATCCAGCGGATGATCAGCCAGGACATGGCCGCGGCCCAGTACCAGGGCCATTTGTCGCGCGGCACCCGAGCCGTCATTGGCCCTTCCATTCCGGCTTGCGCTTCTCGATGAAGGCGCGCATGCCTTCCTTCTGGTCCTCGCTGGCGAAGAGCAGGAAGAAGTTGCGCCGCTCGAACTCGAGGCCCGCCTCCAGTGACAGCTCGTGGGCGCGATTGACCGCCTCCTTGGCGGCACGTACGGCGAGCGGCGGCATCGAGGCGATCTCCGCTGCGAGGGCCAGCGCCGCCGGAACGACCTCTTCGCGCGCGACGAGCTGGGCCACCAGCCCGCGCTCCCATGCCTCCCTCGCCGACAGGTTGCGGCCGGTCAGGATCAGCTCCATGGCCTTGGCCTTGCCCAGGGCGCGGGTGAGCCGCTGGGTGCCGCCGGCGCCGGGCATGATCCCGATCTTGATCTCGGGCTGGCCGAAGGTCGCGTCATCAGCAGCGATGACGATGTCGCAGGCCATGGCGAGCTCGCAGCCGCCGCCCAGCGCGAAGCCGGCGACGGCGGCGACGATCGGCTTGCGCCGGGAGGCGACCCGGTCCCAAGCGGTGATGAAGTCCTCGAGGTAGGTGTCCGGAAAGCCCTTGCTCTGCATCTCCTTGATGTCCGCCCCGGCGGCGAAGGCCTTTTCCGAGCCGGTGATCACGACGCAGCCGACATTCGGGTCGGCCTCGAAGCCGTCGAGGGCCCGGTTGATCTCGCCGACGACGGTCGAGTTGAGGGCGTTCAGCGCCTGCGGCCGGTTGAGCGTGACGAGCCCCACCTTGCCGCGCGTCTCGACCAAAATGGTGTCGTACGCCATCGTTCGTCCTCCCGCGCCACGGGTATTGGACCAAACCCGCTTCGGCAAGAGCCGGGGGGCGGACGTTTCGCGCCGAAACAATGCGACGCCGGACGACACGAAGCGGGGCGGGAGG
>DATMJK010000028.1:0-14547 GCA_035553915.1 Candidatus Limnocylindrales bacterium | reverse complement strand
CTGCAATGCCTCGACGCCAAGGTGACCATCGATGACTCGGCGCTGGGCCGCCATCCCGAGCTGGAGGAGATGCGCGACCTGGCCGAGGAGGACCCGGTCGACGTCGCCGCCCGCGAGCAGGGCCTGTCATTCATCCGCCTCGACGGGACGATCGGCTGCATGGTCAACGGCGCCGGGCTGGCGATGACGACGATGGACCTGATCAAGCGCGCCGGCGGCGAGCCGGCCAACTTCCTCGACATCGGCGGCGGCGCCAAGGCAGACAAGGTGGCCGCGGCGATGACGCTCATCCTCGCCGATGAGAGCGTGCGCGCGATCCTGGTCAACATCTTCGGCGGCATCGCTCGCGGCGACGAGGTGGCCCACGGCCTGGTCGAGGCGCGGGCCCAGCAGGAACGGCACGTGCCCATGGTCGTGCGCATCGTCGGCACCAACGCCGAGCTGGCGGCGCGCATCCTGGCCGACGCCGGCGACCCCGACGTGACCACTGCCGAGACTCTGGATGAAGCTGTCGAGCGCGTGGTCGCCGCGTCGCGCGCGCCAGCCGAGGCGAGCGCGTGAGCATCCTCGTCGGGCCCCAGACGCGGCTCGTCGTCCAGGGCATCACCGGCCGCGAGGGCGGCTTCCACGCCCAGCAGATGCAGGACTACGGCACCAACATCGTCTGCGGCGTGACCCCGCGCAAGGGTGGCCAGCAGGCGCTCGAGCGGCCAGTGCCGGTCTTCGACACCTGCTGGCAGGCGGTCCACGAGACGGGAGCCAACACGAGCGTGATCTACGTCCCGGCCGCAGGCGCGCCGGATGCCATCCTCGAAGCGGTCGACGCCGGCATCGGCACGATCTTCTGCATCACCGAGCACATCCCGGCGCTCGACATGCTCAAGGTCGTCCACGTCGTCGACGCCGCAGGCGCGCGGCTGGTGGGCCCGAACTGCCCGGGCGCGACATCGGTCGGCAGCGCCAAGGTGGGCATCATCCCGGGCAGCATCCACCGACCGGGCACGGTCGGTGTGGTCAGCCGCTCGGGCACGCTGACCTACGAGGTCGTCGAGGCGCTGACCGAGGCAGGCATCGGCCAATCGACCTGCGTCGGCATAGGTGGCGACCCGATCAACGGCTCGAGCTTCATCGACATCCTGCGGCTGTTCCGTGACGACCCCGAGACGGAGGCGGTGGTGCTGATCGGCGAGATCGGCGGCAATGCCGAGGAGCAGGCCGCGGCCTGGATCGGCGAGCACATGGCGGGCGTGCCGATGGCCTCCTTCATTGCCGGCCGCTCGGCTCCGCCTGGCCGCCGGATGGGTCACGCCGGGGCGATCATCAGCGGCAGCGGCGGCACCGCGGAGAGCAAGATCGCGGCCCTCGAAGCGGTCGGCGTGCGGGTGGCCGATGCACCCAGCGAGATCCCCAAGCTGTTGGTCGAGGCCGGCGTCCGGCCGGGCTAGGGCGACTCCATCCCGAGGGTTGACCAGGCCGGCCCGCCCGGGGCCTCGATCAGCTCGACCAGCACACCGTGGCATGAGCGCGGGTGGATGAATGCCACCGGGCCCTCGGCGCCGCGGCGCGGTACATGATCGATCAGCTCGGTGCCCTCCCCCGCTAGCCGATCAAGCTCTGCCGCCAGATCGGCGACCTCGAGGCAGACATGGTGGAAGCCCTCGCCGCGGCCCTCGAGGAAGCGCGCCACGCCGGTCGACGGGTCCATCGGCATGACCAGCTCGACTTTCGATTCGCCGACCGGCAGGAAGGCGATCGTCACGCCATCGCTCTCTATGGGCAGCACCAGCTCGACGGGCAGGCCAAGGCGATCGCGATAGAAGGCCAGCGCCTCGTCCATGTCTCGGACGACGACGGCGACGTGGTGCACCCGACCAGGCGATGGCCCGCCAGGACTGTGGCGATCTGACATGGGCCAAGGATGCCTCCTCCTGCGCAGGCGTGCGCGACCCGCGCGACGACACCTGATCGTGCCCTTTGGACCCGTCCAAAGGGCCCAATGCCGCTGGCCCGGAGGCCTCGGGGCGGCCGACGATGGCGAGGTATCGCTCAGGAGAATCAGCCATGCATTGATTGATCGCGCTCGTGGCCGCCCTTGGGCTTGCCGCTTCTGCTTGCGCCGGCATCGAGCTGCCGGTGCCGCCCATGAGCGAGCCGTCGCCGTCGCCTGCTGGCGCCACGCCGCAGCCGGCAGACCCGGCGCCCGCGCCGCCGGCGCTCAGCACAGCACAGCTCGAGGCTCTCGCCCGCACCTTCGCGCCACCAGGCATGACGGACGAGACGACCGTCGAGGCAGGAGGCGCATATCAGCTCCATGGGCGCAGCGAGATGTCGCTTGACGAGCTGGAGGTCCATTGGCGCCAGATGGCCGGCGCTCAGGGAATGCGGATCGAATCGGTATCGAAGAGCGCCGACACGCTGCTGATCATGCTGACGGGGGCCGGCGCCGAGTGGGCCCATGTCGGCGGAATCGCGCGCGGGCACGGCATCGACGTGTCAGTCATCGTCGCGCTCGAATAGCGCTGTCTCGCGCGCGAATCGTCCCTCAGACGGTGATCAGCTCGCGGTGCTCACCCCAGGCGCCGCGCAGCCGATCGCTGATCTCGCCCAGCGTGGCGCGCGCCTTGACCGCCGCGATGATCGGTGGCAGCAGGTTGTCGCTGCCGGCCGCGGCGCGCTCGAGCGCCTCCATCGCGGCTGTCCAGGCGGCTGCGTCGCGCTCCGCGCGAACGCGCTGCACCCGCTCGACCTGGCCGCGCTCGCCGGCGGGATCGATGCGCTGCAGCTCCGGCCGCACCCCGTCGTCGTCGCGGTAGCGATTGACGCCGACGACGATCCGCTCCTCCGCCTCGACCTCGCGCTGGACGCGATACGCCGCCTCCTGGATCTGCCGTTGCTGGTAACCGGCCTCGATCGCGGACAGCGCGCCGCCCATGGCGTCGATTTCGTCGAGGTATGACTGGGCGACGCCCTCGAGCTGGTCGGTCAGGGTCTCGACGAAGTAGGAGCCGGCCAGCGGGTCGGGCGTCTCGGTCACGCCGGCCTCGTGGGCGATGATCTGCTGGGTCCGCAGGGCCAGCCGGGCGGCGGCCTGCGTCGGCAGCGCCAGCGCCTCGTCGCGGGCGTTAGTGTGCAGGCTCTGGGCGCCGCCGAGCACCGCCGACAGGGCCTGGATGGTGGTGCGCACGACGTTGTTGTCGACCGATTGCGCGGTCAGGCTGGAGCCCGCGGTCTGGACGTGGAAGCGGCACATCATCGAGCGCGGATCTCGCGCCCCGAAGCGCTCGCGCATGATCCGGGCCCACATCCGCCGCGCGGCGCGGAACTTGGCGACCTCCTCGAACAGCTCGCTCCAGGCGGCAAAGAAGAACGACAGTCGACCGGCGAAGCGGTCGACGTCGAGACCGCGCGAGCGGGCGGCCTCGACGTAGGCGATCCCATCGGCGAGGGTGAAGGCCAGCTCCTGGGCTGCGGTCGCACCCGCCTCGCGCATGTGATAGCCGCTGATCGAGATGGTGTTCCAGCGCGGCAGCTCGCGCGCGCAGAACTCGAAAAGGTCGGTCACCAGACGCATCGACGCCGCTGTCGGGTAGATGTACGTGCCGCGGGCGATGTACTCCTTGAGGATGTCGTTCTGAACAGTGCCGCCCAGGCGGTCGCGCGGCACGCCCTGCTCGTCGGCGACTGCGACGTAGAAACCGAGCAGGATGGCAGCCGTGGCGTTGATCGTCATCGAGGTCGTGATCTCGCCCAGCGGCAGCCCCTCGAGCAGGGCGCGCATGTCGTCGAGCGAGCTGATCGGTACACCCACGCGCCCAACCTCGCCGAGCGCCTCCGGCGCGTCCGGGTCGTAGCCCATCTGCGTCGGCAGGTCGAAGGCCACTGACAGCCCCGTCTGGCCCTGGTCGAGCAGGTAGCGGAAGCGGCGGTTGGTCTCCTCGGCCGTGCCGAAGCCGGCGTACTGGCGCATCGTCCACAGCCGGCCGCGGTACATGGTCGGCTGGACGCCGCGAGTGAACGGGTACTCGCCCGGATAGCCGAGCTCCGTCTCCTCGTCCCAGGCCGCCAGATCGTCGGCGGTGTAGAGGTCGGCGATCTCGAGGTCGCTGGTCGTGCGGAACGACTGCCGCCGCTCGGGCTGGTCGGCTACGGCCTTGGCGCGGGTGGTTGCTCGCCACTGATCAGGTGTCATCGACAGGGCTGAGTCTACGGGCTTGCCTCAGCCGATGGTCAGCAGCTCGTCCTTGAGCTCGACAAGCCCGCCGACCGCGACCGCGATCCCCGCCACCGTTCCGGCGCGCGGAGCACGGATCTCGTTCTCCATCTTCATCGCCTCGATGGCCAGCAGGCGCTGGCCGCGCTCCACCTGCTCGCCCTCGGACACCCACAGGCGGGTGACGCGGCCCGGGATCTGGGCGCGCAGCCGTACAGCGGCGCTGCCCTGGCCGAGAGCGGCCGCGTGCTGCGCCCGCTCGCGCAGCGCCGCCCGGCGCGCCGGCTCGGCGACGACCTCGAACCGCCAGCCGTCCACGACGACCTCGAAGCGCCGGCGCCCGAGGGCCGCCTCGTCGGCCGCTGTGGGCAGCGGCCGGACCGGAAGCCGGGCATTGCCGCCCGCGGACAGCTCGGTGACCAGGTCGGCCGCGCCACTAACCGTCAACCGCAGTTCAAGGGTGTCTCTCATCTGAGACCGTCCGTGAGTCGCTCGCGCATGCCCTCGAGCCACCAAGCGGGCGGCCCGTCCGCTGGCCCCTGCCGCGAGCCTGGCGAGGACGAGGTGTCGGTCCACTGCGCCGCCACGGCCTCGGCCGCCCGCATGGCGGCCTGCTCGGCCAGGTGAGCCGGATCCCAGTGCCGGGCCACGAAGTCGGTCGAGAGGTCGTTCGCTTGGCTGAAGGCCGGCTGGTCGACCAGCCAGAGGTGGAATGGCAGCGTCGTCTGGACCCCGCCGATCTCGAATTCCGCCAGCGCGCGCCGCAACCGTGCCAGGGCCAGCTGCCGATCGCCGGCGTGCACCATCAGCTTGGCCAGCAGCGGGTCGTAGAACGTGCTGACCAGGCTGCCCGCGGCCACGCCGGCGTCGACACGCACGCCGGGGCCACCCGGCTCGCGCCAGCTGGTGATTGGTCCCGGCGACGGGCCAAAGGCATGAGCCGGGTTCTCGGCAGACAGGCGCGCCTCGATCGCGTGGCTGGCCGGGGCCGCGGCACAGGCGGCGGCCGCCAGCGCGGCCTCCGAGAGCGGCTCGCCGGCGGCCAGCCAGAGCTGTTCGTGGACGAGGTCCAGGCCGGCGACGAGCTCGGTGACGCCGTGCTCGACCTGCAGTCGCGCGTTGACCTCGAGGAACCAGAAGTCTCCATCAGGGGTCAGCAGGAACTCGCACGTCGCCGCGTTGAGCAGGCCCACGGTCTGGGCGACGCTGACCGCCAGGCCGTGCAGGCGGCGCCGCTGCTCAGTGTCCAGGCCTGGCGCAGGCGCCTCCTCGACGAGCTTCTGGTGACGCCGCTGGATCGAGCAGTCCCGCTCCCCGATTGCGACGATGTTTCCGCGCGCGTCGCCGAGCAGCTGGACCTCGACGTGGCGGGCCGGCTCGACGTAGCGCTCCAGGTAGACCGAGCCGTCACCGAACGCAGCACCGGCTTCCGTCGCCGCCGAGGTCAGTGCCGCCGAAAGGTCTGCCGGGCGGTCGACGCGGCGCATGCCCCGCCCTCCCCCACCGGCAGCGGCCTTGACCAGCAGCGGGTAGCCGACGTCAGCTGCCCGGTGAGCAATGGCGGGCGGCAGCTCGATCGTGCCGTCCAGCCCGGCCGGAGGCAGCGCGAGCGCCTCGAGCGTGCCCGGCACGACCGGTACGCCGACACCCGCCGCGGCGGCGCGGGCGGCCAGCTTGTTGCCCAGCTCGGCCAGCGTCCGCGGCCGCGGCCCAATGAAGACGACGCCCGCCTCCGCACACGCCTCGGCAAGCGCGGGCTGCTCGGAGAGGAAGCCGTAACCCGGGTGGATGGCCTCGGCGCCCGTCCGACGTGCGGCCTCGACGATCGCCTCGACGCGCAGGTAGCTCTCTGCCGGAGCCGCCGGCCCGATCGCGACGGCCTCGTCCGCGGCCCTGGCGTGGAGCGCGTCGGCATCCGCCTCGCTGTGGACAGCGACCGTGGCAATGCCCAGCTCGCGGCAGGCGCGGAAGATGCGCAGCGCGATCTCGCCACGATTCGCGACAAGGACCTTGGCGAAAGGCCTGTCTTTGCGCAAAGACACTCTCTCGGCCGCACCGCTCGCCGGCCGGCCGCTGCGCGCCGAGCGGGCCGTCACAGCGGGATGTTGCCGTGCTTGCGCGGCAGGTTCAGCTGGCGCTTGCCGTCCAGCATCTCAAATGCGCCGATGACCCGCGGCCGCGTCTCGGACGGCAGTATCACGTCGTCGACGTAGCCTCGGCCGGCGGCCACGTAAGGATTGGCGAATCGCTCCTCGTACTCAGCCGTCAGCCGGGCGCGTTCCTCGTCTGGGTCATCGGCGCCGGCCAGGCGGTCGCGGAAGATGATGTTGACCGCACCATCAATGCCCATGACCGCGATCCGCGCGCTCGGCCAGGCGAAGTTGACGTCGCCGCGGATGTGCTTGCTGCTCATGACGTCGTAAGCGCCGCCGTAGGCCTTGCGCGTGATGACCGTGACCTTTGGGACCGTCGCCTCGGCGTAGGCGTAGAGGAGCTTCGCCCCGTGGCGGATGATGCCGCCGTGCTCCTGCGCCACGCCGGGCAGGAAGCCGGGCACGTCAACCAGCGTCAGCAGCGGCACGTTGAACGCGTCGCAGGTGCGGACGAATCGCGCCGCCTTGTCCGACGCGTCGATGTCGAGCGCGCCGGCGAGCACTGACGGCTGCTGGGCCACGATGCCCACGCTGCGGCCGTCGAGCCGGCAGTAGCCGACGATGATGTTCGCCGCCCATGCCGGTTGGAGCTCGAGGAACTCCCCGTCGTCAACGATGCGGTTGATGACCTCGTGCATGTCGTAGGGCTGGGTGGACTGCTCGGGCACGATCGCGTCCAGCTCCGGGTCGCGCCTATCGGCAGGGTCGGCTGCCGTCAGGCGCGGCGCGCGCTCGAGATTGTTCTGCGGCAGGTGGCCGAGCACGCGCCGGGCAAGGGCAAGGGCCTGCGCCTCATCCGGCGCGGCCAAGTGGGCGACGCCGCTGATGCTGGTGTGCGTCGACGCGCCGCCGAGCAGCTCGCGGTCCACGTCCTCGTGGGTCACGGTGCGGACCACGTCAGGCCCGGTGACGAACATGTAGCTCGTGCCCTCGACCATGATCGTGATGTCAGTGATCGCCGGTGAGTAGACAGCACCGCCGGCGCACGGCCCCATGATCAGCGAGATCTGTGGCACGACGCCGGACGTGAGCGTGTTGCGCAGGAATATGTCGGCGTAGCCGCCAAGGGACACGACGCCCTCCTGGATGCGTGCGCCGCCGGAATCGTTCAAGCCGACGATCGGGGCGCCGACCTTGACCGCCAAATCCATGACCTTGCAGATCTTCTCGGCGTGCGCCTCGGACAGCGAGCCGCCAAAGACCGTGAAGTCCTGGCTGAAGACGAAAACCAGCCGGCCATCGATGCGACCTTGGCCAGTCACCACGCCGTCGCCGAGATAGCGCTGCTTGTCGAGCCCGAAATCGGTGGCCCGATGCGTCACGAACGCGTCGAATTCGACGAACGAATCTGCGTCGAGCAGCAGCTCTAGTCGCTCGCGTGCGGTCAGCTTGCCTTTCTCGTGCTGCTGCGCGATGCGCGCCGCGCCGCCGCCAAGCATGGCTTGCCCGCGCAGCTCCTCGAGTCGCCTGATGTCGTCCTGTCGCGCCACGGCGTCCATCCTAGCGGCTTGAGATGTCCACAGATTCGGTGAACAACTCTGCTCTTCTGTGGATAACCGACTGTGTCCCAAACGCGCCGAATGCTAGATTGCGGGCACGGCGTCGCCGACCCCAGCGCATCTGCTCATGAACGGAGGGGACGATTGGCACGGGTTATCGCCATCGCCAACCAAAAAGGCGGCGTGGGCAAGACCACCACCGCCATCAACCTCGCCGGCTCGCTGGCTGAGCAGGGCTACCGCGTCCTGTGCATCGACATGGATCCTCAGGCCAACCTGTCCGTCGGCCTGGGCATCAACCTGCGCACCATCGACCAGTCGATGGCCGACGTGCTGATCAACCCGGACGTCTCGCTCGAAGATGTCGTGATCCCGACGCAGACGAGCGGCATCGATGTTGCCCCCTCGACGATCGACCTGTCGGCGACGGAGAACATGCTCTTCACGGCGATCGGTCGGGAGGCCGCCCTGCGTGATGTCATCCAGGGCTGGGCGCTCGACAACTACGACTACCTGTTGATCGACTGCCCGCCAACGCTCGGGCTGCTGACGCTCAACGCGCTCGTCGCGGCGCAGGGCGTGATCATTCCAGTCCAGACCCAGTACTACGCGCTCAAGGGCTTCACCGCGCTGGTCAACGTCATCGGCCAGATCCGGGCCAAGGGCCTGAACCCGGAGCTGCGCATCCTCGGACTGCTGCCCACGTTCTTCGACAAGCGGACGCTGCTCGGGCGGGACATGCTCCAGGAGCTGCGCGACCTGGGCGACCACCACATCTTCCAGAACATGATCAAGCAGACCGTCCGGCTCGGCGAGGCGCCGCTCGTTGGCCGGCCGGTGACGGCGTACGCCACGAACTCAGACGCAGCGCGCACCTACCGCGGGCTGGCACGGGAGGTGATCGAGCTTGGCTAGACCTGACTTCCGCAGCACGGCGGCGCGCCGCCTGGCCGAGGAGCGCGACCTTTCGCCGACGATCATCAGCCTGATCTCGCCGGAGAGTACTGATCGGCCGGCGAACGTGCGCATGATCCGGCTCGATCGCATCGAGCCCAACCCGGACCAGCCGCGGATGCACTTTGACGAGGACGCCCTGGCCGAGCTGGCCAGCTCGATCCGCGAGCATGGCGTGCTCCAGCCGGTCCTGGTCCGGCCGGTGGCCGGAAAGCCGCACCACTACCAGCTGGTCGCCGGCGAGCGCCGCTGGCGGGCTTCGCGGCTTGCCGAGCAGGACGAGATCCCGACCCTGATCGAGGAGCTCGACGACGAGACAGCGCTTGAGATCGGGCTGATCGAGAACCTGCAGCGCGAGGATCTCTCCCCTCTCGAAGAGGCGCTGATGTACGAGCGGATGGTGTCGGAGCACGGCTACAGCGTCCGCCGCCTGGCCCAGAAGATCGGCAAGGACAAGGGCTACGTCGAGAACCGGCTGCGCCTGGCTGACGCCCCGACCGAGATCAAGCAGCTGGTGTCTTTGCGCAAAGACACCATCTCTCATGCCTACGAGCTGCTGAAGGTCGATGACCCGCGCCGGCGGCGGAAGCTGGCCGAGCAGGTGGCGAGCGGCGAGCTCAGCCTCGTCAAGCTGCGCGAGCGGATCGACGGGCGGCCTCGCCGCGAGCTGGTCGACGATGAGGATGCGCGCAGCGCCCGCGCCGAGAGCGCCGTCCCGGCTGACGAGTCTCTATCCGAGCACGCCCCCGCCGCACCACCGGATGGGCACGTCGTCCTGCGCGACGACTCCCTGGTCACGGCCAAGGCATCGCTCAGCCAGGCGCTCGACGAGCTGGCCGCGGTGCTCGGCTCGCCGGAGGCCATCAGCCAGATCGGGAGCGTCGACCGGGCCAACCTGGGCAAATACCTGACCATTGCCAAGCTGCGGCTCGAGAACGTTATTGCGGTCATCCGCGCCAGCGAGGGTCGCTAGGCCAGATCCTCTGTGCTAGGCGGTGATCGCCGCCAGCCAGCCCAGTGCCAGCAGCGCAAGCCCGACCGCCTGCCCGCGCCAGCCCCACTCCCGCCAGACCGGGTCCGGGCTCGCGGAGAGCACGACCCCGGCAAGTGTCGTCGCGCCGCTGATGCCGACGGCGAAAAGCGCCAGGTTGCTGGCTTCCGGCCCTGTCAGCAGGGTGAACCACGCGACGGCGTGGATCGCCGCCTGGACGACGGCCAGGACGGCCAGTGAGCCGACTCGGCCGAGAACCGCCGGCAATCCGCGCACGCCAAGGCGGCGGTCACGCTCGAGGTCCACCAGCCCGTTCGCCAGCTGAAGCGCCGGCCCGGCCAGCGCCGCCAGCGGCAGCAGCAGCTCTGGACGCGGCGGCATCTGGCCGCTGGCCCCGTACCAGGCAAAGACGGGCAGCAGTGGGAACGCTATGGCGAAGCATGCCCAGCCCAGCGGCCCCCGCTTGAGCAGGGCGTCGTAGGCGAGGCCCGCAGCAAGCATCGCCAGCGCCAGCAGCAGGACCCGCGAGCCGAACCAGCCGGCACCAAAGATGCCCAGCGCACCGGCGATGATGCCCACGCCGAGCGCGACCTGGCGCGAGACTACGCCGGAAGGGATCGGCTTCTCGGGCTTTGCGACGATGTCGAGATCCACGTCGAAGTAGTCGTTCATCGCGCCGATCGAGAACTGGATGCCGAGCATCACCAAGGCCAGTCCCAACGCCGCGCCGGCAGCGCCCTCGCCCCCGGCCAGCAGCGCCAGGCCGAGCACGAGCAGCGCGTTAAGCGCCGAGGGGAATGGATGGACGAGGGCGATCGCCTGGAGGTAGCGCGGCATCGCGATCAGCCTTGGCCCTCAGCAGCCGGCGCTGGCCAGCTCAGAGGTAGACGATCTCGTGGAAAGAGTCCACCAGGAAGCCGATCAACCGCTCGCGCGCCCCGCCCAGCCGCGCGCGGCTGCCGGTGACTAGGTAGTGCAACGAGATGGCCGGGAGCATCAGCTCCCCGGCCTCAGTCCGGCCGACCGCGGCCGGCGGCCCGCCGCCGGCCGCGTAGAGCGAGATCAGGCCGGCGTCGTCCACTCCGGCGGCGCGGCCGAAGTCGGCGAGCACGCGGCGCACCCCGCGCCGGATCGACATGTCGCGCATCAATTCGGCGACCCAAGCATCGATCCGATCATCGGGCTGCTCCGACAGCCGTTGCAGGTACTCGTCGGGCGTGGCTGATAGGCCGGTTGCGGTCATGCGCGCTCCGCTGGCGTGAGGGTCGGGGGCGATTATCGCACCCGACGGCCAGCCGGAGGAGGGCTCAGGCCCTGCTGGGCCGAACGATTCGGACGAGTCCCAGGATGATCAGCTCGGTGATCGTCCAGCCGATCAGCGCCACGATCGCCGCGACGTCGAGCGCGGACTGGCCGGCAGCGATCTCGTTGATGCCCAGGATCCCGCGGAACGGGAGGACGAAGATCTCACTCAGGTTGTAGACGAAGGCAACGATGGCGTTGCCCTCGCGGGCCGCGACCAGCAGCAGCACGATGCGCAGCACCAGCAGCAGCTGGATCAGGCCGAACAGGTAGACGATCGCCCGCTCGAGCATGCCCAGGCCACTGCGACGGTGGGTCACGCTGGTATGCGACTGCGCCGTCACGGGCGCCTCGTCGACGACGTGCGTCGTCCTTTCCTCGTGGTAGCTCACCCTCTCACCTCCGTCGATCAGACTTCCCCCGCGGGAGAGGTTGGTCTGCGAGAGGGCCGCGGCCAATGCCCATGCTCGCCGGCAGGCTTGCAGTCTCGTCTAAGGTCAGTCACCGCACACTGACGGCTCACCGGGCACGAGCACCCGCGCGATCACGGTTCGCGGCTCATCGTTGCCGTCGACGAAGAGCGTTGCCTGGTTCGCCGCCATCAGCGCCGGCAGCAACAGCTCGAGGTCCGAGCCCTCGACCACGGCGCAGCGGCTCTCAGCCATGGTCCAGGGCTGGCCGAAATCTGCGAAAGGTGTCTCGAGCGGCCAGGCCACCTCGTTGTGCGGCACGTCGATGGGCGAAGGTGGAGTGGCTGCCACAGCGAGCCGGTCGGGCGTGTAGTCCACGTTGCCAGAGAGCTCCGCGCCGAGCCAGTCGTCGAGGTAGCCGAGGCGAGCCCAGAAGAAGGCGAAGGCTTCCGGCGTGGCCGGCTCAGGCTGGCAGCGCAAGTCGCCGGGCGCGCAGCGGCCGGTCGCGTTGGGGTCGCCGGAGATCTGGACCGACTGTCCGTCGATGGTCAGCACGACGTGGGCCGTGATGCCGCCCGGCGCGAGGCCGCCGCCGGTGAAATCGGTCGCCCCGCCAAGCAGTCCGAGGTCGCGTGCCAGCTGGGCGATCGCAGCCTGGCCTTCCGGGCTGATCTCGCGTACGTTGGGCATGATCAGCAACGGTCCGGGGAAGATCATCGGGATCGCCACGTTGCCGTCGATTGCAAGGCCGTCGCTGATGGTCAGCGTGGGCAGCCAGCCAAAGGTGTGCTCCGGCGGCAAGGCCTGCGTCTGCCACGCCCGGAGGTAGAGCCCTTGGGCTCCTGGCGTGGGTGAAGGGCTCGGAGAGGGAGTGGGCGACGGCGACGGCGGCGCCGTCGGGCCGGGCGAGGCACAGCCGAAGATGATGACCATCAGGCCCAGGAGCGCGACCGGTCTGTACATGGCCCTTGAACGCTTCTTCGTGGCCCCCGGTTCCCGTCGAACTCGTGCCCGGTGCAAGGCAGGTGATAGCCGTCAGCCGGTCGGCTTGCTCCGCCCGGCGGCCCGGCGGCCATACGCTCGAGGCCCACACAACGAATGACCCAGTAGGAGGACAGCCATGGGCAAGATCGAGCAGTCGATCGACGTGAACGTGCCGCTCAGCACGGCGTACAACCAGTGGACCCAGTTCGAGGAGTTCCCGCGCTTCATGCAGGGCGTGAAGCAGGTCCGTCAGCTGGACGACAAGACCCTCGAGTGGACGGCGGAGATCGGCGGCAACGAGGAGACCTGGACGGCCGAGATCAGCGAGCAGGAGCCGGACCAGCGAATCGCCTGGCATGCCACCTCCGGTGCGACCAACGCCGGCGTGGTCACCTTCCACCGGATCGATGACACCACGACGCGCGTCATGCTCCAGATGGAGTGGCAGCCGCAGGACGCCATCCAGAGCGTCGGCGACGCGCTGGGCCTTGACGACCGGCGCGTCCAGGGCGACCTAGAGCGCTTCAAGGAGTTCATCGAGTCGCGCGGCGCCGAGACGGGCGCCTGGCGAGGCGAGATCAAGCAGGAGAGCGGCGTCGGCTGAACGTGGCGGCCGCCGAGGATAGAGAGGCCGGGTGGTTCGCCGCCCGGCCTCTGTTCATGCCCCGCGCTGGCGCAGAGGACCTCGAGATGGCGGCGCTATCCCATTACTAGTTGGGGACTCTACGCTCAGGCAATAGCATCTACGCAGCACTCGTCGATGACTTGATGGGGATTCCTCGCATCTGACCAGATCGCCGGGACGATTCCAGCAGCACTTGGGAGTTCGACTGCCGAGATGGGGCCCGGGCGACTTCGTCGGATCGTCACTCCAGTGCCTCGACCCGGATCCAGTCCACTAGCATCTTGGCATCGCCACGGCGGATCGACTCCACCGTCTCGCTCGGCAGCCCGAGGTAGGGCTCGCGCACCCCGTTCACCTTGTACGGGTACCCACCGCCGAGCGCGAGATTGAGGACGATGAACTTCTCCGCATCGAAGGCCCACGAACCGAAGTACTCGGTGATGGGCCGCGTTACGCGGTAGACGAGACGCCCGTCGACCTCGAACGACACATGCTCGGACGTCACGTCCACCGAGTAGGTGTGCCAAGCCGTAGCGTCCGTGTCGCCCAAATACAGCCGGTTGACCAGGCCAGCGTCCCCGGAGTAGCCGGGTCCGTGCACGGCGCAGCTGACCCAGTCCGGCTCGCCGACGCACTCCAAGACGTCGATCTCCCCGGTCTCGGGCCAATGACCCGACCCGACGAGCCAGAACGCCGGCCAGAGCCCGGGGCCGGCAGGAAGCCTGATCCGCGCGGCCGCCCGCCCGTGCCGAAACGCGAACCGTCCACGGGTGTCGATCCGGCCTGAGATGAAGTCGAAGCGTTGACCGTCTTCCGTGGCGTGGCCGGGTCGATGATGGGCGCGCAGTTCGAGCACACCACCGGTGGGCGGCGTCCCCCCTGCAACCCCGACCGTCTCCGCCGAGTCGACGTACGCCTGCACCTCGTCGTTGAAGACTGGGCCCGTGGTCAACACGTTCCATGACGAGCGGTTCAGATCCGGCGCCCCGAAGTCCTCGAAGAACAGCCGACCGGCACCGGGATCACGCGACAGCATGCTGCTAGCGGTCCGTCTCGGTGACCGGCTGATAGACGCGCACGTGGTCGACGTAGAGCCTCAGCGGGAACTCCGTGTCGAGGCCGATCGGCCCCGGCAGGATCCCGCCCAGCGCAAGGTTGACGATCAGGAAGAACGGCCGATCGAACACCCACTCGCGCTGACTGACAGCGTCACGCCCGAGGTGGAAGTAGAGCTCCCCGTCGTAGAACCAGCGGATCCCGTCAACATCCCACTCCACCGCGTACGTGTGGAAGTCGTCCGCGATGTCGTAGCTCTGGCGGTTCCACTTCGTCAGTCCCCCGGCGCCGGCATACCCGGGGCCGTGGACCGTGCCGAAGATGAGGCTCGGATCGCGGCCGACGTGCTCCATCACGTCGATC
>DATMJK010000027.1:0-2024 GCA_035553915.1 Candidatus Limnocylindrales bacterium | reverse complement strand
CGAGTGGCACGGAGCCGACCAGGAACGGCAGCAGGGAGCGGACGTGGAACGCCCCTGCCCGGTGGAAGCGAACCGCCGCCAGCGAGGCGACGACCAGGTTCAGCACCAGCGCCGCCGGGCGCATGACCAGCGGCTCGATGCTGGCGAGGGCCATGATCGCGAGGTAGGCCGACGCGCCGCCATGCCCAACTGACGAGTACAGGATCGCCGCAGCCACGATCAGCAGCGCGATGAGCAGGACGATCGGCTCCATCTGGCGCGAGTATCGCCGCGCTGACTGCGGCCGCGGAAGTCAGTCGCGGTGCCCGGACGGTCGGGCCGCCGCTACCAGGGCTCGCCTTCGGAAGCGTCGTAATCGTCGCGCATCTTTGGCCGGTCGGCCAGCGAGCCGCGCGCCGGCGAGTGCGCATCGCCGGTGTCCGACCGGGACCCTGGCGCGACCTCCACTGCGCGCCCCTCGAGCAGCCGGTCGTCCGCGGTGCGGCCAAGCTCGATGACGATGGCGCGCATCTCGCTGCCGTCAGTGAAGGCACCATGAGGCACGTCCGGCGGCCAGACGACGGCTTCGCCGTGGGCGATTCGGCTGCGCTCGCCACCAACCTGCACGAAGCCGCCGCCGCTGATCACCACGAACAGCGCGGTGTTCGGATTGGAGTGCGGCGAGACCATCGCGTAGCGCTGGAAGGCCAGCTCGCTGACGCGCGCCCCCTGATCGCTGTATATCACCTGACCGCTCACGCCCTGCGAGCCCGGCGGCGCTACCTCGCGTCGGTTGCCCGGCCCAAAGCGGGTGATCTCCACTGCCGCAGCGTGGCCCTGGAAGATCAGCGCCGGCGGCGCCGGTTGCGCCGCGCCCGCACCGTCGCCTCCGGCTGGGCGTAGCGCGCCTGGCTGAAGAAGCGCGCCCGGCGCAGCTGCTGGTTGTAGACGGCGATCATCGGCGGGAAGCGCCGGAAGCGAATCCAGAGGAACGTCGCCAGGCCGATGGCGAGGGTCAGCAGCACCACGAAGAAGTAGAACGCGAAGACAGTCGCCACCAGCACCATGCCGAACACGATCAGGCCCGTCCAGAGCAGCCACTCCTGCATCGTTCGGAGCGGCTCGTGACGGTGGAGCTGCTGGCTGCGCACGTTGTACAGCGCGACCTGGCCGACCATCAGCACCAGGGCAGCGATCCAGATGGGCGTGAAGATGTCGGGGAAGTTCTGTTGATTGAACTCGATCGTCAGATACTCGAACGGGCTCAGTCTCACCGGGCCTCCAAAGTGAGCGCGACGTCTGGCGACCGAGGATAGCAAAGCCGGCAGTGTGGCCGGCGATGGGCGGCGCGGCGGCCGGCGACGGGCCGCTTGCTATACTCGGCCGGCCGGCTTCCGAGCCCAGCCCAGAGGGAGCCGCGCGCCGCCGAGAGGGCCCCTGGAGGAGACGTTTGCGAGCGCTGCTCTCGGTCGCCAACCGTGATGGCATCGTCGAGCTGGCCCGCGACCTGCTGGCGCTCGATGTCGAGGTCTACGCCACTGACGGCACTCGCGAGGCGCTCGCCGCGGCGGGCGTGACGGTCGCGCCGATCAGCGCGCTGACGCAGGTCGACACCCTCGCCGGCGGGCAGGTCAAGACGTTCCACCCCGCCGTCTACGCCGGCATCCTGGCCCACCGCAACAGGCCGGACGAGCTGGCCGAGCTGGCCGCCGGCGGCATCGGCCTGATCGATCTGGTAGTGGTCAACGTCAAGCCCTTCGCCCCGCAGGTGGGCTGGCGCTCGGTGCCGCTGGACGAGGCGATCGAGATGATCGATGTCGGCGGCAATGCCCTGCTCAGCGCGGCCGCGCGGTCGTACGCCGGAGTCGCGGCCGTCTGCAACCCGCAGCACTACCAGCTGCTGCTGGAGGAGCTGCGCGAGCGCGGCTCCGTCTCGCCCGAGCTGCGCCAGCAGCTGGCGGCGACCGCGCTGGCCGATGTCGCGGCCTACTACGCGGAGGTGTCGTCGTACCTCAACCACATCGCCGGCACGCGCTTCCCCGATC
>DATMJK010000026.1:0-39010 GCA_035553915.1 Candidatus Limnocylindrales bacterium | reverse complement strand
GTGCGCTGCCGTTCGCTGCTATAGTCTCGCCCCGATGCGGGTTCTCCTTCCCCTGGTCATTGTCCTCGTGGGTCTTGGCGCGCTTGCCGTCAACGTCCTGCCGCTGCCGCGTCCCGGCGGCGGCATGGTCGAGACGCGGCTGGGCCTGGACCTCCAGGGCGGCGTGCGCGGTGAGTATCGGGCCATGCCTGACGATCCGGCGGAGTTCACGCAGGAAGACCTGTCGATCATCCGTGACATCGTCGAGAACAGGATCAACCAGTACGGCGTCGCCGAGCCGATCGTCCAGACGCAGGGCCGCGACCGGATCATCGTCGAGCTGCCCGGCGTGGAGAACGAGGGCGAGATCCGCGGGCTGATCGGTCAGACTGGCCGTCTCGAGTTCTTTGCTGTGCCACGCACCAGCTACCCAACGGGGCTCGAGCCGAATAGCACGATTCCGCCAGATCTGCGGCGCATCTTCGGCGGGGAGGAGATTGCCAACGCCCGAGCAGGTGTCGACCGGTTCAACAGCCCGGCAGTCGACGTCGAGCTGCGCGCCGAAGGCGCTGCCACCTTCGACGAGTACGCTCGTTTGGCCTTCCGCGGAGAGGGCCGATCCGACTTCGTAGCCATCACGCTCGACGGCCAAGTGCAGTCGGCACCAGAGATCAACGCCCAGCGCTTCGGCGGACGGGTCCAGATCAGCGGGCGCTTCACCCCTTCGGAGGTCTCTCGCTTGGTGACCGTGCTGCGCTATGGCGCGCTGCCCGCCCAGCTGGAGGAGGTGAGCATCAGCCGCATCAGCCCGACGCTCGGGCTGAACTTCCTGCAGCAGAGCGTGCTGGCCGGCTCGATCGGCATCCTGCTGGTCTTCGCGTTCATGCTCATCCACTACCGCCTGCCCGGCCTGATCGCCTGCCTGGCGCTGGTCTTCTACGCGCTCGTGGTCTTTGCCATCTTCCGGCTGGTGCCGGTCACCCTCACGCTGGCCGGGGTGGCCGCATTCGTGCTCTCGGTGGGCATGGCGGTTGACGCGAACATCCTCATCTTCGAGCGGACGAAGGAGGAGCTGCGCTCGGGCAAGACGCTGTTCACCGCCATCGAGGCCGGCTTCAACCGCGCCTGGAACTCGATCTTCGACTCGAACGTATCGAGCATCATCACCGCCGCGATCCTGTTCTACTTCGGCTCGCCCGTGATCCGCGGCTTCGCGCTGGTGCTGATCATTGGCGTGCTGATCTCCATGTTCACCGCGATCACCCTCAGCCGGCAGATGCTGCGCTGGGTGGTGCGGCAGCCGTGGGCCCGGCGCGCCTGGCTGTATGGCGTGGAAGAGGAAGAGTTCACGGTGGCCACGCCACGCGCAAGGGGACGCGAAGCGGCCCGTGTTTGACATCATCGGCAAGCGGCGCTGGTTCTATGTCTTCAGTGCACTGCTCATCGCCCCGGGCCTGATCTTCGCCATCCTCGGGCCGCTGACCGGCGGCCGGATGGGCCTGCAGTTCTCGATCGACTTCACCGGCGGCACGGTCTACGAGGTCCACTTCCGCGACACCACTCCCACGCCGGAGCAGGTGCGCGAGGTGCTGGCCGAGCAGGGCCTGGCGGGCACCGTCGCGCTGACGACCTCGCAGGACCGGACGTATGTGCTCATCCGCACGGAAGCCATCGGCCTGGTCGATCCGCCGCTGCCGGTTGCCAGCCCGTCGCCAGCGGCCTCGCCTTCGCCGAGCCCTGCCTCGCCGACGCCCGCGGGATCCCCGGCATCGCCCGATCCGGGCGCATCACCATCACCGAGCCCAAGCCCCTCACCAAGCCCCAGTCCCAGCCCCAGTCCGGCGCCCACGGCGAGCCCGAGCCCGGCCGCGACCCTGCCCAGCGGCGCCGCACCCCCGACCCCGGGCCGGCTGGGCGAGCTGCGCGAGGCACTGGAGGAACGCTTCGGGGTCATCGACGAGGTGCGTCAGGAGTCAACGATCGGCCCGGTCATCAGCGCCGAGCTGGGCCAGCAGGCGATCATCCTGATCATCCTCGGCTCGGCCGGGATCCTGGGCTGGATGACCTATCGCTTCGCCGACGTGCGCATGGGCGCGGTCGCCATCGCGGCGCTCATCCACGACGTGGTGCTGGTGGTCGGCGTCTTTGCCATTCTGGGCACGCTTATGGGCCTCCAGATCGACGCCCTCTTCGTGACGGCAATGCTGACCGTGATCGGCTTCTCCGTCCACGACACGATCGTCGTCTTCGACCGCATTCGCGAGAACCGGATCCGCCACGCGGGCGAGCCGTTCGCCGCGATCGTCAACCACAGCCTGCTCCAGACGCTGGGCCGCTCGCTCAACACCTCGATCACTACCGTGCTCGTGCTGCTCGGCCTGCTGCTGCTGGGCAGCGAGGCGACGCGCGCGTTCATCTTCGCGATGGTCGTTGGCATCACCGCCGGCGCCTACTCTTCGATCTTCAATGCCGCCGCGCTACTGGTCGACTGGCATCACTGGGCTGAGCGGCGGCGCGACCGCCAGGTAGCCACGGTCCGCGCTCGCTGAGACTCGGAACGGGTGCGCGAATGCGCGCGCGATAAGCAGCAGATAAGTGGCGCCTGTCACCATTGGCTCGTGGAAGGGCTGACGCCGCGCTTTGCCTGGCAAATTCGCCAGGCGGTCGACCTTGGCCCGGCTGTCGTGGCCGCCGGAGCACGCCACAAGCTCAGCGAGCGGCTCGTTGGACTGCTCGCCGCCCGCGGTCACGCGAGCCCGGCGGCGCTGGACGCGTGGGCGGCGGACGCGCGCGCCGGCCTGCGCGACCCGGCACTGCTGCCGGACGCCGCCGCGTTCGTGGCGCGCGTCGGGCGCGCCGTCGATGGCCGCGAACGCTGTCTCGTCTTCGGCGACTTCGACGCTGACGGGCTGACCGGGCTGGCGATCCTGGCCATCGCTCTGCGACGGCTCGGTCTCGACGTCGCGACCTACGTGCCTGACCGCACTGACGAGGGGCATGGCCTTTCATCAGCGGCCATAGAGCGCGCGCGGGTCAACGACCGGACTTTGATCGTGACTGCCGACTGCGGCACGTCCAGCGGGCTTGAGATCGAGCTGGCCCGGGCTGCCGGCATCGACGTGCTGGTGACGGACCATCACCGGCCACCGCCGGCACTTCCCGCCGCGGCGGCCGTGGTGAACCCGATGCGCGCTGACTCCACCTACCCGGACCGTGGTCTGAGCGGCGCCGGCGTGGCCCTGAAATGCGCCCAGCTGCTGCTCGGCGATGAGGCACTGGAGCTCGCCGACCTGGCGGCGATCGGCACGGTCGCGGACGTTGCGCCGCTGGTCGGCGAGAACCGCTCGATCGCCAGGCTTGGCCTGGAGCTGATGCGCAGCCGGCCCCGGCCGGGTATCGCCGCGCTGCTCAGCGCGGCGCGCGTTGATGCCGCGCGGATCAGCCCTGAGTCGCTTGCCTTCGGGCTCGTGCCGCGACTCAATGCCGGTGGCCGCGTGGGCGACGCCGAGGTCGCGGCGCGGCTGCTGCTGGCGCAGGACGCGGCCGAGGCTGAGCGCCTGGCGGCTGAGCTGGAAGCCGCGAACGGGGTCCGCCGCGAGCTGCTCGCGACGGCGCTGGCCGAGGCACGGGCAGCGGTCGATGCACAGCCTGATGCGCCGGTGACGATCGTCGCCGGGCCGTGGCCGGCGGGCATCATCGGCCTGGTCGCTGGGCGCCTCGCCGACGAGCGCGGCCGGCCGGCGGTCGTCTTCTGCAACAGCGCTGATCCCTGGCGCGGCTCGGCCCGCAGCGGCGGCTTTGACATCGTCGCTGCCCTGGCGACGATGGCCGAGCTGTTCGATCGGTACGGCGGCCACAGCGCCGCCGCCGGCTGCCACATGCCGGCGGCCAATTTCGTCGAGTTCTGCCGCCGGCTGCAGGAGGGTGCCGCCGACCTGCGACCGACTCAGCCCAGCCTGCTGATCGACCTGGTCGTCGAGCCGCACGATGTCGACTACCGGCTGTTGCGCGAGCTGGCCGGCCTCGAGCCGGTCGGCACGGCCAACCCACAGCCCCTGGTCGGCATTCGCGGCATGGTCGTCAGCCGGGTGCGACGGGCGAACGGTGGGCACAGCCAGCTGGTGCTGCGCAAGGGCGCTGAGGTGCTTGACGGGATCTGCTTCGGCCGCGACGACCTGCCGGACGTGCTGCGCGACGGCGACCGGCTGGACATCGTGGCACGGCTCGACAGCCGCACCTTCGGCGGTTACGAGTCGCTCCAGCTCGAGATCCGTGACGTGGGCCCGGCCGGCAGCCTCGACCAGGTGGCGCCGCCGCTGTCCCAGCCGGTAAGGGCCGCCTGATGGGCTTCCTGCGCAAGCTGGAGGCGCGGACTGCGCGCGCCGGCTCGAGCCTGTGCCTCGGCCTGGACCCGCAGCCCGACCAGTTCCCGCCCGGCCTCAGCCACGATGCGGCGGGCCTGGAGAAGTTCGGCCGGTTGTTGCTCGAATCGACGACGCCCTACGCTGCGGCCGTCAAGGCCAACCTGGCCTTCTTCGAGGCCTTTGGCAGCGAGGGCCTGCGCGTGCTGGAGCGGCTGCGCGCGCACCTGCCGCCGGACATCCCGTTCATCGCGGACGCGAAGCGGGGTGACATCGGCTCGACCGCCGAGCGCCACGTGATCGCACTCATCGACGCCCTCGGCGCGGACGCCGTGACCGTAAACCCATACCTTGGGCGGGACGCGCTCGAGCCGTTCCTGACCCGTCGCGGCATCTTCGTCTACCTGCTGTGCCGGACTTCCAACCCGAGCGCCGCCGAGGTGCAGGAGCTCGACGTGGGCGGCATGCCGCTCTACCTGCGCATCGCGCAGCTTGCCCAATCGTGGGCCGGTGAGCGGCCGAACGTCGGTCTCGTCGTGGGGGCGACCGCTCCGGCGGACCTGGCCCGTGCGCGGGAGGTCGCACCGTCGATGCCTTTCCTGGTGCCGGGCGCGGGCAGGCAGCGTGGCGACGTCGAGGCGGTGATGGCCTACGGTCCGGCCACCGCTCAGCCGGCCTCGCTGCGTCGTGGTGGCGCTCTGCTGGTCAACGTCTCGCGCGCAATCGCCGACGCCGCACGCACGGACGACGAGGATCCGGGCAGGGCGCTGGCCATCGCCGCATCGGACTGGTCGGCCCGTTTTCGATGCTAGGATGACCTGACCACCCTAGCGCCGGAGGCAGACAGCAACCCATGCCGTTCCTGGGACAGATCGGCCCGCTCGAGCTGCTGCTCGTGCTGGCGCTGGCGCTGATCATCCTCGGCCCGGGCAAGCTGCCCGAGGTTGGAGCCGCCTTTGGCCGGACGATTCGCGAGTTCCGCAAGGCCAGCACTGAGGTGAGCGAGTCCATCAACCCGCCCGTGCCAGTTCAGCCCACGCCCGCCCGGCCGGCGCCGGCCGCTGAGGCTGAGGCCCGGCCGGTCACCGACGAGTCAAGTCGGCCGACCACCAGCGGGGCCTGACTCCACCCGGGCCGACTCACATGCGGCCGGGCTGACGATCGATGACCGAGCTGACGACGACGCGCGACGAGCAGATGGTCCTGGCCGGTTCGCCGGGCTCGCCCGAGGAGCGGCTGATGACGCTTCGCGAGCACCTCGTCGAGCTGCGTCGACGCCTCGTGATCAGCCTGCTGGCCGTTGGCGCCGGAACGATCGTCGGCATCTTCCTTGCGCCGCAGGCCGCCACCATCCTGGCCGAGCCCATTCCCGGTCCGCTCTGGTACACGGAGCCGGCAGGTGGGTTAATGCTCCACCTGAAGTTGGCCCTCATGATCGGCCTCGCCCTCGGCTTCCCGGTGCTGCTGTACCAGGTCTGGGCGTTTGTCTCGCCCGGCCTGACCGACCGTGAGCGCCGCCTCGCCCGGCCGTGGATCCCGCTGGCGACGCTGTTCCTCGTCGCCGGGGTGGTGATGGCTTATGCCGTGCTGCCCTATGCGGTAGCGTTCCTGCTCGGCTTCCAGATCAGCGGCGTGATCCAGCCGCTTATCACGACCGAGGCTTATTTCGGCTTCGTGACCACGATGTTCATCGCCTTCGCGCTGGTCATGCAGCTGCCCGTCGCGCTGATCCTGCTTGCCCGTGCCGGCATCGTCAGCAGCCAGCGGCTGCGCCGCAGTCGGCGCTACGTGCTGCTCGGCCTGTTCATCGTAGCCGTCGTCGTCACCCCCGCCGACCCGATCAGCAGCGTCATGATGACGATCGTGATCTACCCGCTCTACGAGCTCAGCATCCGGCTGGCGGCGCGGTCAGAGCAGGCCCGGGCAGCGGCAGATGCCTGAGCCCGACCGGGCCGCGGAGCAGCCCGGACGCGTGGTGCCGCCAGCCATCCGGCCCCACGTGGCGATCATCAGCGGCCTGTCAGGGGCAGGCAAGACGACAGTCAGCAAGCTGCTCGAGGACGTGGGCTACACCGTCGTCGACAACCTCCCCGCCGAGCTGCTCGGCCGGCTGGCCGAGATGATCGTGCGCGAGCCCGGTCGCTTCGAGCGGCTGGCGCTCGTGCTCGACGCCCGCTCGGGCGATCCCGAGGTGGCCTTCGCTGCGGCAACTGGCGCGCTCGAGGGCCGTGGCATCCAGCCGCAGGTCTTCTTCCTCGAGGCGCGCGACGACGTGATCATCCGCCGCTTCAGCGAGACACGACACCGCCACCCGCTCCAGACCGAGCAGGGCGTGGCCGCCTCGGTCCAGCGCGAGCGCGAGCTGCTCAAGGAGGTCCGCGCGCAGGCTGACGTGGTTGTCGACACCTCTGAGATGTCAAGCCGGCAGCTGCGCGAACGCATCTATGCGGCGCTGGGCACCGACAGTGCCCATGCGCAGATGGCGTTGCACATCGTGACCTTCGGCTACAAGCACGGCATCCCGCTCGAGGCGGACCTGGTCTTCGACACGCGCTTCATGGAGAACCCGTTCTATGTCGACCGCCTGCGGCCGCTGTCTGGGCTGACCGAGCCGGTCCGCAAGTTCGTGCTCGAGCAGCCGGTCACGCAGCTCTTCCTTGAGCATGTCGACGGCTATCTGCGTGCCTTCGTGCCGGCCTACCAGGCCGAGGGCAAACAGCGGCTGACGCTGGGCATTGGCTGCACCGGCGGCTACCACCGCTCAGTGGCCATCGCTGAGGAGATCGCCCGGCGCTGGCGGGACAGCAACGGCGGCCCGGTCACGATCTGGCACCGCGAGCTCGACCGGGCGTGAGCGGCGCCCCCAGCGGGAGCGAGCGCTCTCGACCGAGCTGGCGCTGGCTTCGCCCGGGCATGGGCATCAAGCGCTGGGTGCTGCTGGTCTTCGTCGGGCTGCTGCTACTGGCGCTGGCCGGCGGGCTGTTGATCCGTGAGATCTATCGCGACAACCCGGGCGGCGGGGCGCTCGGCTGGCTGCTCGACCTGCTGAGCCTGCAGTTCCTCGACCCGGCCCTCCGCGTCGCCGCGCTGGCAACCGGCGGGCTGGCACTGCTGGCCCTCGGCGGCTGGGGGCTGATGCGAGTCGTGCTCGAGCCTTTCCGTGCCCGCGATGAGCCGCTTGCCGAGCTGCTCTACCAGCGCCGGTGGCGTGCCCGCGGGCCCCGGGTCGTGGCCATCGGCGGTGGACGGGGTCTGTCAGTGCTCCTGCGCGGCCTGAAGGAGCACACCAGCAACATTACCGCGGTGGTGACGGTGGCCGACGATGGCGGCTCATCAGGAAAGCTGCGCCGCGAGCTCGGCATCCCGCCCATGGGCGACATCCGCGACTGTATCGCCGCATTGGCCGACGCCGAGCCGACGATGACCGACCTGCTGCTCTACCGCTTTCGCCAGAATGGCGCCGACCGAGACGGCCTGGCCGGCCATGCTTTCGGCAACCTGCTGATCACCGCCCTGACCGACCTTTCCGGCGGCGACTTCGAGGAGGGCGTCAGGCTCTCCAATCGGGTCCTGGCCGTCCGGGGCAAGGTCGTCCCTGTAGCGGCCATCCCCTTGACGCTGCACGCGCTGTATCGCGACGGCACGGTGCTCGACGGCCAGCAGCAGATCACCCGCACGTCCGGCATCGACCGGATCTGGATCAGCCCGGACGACGTCGCTCCCTCGACTGAGGCGCTCGATGCGATCGCCGAGGCCGACCTGATCGTCCTCGGGCCGGGCAGCCTCTACACGAGCATCATCGCCGCGCTGCTCATCCCGCGGCTGCGCCGGGCGCTGGCCGAGTCGCCCGCGCTGCGCGTGTTCATCTGCAACGTCGCCACCCAGCTTGGCGAGACCGAGGGCTACGCGCTGTCCGACCACGTGGACGCGCTGCGCCGGCACGACATGCTCGAGCTGATCGACGCGGTGCTGGCCAACGACAACTTCAAGGCGCGGGCACCCGCCGGCTACCCGGCCGAGCCGGTGCGTGTCGACCTCGCACCGATCGGTGGCCCGGGACCACGGATCGCGCTGCGCGACGTGGTCGACGCGGCCAAGGCACACCACCACGACCCGCACAAGGTGGGCGTGGCGCTGATGGCGCTGCTCGAGTCGGGCGAGCTCGTGCGCAGCCAGGTGACGGGGGCCCGACGCTGATCGCCGGCCAGCGGCAGACGCTCGACAGGCCCGACCGTGACCTGGTAGCGGCCGTGCGGGCCGAGCTGGCCGCCATCGAGCCGGCGCGCCGGTGCTGCCGCGCCGCGGAGCGAGCAGGCCTCGGACGGGCGGCGCACGGCGGCGCCCGCTCACCGGTCGTCGGCCGGCTGGCGGTACGTCTCGGCGAGGTCACCGAACCCGCCGGCGAGCCCTTCGACTGGGACGCCGCGGCAGGTCACTGCCGCATCGCGTGGCTGCGTGGCGTCTTCCTCGCCCACGGCTCGCTCAGCCTGGCCGCCGGGCGGACCCACCTGGAGCTGGTCGTAGCCCTCGACGAGGCCGCGCCGCTTGCTGTTCGCCTTGGCCAGATCGGCCTGCCCGCGACGACCCGCGTCAGGCGCGGCCGTGGGGTCGTCACGGCCAAGAGCAGCGAGACGGTGGTCACGCTGATGCGCCGGCTGGGCAGCACGGCCGCCAGCCTCGAGCTCGAATCGCGGCTCGTGGGCAGGGCGCTACGCGGCCACATGAACCGCGTCCTGAACGCCGAGACGGCCAATCTTGCGCGCTCGGTCAGCAGCGCGCGCCGGCAGCTGGCCGACATCGAGCTGCTGTCCGCCAGCGGCGCGCTGGAGCGGCTGCCGGCGCAGGCCAAAGCCGTCGCCCGCGCCCGCCTGGCCGCCCCCGAGGCGACGTTCAGCCAGCTCGCCGAGCAGCTCGGCACGAGCCGGGCGCTCGTCCAGCGCGCGTTCGAGACGATCGCCTCGCGCGCGCTAGAAGTCGCCGCCCGCGCGCCGGGCCGATAATCGAGCAGATGCGACCACTGATCGTTGCCGCCAACTGGAAGATGAACACGACCCCGGCCGAGGCGGGGCGGCTCGCTTCCGAGATCGCCGCGGCGACCGATGTCGCCGGCGTGACCCGCGTGATCTGCCCGCCCTACGTCAGCCTCGCCGCCGTTGCCTCGGCGCTTGCTGGCTCATCGGCGGCCGTAGGCGCGCAGAACGTCCACGCCGAGGCAATGGGGGCGTACACCGGCGAGGTCTCGGCACCGATGCTCGAGGGCCTGGCCAGCTGGTGCATCGTCGGTCACTCCGAGCGCCGGCGCGATCAGGGCGAGGGCGACGCGCTGGTGGCACGCAAGCTCCTGCGCTGCGCCGAGCATGGCCTGCGCCCGATCCTGTGCGTCGGCGAGCATCTCGCCGAGCGCGAGGCAGGCTCCGCAGCGGCGACCGTTCGCGGCCAGCTCGAGGCGACGATCGCCGAGCTGCGCCGTCACCGCGCCGAGCTGCCGCCCGATCTGGTCGTGGCCTACGAGCCTGTCTGGGCGATCGGCACGGGCAGGACCGCCCGCGGCGCAGATGCTGCGGAGATGGCCAACGCGATCCGCGCGGTCCTGGCAGAAGCTGGCGCCGACGCCGATGCGATCCCCGTGCTCTACGGCGGCAGTGTCACCAGCGCGGCGATCGACGAGTTCCTCGCCGAGCCGTCGATCGACGGCGCGCTCGTCGGTGGGGCGAGCCTGAAGGTGGAGGAGATGGCCGGCATCGTCGCCCGCGCCGGCGTCGTGGCTGCCGCGCGGCAGGGTGCCCGCCAGGGAACGACCACTGTCTGATCGGCCGCGGCCGCTCGTGCTGGTCGTGCTCGACGGCTTTGGCATCGGCCGCCGCCCTGAGGCTGACGCCATCCGCGCGGCGAGCATGCCCGCGTGGCGTCGCCTGCTGGCCGATTGGCCCCATGCGCAGCTCGAGGCATCGGGCGAGGCAGTTGGCCTGCCGGCAGGGCAGATGGGCAACAGCGAGGTGGGCCACCTCAACCTGGGCGCCGGCACGCAGGTGCTGCAAGACCTGCCGCGCATCGATGCCGCTCTTGCTGACGGGTCCTTTGACGACAACCGGGCGCTGCGCCATGCGGCGCAGGCGGCGCTCGGGGGCGGTCGGCTGCACCTTGTCGGGCTCGTCGGGCCGGGCGGGGTCCACTCGGTCGACCGGCATGCGGTCGCGATCGCCCGCTTGGCGCGCCGGCTTGGCGTGGCTGATGTCCTCGTCCACGCGCTGCTCGACGGGCGCGACACCCCGCCGCGCTCGGCCACAGGCTTCGTCGCCGACCTGGAGCAGCGCCTGGCCGATGCCCACCCGGGAGCGCGCATCGCGACCGTTGGTGGGCGTTACTACGGCATGGATCGAGACAGGCGCTGGGAGCGGGTCGCGCGCGCGTACGAGGCGATCGTGCACGGTCGTGGGCTGGGCGCGGTGTCGCCGCTGGCCGCGATCGAGGCCGGCTACGAACGCGGCGAGAACGACGAGTTCGTCCAGCCGACGGTCATCGACGGCACGGACGGCCGGCTGCGCGATGGGGACGCGATCGTCCACTTCAACTTCCGGGCCGACCGGGCACGGCAGCTGACGCACGCGCTCGTCGACGGCGCCGAGTTCGACGACCTGGCATTCGACCGCGGCGATCGGCCGACGAACGTTCACGTGGTCACGATGACCGAGTACGAGGACGGGCTGCCGGTCGAGGTCGCCTTCCGGCCAACGGTCGCCGGCGGCCTGGCCGAGCAGTTCGCCGGCCTCGGCTGGCGCCAGCTCCACGTCGCCGAGACCGAGAAGTACGCTCACGTGACCTACTTCTTCAACGGCGGCGTCGAGGAGGCCTTTGCCGGCGAGGAGCGGCTGCTGGTGCCCAGCCGGAAGGTCGCCACGTACGACCTCGCGCCGGAGATGAGCGCGCAAGGCGTGACCGATGCCCTGGTCGAGGCGATCACCAGCGGAGCCTACGACTTCATCGTCGCCAACTACGCCAACCCGGACATGGTGGGCCATACGGGGATGTGGGAGGCGACCGTTCATGCGCTCGAGTTCGTCGACGGCTGCCTGGATCGTGTCGCGTCCGCCGTTCTCGCGGCTGGCGACGGCAACGCGCTGCTGTGCGTGACCGCCGACCACGGCAACGCCGACGAGATGCGCGACGCCGACGGGAAGCCGCTGACGGCCCACTCGATGAACCGCGTGCCGGTCGTGCTGGTCGGGCCGGCGGCGCGTGGTCTGCGACTGCGTGACGGCATCCTGGCCGATGTGGCGCCGACGCTCCTCGCGCTGCTCGGCCTCCCGCCGGGGGAGGGCATGACCGGGCGGTCGCTCATCGAGGGCTGACCGGGCCAGGGCTCGCCGGCAGCGTGCTATGCTGCGGACTTCCCAGATCTGATCGGAGGTAGCGCGCGCTCGTGGACGTTCACACCATCCTGACCGTCGGCCAGATGGTGGTGGCCATCGCGCTGATCACCTCGATCCTGCTGCAGGCGCGCGGCGCCGGCCTGGGCGCCGCCTTTGGCGGCGACTCGTCTGTCTACCGCAGCCGGCGCGGCATCGAGAAGCAGCTCTTCCGCTTCACCATCGTGCTGGGCTTCCTGTTCGTCCTCTTCTCGGCCGCCAACTACGCCCTGCGCACGAACGTCTAGGCCAGGCCGCAAGCCGCTGGCCCTGCACGACGGCGTGCTAGACTGAGCCTTCGCTTGAGGCATGTTCGGTGTCTCGGGCTGCGCGCCGAGGTGGCGGAATAGGCAGACGCGCTAGGTTCAGGACCTAGTGACCGCAAGGTCGTGTGGGTTCAAGTCCCTCCCTCGGTACCAGTGCCCAGGTGGCGGAATTGGTATACGCGTACGTTTGAGGGGCGTATGACGCAAGTCATCCGGGTTCAAGTCCCGGCCTGGGCACCACTCCACCGACGAGCGGGCGGCGGCCAAGATGGCCGCCGCTACACTTTTGGCCGGGGCGGTTAGCTCAGCTGGTCAGAGCGCCTCGTTTACACCGAGGATGTCGGGGGTTCGAATCCCTCACCGCCCACCAAGGCGCTGAAGAGGAGGGGCGATGCTCGACCCACAGGTAGTCGTCGTGATCCTGGCTCTTGCCGCGGCTGGGCTGGTGGCGCTCGGGTGGGCGATATCCCGCAGGCGTGGCGGCCGCGGCCGGACTCACCCGCTCGGCCGCGAGGACTCGATCTCCTACTTCAGGGATTTCGGCAGCTCGGCGTCCGGCGTGCGCGAGGAAGAGGGCGTGGGTCGGTGGGGCGGACGCGGCGATCCGCCGGCCTGATCCCGCAGGTCGATCCGACGGCATCGACTGCTAGACTGGCCGAGTTGCTCGAATAGGCAAGAGCGCCCACCGCCCACGGCACGTCACCCACCCGGAGGTCGCATGGAACTGGTCTGGATCCTGCTCATCGTGCTCGCCGTCCTGGTGGTCGGCGGCATCCTCATCTACAACGGCCTGGTCCAGCGCCGGCTGCGCATCGACGAGGCGTTCGCCCAGATAGAGGTCCAGCTCAAGCGCCGCCACGACCTGATCCCGAACCTCGTCAACGCGGTCAAGGGCTACATGGGCTTCGAGCAGTCGGTGCTCGAGAACGTTACCGCCGCCCGTGCGCAGGCGGTGGCGGCAGGCAGCCAGGGCCCGCACGAGCAGGCGCAGGCTGAGAACATGCTGACCGGCGCGCTGCGCTCGCTGTTCGCGGTCGTCGAGAACTATCCCGAGCTGAAGGCGAGCACGAACGTGCTCGAGCTGCAGGAGCAGCTGACAACGACCGAGAACCAGATCGGCTTCGCCCGCCAGCACTACAACGCGACCGTCCTCGAGTACAACACCTCGATCGCGACCTTCCCCAACCTGCTGATCGCCGGGCCGCTGGGCTTCACCCGCCGCGAGTTCTTCGACGCCGAGCCAGAGGCGGCGAACGTGCCGACGGTCGATCTCGGCTTCGGCGGGACCGGTACGCCGCCGGCCGGCTGAGCCTGCCGCGCCGGCACACGGCCGGCCACACTAGATGAGCGGTCGCCAGGTCCAGAGCTTCTACGAGCAGATCGCCGCCAACCGGCGGCGGTCCGTGCTGCTCGTCGTGATCGTCGTCGGGCTGCTGGCGGTGATGGGCTTCGTCATCGGCTACGCCGTCTCCGGCTACCCGGAGGGCGGGTACGTGGCGATCGGCATCGCGGTGGCGATCGCGCTGCTGATGACGAGCGTCTCGTACTTTGCCGGCGATTCGATCGTCCTCGCCGCATCGCGCGCGCGCCAGGTCACGGACGAGAGCGCGCCGCAGCTGATGAACGTCGTGCGCGAGATGTCGCTGGCCGCGAACATCCCGCCGCCACGGGTTCACCTCATCGACGATTCGGCGCCGAACGCTTTCGCCACCGGCCGCGATCCCAGGCACGCGAGCATCGCGGTCACTACCGGCCTGCTCGAGAAGCTCAACCGTGAGGAGCTGCAGGGCGTGATCGGCCACGAGCTGTCGCACGTGCGCAACCTCGACATCCGGTTCGCGCTGCTGGTCGGCGTCCTCGTCGGCTCGATCGTGCTGCTGGCCGACTTCTTCCTGCGCTTCACGTTCTGGGGCGGCGGCTCGCGCGCGACGCGTGGTGGCCGCGGACGCGACGGCGGGGGAGGGCTGGCGATCATCCTGCTCATCCTGGCGATCGTGCTCGCCATCCTGGCCCCGATCGCCGCCCGGCTGGTGCAGATGGCGGTCAGTCGCCAGCGCGAGTACCTGGCCGACGCGTCAGCCGTCGAGCTGACGCGCAACCCGCACGGCCTCGAGGGCGCGCTGCTCAAGATCGGCAGCGATCGCGAGGTGCTCGAGGTGGCCAACCGGGCGACGCAGCACCTTTACTTCGTCAACCCGATCAAGAAGTTCGAGAAGCGCGCGTCCGGCCTGATGTCCACTCACCCGCCAATCGTCGACCGAGTCAATCGGCTTCGTGCCTTGAGCGGTAGTCCCCCGCTGGACGTTCGTACCATGAGCAATGCCGCCGATCTCGGTTAGGCTGCCTGCGCTGGTAGCGTCAGGTAGAGAGTGGTATGGAACGGCAGGGACGACGACGATTGACTCCCGACGAGACGGGCGGGCTGCTGGTCGTGCTGGCAGTCGCCGTCCTGCTCGTGCTGGGCATCGTGCTGAGTGGCATCGGCAGGACATCGCCGACGCCGGCTCCCACCCAAACGCCCGTCGTCTCGACACCCACGCCGACCGCGCCCGCGACGCCGGTCTCGCCCAGCCCAGGCGCGTCGCCCGGCCAGCCGACGGTGCCGCCGCCGAGCCCAACACCCATCGCCCCGACCGCGACGCCTGTCGCACCGACCGCGACGCCTGTCGCCCCGACGCCCACTGCTCCGGTCAGCCCATCGCTGACACCGATACCGCTGCCCTGAGGCCGGACGGTCGATTGCCGCCAGATCGGCAGATGTGCTTCAATAAGCGAGACCGCCGCAGCGGCCGGTGTTCGGGCAGACGCGCCGAGATAGCTCAGTTGGTAGAGCACGTGACTGAAAATCACGGTGTCGCCAGTTCGAATCTGGCTCTCGGCACCACCCAGCCCGGCGGACGAGCGGCGGGCAAGCGAGCGGAAGTGGCTCAGTTGGTAGAGCATCACCTTGCCAAGGTGAGGGTCGCGGGTTCGAGTCCCGTCTTCCGCTCCATTCCTTTCCTCTGATCCGTCACCATGGCCGCCGCTGGCCCTTCGTCTAGTGGTAGGACAGCGGACTTTGGATCCGTTAACCGAGGTTCGAATCCTCGAGGGCCAGCCAGCTTCGCGCTTCCTGATCGACTGAAGGTCGACTCGACCCCGCGCACGCCAGGGTTCAGGCCAAGCCGGACGCCAGGGTGACGTCGAGCCTGCGATCCCGTTAACGACTTCCTGCTGGCCGTGCGCGCTTGCCTAGAGGCCGAATGACACGTCAGGCGGCGCCCACATGGCACGTGTCATGGGCCGTCGCGGCGGCCATCCTCGCATGAGAGTGACTCAGCAGCAGGCAGACGGAGGTATCACGACATGGCCGAGCACTTTCCCGGCCTGGAAGGCAAGGTCGCGATCGTCACCGGTGGCGCGCGCGGCATCGGCGGCGCCGCCTCGTCGGCGCTGGCTGGCAGCGGCGCGACCGTGGTCATCACCGACATTCTTGACGAGGAGGGGGAGGCGCTCGCCGAGGCGATCCGCCAAAGCGGCTGCCGGGCCTCGTACCAGCATCTGGATGTGACCGACGAAGGCGCCTGGCAGGCGGTTGTCGACCACACCGTCGCGACGTACGGGGCGCTGCACGTGCTGGTCAACAACGCGGGCATCGGCACCCTGGCCGACTGCGAGCAGGAGACCCGCGAAGGCTACGACCGGACGATCGCGGTCAATCAGACAGGCGTCTGGCTGGGCATGAAGCACGCTGTGCCGGCGATGCGCGCGGCGGGCGGCGGATCGATCGTCAACGTCAGCTCCATCTTCGGGGCCGTCGGCGGCTTCGGGGCATCCATTGCTTACCATGCGGCAAAAGGCGCCGTCCGGCTGATGACCAAGAACGCCGCCCTGCGCTACGCGAAGGAAGGCATCCGCGTCAACTCGCTGCATCCTGGGTTCATCGACACGCCGATGGTCGAGGTCGCCAAGGGCACGGAGATGGAGGCCGCCATCCTTGCCGACACGCCGCTGGGCCGCTGGGGTCAGCCGGAGGAGATGGCCTCAGTCATCGCCTTCCTGGCGAGCGATTCCGCCTCGTTCATCACCGGCTCCGAGGTCTACGCCGACGGCGGCTGGACTGCGCGCTGAGGACACGGCTCCGGGCAGGCTGGGGCCCACACCCATCCACACCGAACGCGACAATGGGCTCCTTCCACCGATCGTCGAGTGGCGCCTGCGCCGAGGTCGGCGCAGGCCACCTGATAGGATGTCAGGGCGAATCATCACGGGCGGCTTGGCTGCCAGCTAAGGCGTCAAAGCGCCCCAGGATGGGCCATCTGAGAGTAAATCGCCGCTTCGGCCTTGGACCGTTGACTGAAGCTCGGATCCTCGAGGGCCAGCCAAGCTGAGACGAGGCCGGTCCCCGCCGGCAGCACCGGGGCGACGTACCCAAGTGGTTAAGGGGGCGGTCTGCAAAACCGCTATTCACCGGTTCGAATCCGGTCGTCGCCTCCAACTCCACGGCGCAGCCCGCGGGCCGAGCCCATCAGCCGCGACCGCGACGGCTGCCGGTGATGAAGCCCCAGATGCGGCGGAACAGCCACAGCCTGAATAGCAACCTCAGCATGCCCATCAGCTCCTTGAACTAGACGCCCGCGCCGGCAGTGACTGGCTCGAGACTCCTCCGACGACCGGGACCCGGGGATACGGCTCCGGGCTGTCATCGCTCATCCAGCTGGTATAGCCCACATGCGTCGTCGCGCACGGTGGCGCAAACGGGGGCGGTGTCTAATCGGGCTAACATCGGACGCCGAGCCGAAGTGGCGGAACAGGCAGACGCGGCGGACTTAAAATCCGCTGCCCGCAAGGGCGTGTGAGTTCGATCCTCACCTTCGGCACCAGGCACTGTCGAGCGGCGGGTGGACAGGACGCGAGCCGCGGCCGCTGTCGAGATGCACTGCCATCAGGGCGGTCAGGCGCATACACTCCGCTCGCGCCGTGGCCGGCAAGCACAGCGGGACGCCTTGCACCCGTGAGCCGGTGGCGAGATCGAGGGATCAGATGACGGACGAACGCCCGGCCGTGGCCCTGCGCGAAGAGGAGCCTCGCTTCGATCGACTGCTCGAGTACGCGATTGCCCTGCTGCTCGGCGTGGGAGCCATATTGATCGCCTGGTCCTCGTACCAGAGCGCGCTGTGGGGCGGCGAGTCCCTGACTCAGTACACCCAGGCGATACGCAGCTCGGACGCAGCCAGCCAGGCGTGGAACGAGGCGTTCCAGACGGACGTCCAGGACCAGAACCTGTTCCTTCAGTACGCGACCGCAGTCGCCACCGGCCAGCAGGAGCTGGGTGACTACGTGCTCCAGACGCTGATGCGCCCAGAGCTGGTCGAGGCAATCGGCTGGTGGGCGGAGCAGCCCGAAGGTGCGCAGCCGAGCTCACCCTTCGTCGACGACAATCCGTCGTGGACCAATGAGGCGCTCGAGCGCGCGGTTGGGCTCGACGAGCAGGCCGAAGGCGAGTTCCTCGCCGGGTCGGAGGCAAACTCGAAGGGCGACGCCTTCACGCTGGTGACGGTGTTCATGGCCGTGGCCCTGTTCCTGCTCGGCGTGGCAGCCGTGCTGAAGGGCCGTCTGGTCCGTGTCGCGCTGGTCGTGGGTGCTGCAGCCGTTCTCGGCTACTCCACCATCCAGCTGCTCGGCCTTGGCATCTACCCTGGATGAGTGAGCGCGCGAGCTTGCTAGCCTCGGCGGAGCAGTCCGCCAAGCAGCCCGCCGCGTCGCTCGGCCGGCTCTGGCTCGGCATCCTCGCCCGGCTCCTCGCCGGCGACCAGCATGGCCAGCCGCCGCAGGGCGGCGGTTGTCGGTGAGCGCGGCGCCAGCTCGCTGACCGGCTCGCCCTCGTTCACCGCGCGCATGCAGCTCTCGCCGTCGTGCGGCACGCGCAACGTGATGCGCACGCTCAGGTGGCGCTCGATGTCCGACTGGTCGATCGCACCGTGGGCGTGCGGCTCGTTGAGAACGTAGGCGGTCTGCTCGCCGAGCACGCCGGCGTCGGCCATCGTGTCGATGGCTCCCTGGACCGCGCGCAGGCCGGGGATGTCCGGTGTGACTACCACGTACGAGCGGTCGGCGATCGCGATCAGCGCCATCGCGCGGCTGCCGGCGACGCTGCCCGCGTCGATGACGACCGTGTTGAAGGCGCGGCGCATTGAACCGACCAGCTGGACCACGTCGTCAACGGTGATCAGCGCGGCCTCGTCCGGCCGTGCCGGTGCGGCGAATACGCTCAACCCGCTCGGGTGGCGGGCGGCGGCCTGGCGCACGAGGTGCGGATTCTCGGCCACGTGCTCGTCGCGCGCGAGGTGAGCCGTCGAATGGCGGCCCGCGACATTGAGATGGGTCGCGACCTGGCCGTGATGGAGGTCAAGGTCGGCGATGGCAACGCTGCCGCCCGCTCGAGCAAGCAGCAAGGCGGCGTTGACCGCGAGCGTGGTCGTGCCGGCCCCGCCCTTGGCCGCGCCGAACACGATCACGCGCCCAGGGTGGCTGGGCAGAGCCTCTGGCCGTGGCCGATCATCGCCTGCCTCGGGTGACGCGGGCTGGCTGCGTGAGAGCAGCGCCTCCACGATGGCCTCGAGCTCGCGGATGTCGAAGTCGTTGCCCAGGGCGTCGTCCGCGCCCGCCTCGAGCAGGGCGATTCGGTCCTCGACGCTGTCCGACGCAGCAACGGCCAGGATGGGCAGGCCCTGGCCCGCCCGCTTGCGCAGCTTGCGGCAGGCATCCGCAGCCTGGCCCGCCGTCGCCGCATCGACGATGACCAACGAGTGGCCGGCCAGCACGCGGCCGGCAGCGGTGACACCGCCCGCGGCCTTGATGTCATGGCCGCGCGCGTGGAGGGCATCGGATATGCGCTCGCTGGCTGCTCCGCCCAGCGAGACGAGCAGGATCTGAGTCGAGACCAAGGGAATCCCCGTTCAGGCGCGTCCGCCGAAGGATAGCAACGGCGCGCCAATCACGGAGGGACCCAATAGGGCCACTGCCTCGTCCTCGTCTATACTCGGCGTCACCTTTCGGCTCCGCCCGCCACAGACGTGGCCGCAGCGGGGCGCATCCCATAGGAAGGAGTCAGGTCCAGCATGCGTCGCTACGAGCTGATGCTCGTCATCCGTCCCGACATCGGAGATGATGCCGTCCAGGCGATCATCGACCGCGTCACCCGCGCGCTCATCGCCGGTGGCGGCCAGATCGCCAAGGTGAGCCCGTGGGGCCGCCGGCGGCTGGCATACCAGATCGGCCAGGTCCGCGAGGGGTCGTACTTCCTGATCGTCTTCGACGCGCAGGCTGAAGGTGTCGCCGAGCTGGAGCGCAGCCTGAACATCACCGAGGAGGTCATGCGCCACCTCGTCACCCGCGTGGAGCGCCCGGCCAATGCCCGCCGCCCGGCCGCGGCCGACGAATCTGAGATTGGCGAGGATGGCGAGGACTCGGGGCCACCGCCCGAGGATGACGACATCCCTGATACCGAGTTCATCGACGAGTCCGAGAGCGAGGCGGCACCGGCCGCCATCGACCGCTAGCCCGCCGCCCACGGAGACGCGCACATGTCACTCAACAAATGCCTGATCATCGGCAACCTGGGGCGCGACCCTGAGATGCGCTACACGCCCAGCGGCCAAGCGGTGACCCAGTTCACGGTTGCTGTCAACCGCTACTACAAGGACCAGCAGGGCGAGCGGCAGGAAGAGACCGAGTGGTTCCGGGTGGTCGCCTGGGGCCAGCAGGCCGAGTTCGCCGCCGAGTACCTGCGCAAGGGCAACAAGGTCTTCATCGAGGGCCGCATCCAGACCCGCCAGTGGGAGGGCCAGGACGGCCAGAAGCGATACACGACGGAGCTGGTGGCGAACACCATCCAGAATCTCGAGCGCCGGCCGCGCGAGGACGGGCCGCCCGGCGAGCCGCCGGCGCGCCGCCCCCAGCCGAGCACCGAGGCTACCCCCGAGGCTGGCGCGGGCGCCGAGTACGACGACCTGCCCTTCTGAGCGAAAGGAACTGACCGATGCCCCTCAGCCGGAGTCGCAGCAAGCGCGACGACTACTACCGCGATCGCCGACGGCGCAAGGTCTGCGCGTTCTGCGCCGACAAGACCGCGTACATCGACTACAAGGAGGTGAACCGCCTCCGGCGATACCTGTCAGAGCGAGCCAAGATCGAGCCGCGGCGCAAGACCGGCACCTGTGCCGCCCACCAGCGCGAGCTGTCAGTCGCGCTCAAGCGCGCGCGCCACGTGGCGCTGCTGCCCTACGCGCCGGAGCACCTGCGGCCCTAATCGGAGTCGAGCTCCTCGCGCATCTGCCGGGGATCCGGCGGCGTGGCCTCGGCCAGCGGCTGCCTTCGCGTGGCGATCAGTGAGGCGACGATCGATCCGGCCAGGATCAGGGCGATGATCACCAGGCTGAGCACTGTCGGGAACTCGTACCACGGTGAGGCCAGCATCTTGGCGCCAGCCAGGATCAGGATCGCGGCCAGGCCGTAGCGCAGGTAGACGAAGCGGCCAAGCATGCCCGCCAGCAGGAAGTACAGGCTGCGCAGCCCGAGGATCGCGAAGCCGTTGCTGGTCAGCACGATGAACGGGTCGGTCGTGATGGCCAGGATGGCCGGCACGCTGTCTAGCGCGAAGACGATGTCGGACAGCTCGATGGCCACGAGGGCGGCGAGCATCGGCGTTGCCAGCCAGCGCCCGTCCTGGCGGGTGATGAACGCGCGCCCGTGGTAGCGGTTGCTCATCGGCAGCCAGCGCCGAGCAAGCCGGATGATGGCGTTGCCCTCCGGATCCATGCCCTCGTCGGCGGCGCGCGCCATGCGGATGCCGGTCACGATCAGGATCGCACCGAAGATGAAGATCGCCGGCTCGAATACGTGGATCAGCAGGATCCCGCCGAGGATGAACACCGCCCGGAAGAAGATCGCGCCGAGCACCCCCCAGAAGAGCAGCCGTCGCTGGTGCTCGGCGGGGACGCCGAAGTAGGCGAACAGCATGGCGAAGACGAACACGTTGTCCGCCGACAGGCTGTACTCGATCAGGTAGCCGGTCAGGTAGGCCGCCGCCGCCTCGCCGCCGCGTGACCAGAGGACAAATGCCCCGAAGCCGATGCCCAGGCTGACCCACACGGCCACCCAGCCTGCCGCGGCGCGGATGCTGAGCGGGCCCTCGCGTCGCTGGACGAAGAACAGGTCGATCGCCAGGAACGTGCCCAGGATGAGCACGAACAAGAGCCATGGCAACCAATCGGACACGAGCACCTCCGGCGATTGCCGAAGGTCTCTCCCGGGCCGCCGTCGCGGGACCGGCCCTGGCGCCACCGGGAGCGGCCACGTGGCCTTCCGTCCTGACGATGGCGCCGCGCGGGGATACTCCCCTTCGGAGCTGGCCGCAGTGTAGCGCCCGATTGTGATGCGTCCACGCCCCGGCCCGGCTGTTCGGACGTGGCAGGCGGCGTATACTGCGCCCGAATGCTGACCCACAAGGCATCCCGGTCGACCCTTCCCGCGACCGGAGCCCGGCCCAGCGACTCAGACATCGTGGCCTTCTTCGGCGGCGAGTTCGTGCCCCTGGGAGAGGCCCGAATCCCGGTCATGACCCACGGCTTCCTGTACGGCACGGCGACCTTCGAGGGCATCCGGGCCTATTGGAACGAGGAGCAGGAGCAGCTCTACGGGCTGAAGCTCAAGGAGCACTACCGGCGCATGCTCCAGTCCGCTCACATCCTGCTGATGAAGCCGCTCTACAGCGCCGACGAGCTGGTCCAGATCACCGTCGATCTGCTGCGCCGCAACGGCTTCCGGCAGGACACCTACGTCCGGCCGACGATGTACAAGTCGACCGAGGCGATCGGCGTGCGGCTGCACAACCTCGACGACGCGATCACGATCTTCGCCGTGCCGTTCGGTGAGTACATCGCAATCGACCGTGGCATCAGCGCCCAGACCGTCTCATGGCGGCGCAACAGCGACCAGGCACTGCCGGCCCGCTCGAAGATCACCGGCGCATACGCCAACAGCGCCTTCTCCAAGAGCGAGGCGGTGCTCAATGGCTACGACGAGGCGATCGTGCTGACGGCTGACGGCCACGTCTCGGAGGGCAGCGCCGAGAACCTGTTCATGGTCCGCGACGGCACGCTGATCACGCCGTCGGTGACGGACGACATCCTCGAGGGCATCACCCGCGGCGGCCTGATCCAGCTGGCGCGCAACGAGCTAGGCCTCGAGCCCGTGGCCCGTACGATCGACCGCAGCGAGCTCTACATCGCCGACGAGGTCTTCCTGTGCGGCACCGGCGCGCAGATCTCACCGGTCGTCGAGATAGACCATCGAAGCGTGGGCGACGGCAAGGTAGGGCCGATCACCCAGCGCCTGACCGAGCTCTACTTCGATGTCGTCCGCGGCCGAAATGACAAGTACAGCGACTGGGTGACGCCGATCTACTAGCGGCCCGGAGGGCGCCGGCCCTCGGCTATCCTTGTCGGCCCATGTCCGTCGAGCACCCCGTCACGAGCCCCTTCTCCGCCGTTGCCCGCCAGCTTGACCTGCCTGCCCTCGAGCGGCAGGTGCTCGAGCTGTGGAGGGAGCGCCGGACTTTCGCCCGGCTGCGCGCCCAGAATTCGGGCAACGAGCGCTGGTCGTTCCTGGACGGCCCGATCACGGCCAACAACCCGATGGGCGTCCATCACGCCTGGGGCCGGACGTACAAGGACCTGTACCAGCGCTTCCACGCGATGCTCGGCCACGACCAGCGCTGGCAGAACGGCTTTGACTGTCAGGGCCTATGGGTGGAGGTCAACGTCGAGCGCGAGCTGGGCTTCGGCAGCAAACGCGACATCGAGCAGTTCGGCATCGCCGAGTTCGTCAGCCTGTGCAAGCAGCGCGTGCTGACCTACGCCGCGCTGCAGACCGAGCAGTCGATCCGGCTGGGCATGTGGATGGACTGGAACGATCCTGACGAGCTGCGCCGCCTGCGCGACCTGCTGGCCCAGGACCCTGCCCAGCAGGCGACCGTCGAGGGCCCGGACGGCCCGGTGACTGACAGTGTCGAAATGATCGTCGGGCGGCTGGGCATGCCCGAGATAGGCGGCTCGTACTTCACCTTCAGCAACGAGAACAACGACCTGATCTGGGGCTTCCTCGCCGAATGCCACCGCCGAGGCTGGCTGTACAAGGGCTTCGACTCCATGCCGTGGTGCACGCGCTGTGGCACCGGCATCAGCCAGATGGAGATGAACGAGGGCTACAAGGAGCGCGAGGATCCCGGCCTGACCGTCCGCCTGCCGCTGGTCGACCGGCCCGGCGAGTCGCTGCTCGTCTGGACGACGACGCCCTGGACGTTGACTGCGAACGTGGCTGCCGCTGTTGGCGAGCAGCTGGCCTACGTGCGCGTCCGCCAGGGAGAGGCGACCTACTGGCTGGGCAAGGGCGCCCTGCGCTCGGCGCTGCGCGGCGAGTTCGAGGTGCTGGAGGAGCGACCCGGCCGGGAGCTGGTGGGCTGGCGCTACGAGGGCCCGTACGACGGACTGCCGGCGGTGCAGCAGGCGTTCGCCGACAAGGCTTACGAGCACCGTGTCATCGGCTGGGACGAGGTCGGCGAGGAGGAGGGCACGGGCATCGTCCACATCGCCCCCGGCGCCGGCGCGGAGGACTTCCGGCTTGGTCGGTTGCTAGGGCTGCCGGTAATCGGGCCGCTGAGCGAGGACGGTCACTACGTCGGGGGCTTCGGCTCGCTGACCGGCCTCGACGCGCACGGCGTGACGTCGCGCATCGTCGAGGACCTCGAGCGGCGCGGCTTCTTCTACCACCTTGAGCCGTATCGCCACCGCTATCCGCACTGCTGGCGCTGCGAGACGCCGCTGCTCTTCCGCGTAGTCGACGAGTGGTACATCAGCATGGGGCCGGTCTACGACGAGCCGCGCGAGACGCTGAGCCGCGAGCAGGTGGGCGCCAGCCTGCGCTACCAGATCATGGAGATCGTCGACCAGATCCGCTGGATCCCGGGCTTCGGCTACGAGCGCGAGCTCGACTGGCTGCGCACGATGTCCGACTGGATGATCTCCAAGAAGCGCTACTGGGGCCTGGCGCTGCCCATCTGGGAGTGCCACGAATGCGGCGCGTTCGATGTCGTGGGCGGGCGCGAGGAGCTCGAGCAGCGCGCCGTCGAGGGCTGGCAGGCGTTCGAGGGCCATACGCCGCACCGGCCGCACGTCGATGCCGTCAAGATCGCCTGCCCTGCCTGCGGCGCGGCCGCGTCGCGCATCCCGGACGTGGGCAACCCTTGGCTCGACGCCGGGATCGTTCCCTTCTCGACGCTGCACTACCGCACCGACCCGGAGTACTGGCGCCAGTGGTTCCCGGCCGACTTCATTACCGAGTCCTTCCCGGGCCAGTTCCGCAACTGGTTCTACTCGCTGCTGGCGATGTCGACGGTGCTGCGCCGCGAGCCCCCCTTCCGCAACATCCTGGGCTTCGCCACGCTTTTCGGCGAAGACGGCCGGCCGATGCACAAGTCGTGGGGCAACGCGATCGAGTTCAACGAGGGCGCCGAGCGGATGGGCGTCGACGTGATGCGCTGGATGTTTGCCCGGGCGCGGCCGGAGGACAACATCCTGTTCGGCTATCACACCGCCGATGAAACGCGGCGCGAGCTGCTCGTGCTGTGGAATGTCTTCGCCTTCTTTGCCACCTACGCACCGCTGGCCGGTTGGCGTCCTGATGGCAGCGCACCGCGGCCGGCGGGTGGACAGCTGCTCGATCGCTGGATCCTCTCGCGCACGGCGGACGCGGCCGCGGTCGCCCGTCGGGCGCTCGAGGGCTACGACAGCCGTGCCGCGGCGCTGCGCCTGTCAGCGCACATCGACGACCTCTCGACCTGGTTCCTGCGGCGCAGCCGGCGGCGGCTGTCACGTAACGACGACAGCGCAGATCAGGCAGCGGCTTTCGGCGTGCTGCACCTGGCGCTCACCTCGGTCGCCCGGCTGCTGGCACCGATGCTGCCGTTCCTGTCTGAGGCGCTGTACCAACAGCTGGTGGTTGATACCGCGCTCGAGGCGCCCGACTCGGTTCACCTGACGCGCTGGCCGGACGAGGAGCTGGCGGGCTACCGCGACGAGGCGCTGGAGGCGTCGATGGCCACCGTCCGGCGAGCCGTCGACCTTGGCCGGACGCTGCGCTCGCAGGCCGCGTTGCGCCTGCGCCAGCCCGTCCGCCGCATCTGGCTCGCGCTGCCGCCCGGCGTCGATGTGGGCCCGGACCTGCTCGACATCCTCGCCGACGAGATGAATGCCAAGGGCATCGAGCTCATCTCCGACGAATCAGGCCTGGTCGAGCGGCGGGTCAGGCCGCTCCTGCCGATCATCGGGCCGCGTCTTGGCGCGGACATCCCAAGGGTGATGGCCGCGGCCCGGGCGAACGAGGTTGAATACCTCAGCGGCGGCGGCGTCCGCCTCGCCGGCATCGAGCTGGCGCCGCACGAGGTCGAGATACTGGCCACGCCCCGGGCCGGCACGGCGGTGGCGCACGACCAGGGGCTGGTCGTCGCCATAGACACCGAGCTCGACGATGAGCTGCGCGCGGAGGGGGACGCTCGCGAGCTGATCAGGGCGATCCAGGACCTGCGCAAGCAGGCCGGGCTGGAGCTGGACGAGACCATCGAGCTGTGGCTGCTCGCGCCGCCGCCCGTCCTGGAGCGGCTCCGGCCGCACTTTGAGCGGCTGGCCGATGACACGCTCGCCGCGTCGCTGCGCCACGACGAGCCGCCGCCGGGCGCGCATCGTGCCGAGCAGGAGGTGACCGGCGGTTCCGTCGGGATCGCGTTCGTGCAGCGTGGCGGCGTCCGTCCATGAGCGCGACGGCCACGCAGCGGCGCTGGCTGGCCTTTGCCGGGCTGGCTGCCCTCGTGGTCGCCGCCGACCAGCTGACCAAGGCCTGGGTGCACGCCAACCTCGTTCCGGGCCGACCGCCAGTCGAGGTCGTCGGTGACCTCGTGCGCTTCGTCTACGGCCAGAATCGCGGCGGCATCTTCGGCCTGTTCGGCGACTCGGCCACGCTGCTCGGCCTGGCCAGCACCTTCGTCATCGCGCTGATCGTCGTCTACATGGCCCGCGAGGGCACGCGCTCCCACTGGCTGCTGACGGTTGCCCTGGGCCTGCTGCTGGGCGGCGCGATCGGCAACCTGATCGATCGGCTGCGCCTGGCGTACGTCATCGACTGGGTCGACATGGGCATCGGCGAGATGCGCTGGTACACGTTCAACGTTGCCGATGCCGCGATCAGCGGCGCGCTGCTGCTGCTGATCGTCATCACGCTCCTCGGCGAGCGGCTGGCGAGCGCCAGCGAGCCGGCCGAGCAGGCCCAGGCGTGAGCGGCCGGATCACCGTCCGCGTCCCGCCGGGCGGCCGAGGAAGCCGTGCCGATCGCGTCGTCGCCGACGCGGCCGGGCTGTCGCGCAGCTTCGTCCAGCGGCTCATCGCCGACGGCCGGCTGACGCTCGAGGGCCGGCCGGTCAAGAGCAACACCGTCCTCGAGCCGGGCGCCAGCCTCGAGCTCGACGTGCCGCCGCCGGCGGCGACGGAGCTCGCGGCAGAGGAGGTGGCGCTGCGCGTGCAATACGAGGACGAGGACGTGCTGGTGGTCGACAAGCCGGCCGGCATGACGACCCATCCGGCACCCGGCCAGCGCGCGGGCACGCTGGTCAACGCGCTCCTCGGCCGTGCCGACGCGACTGCCTATGGCTCGATCGCTGGACCTGAGCGGCCGGGCATCGTGCACCGGCTGGACCGTGACACCAGCGGCCTGCTGCTGGTGGCGCTGAACGACCGCGCCCAGAACGCGCTGATGGCCCAGCTGCGCGGGCGGCGCGTCAAGAAGACCTACCTCGCCCTGGTGCAGGGCTCGCCGCCGGCGGAGGCGGGCCGGATCGAGGCGCCCATCGGCCGAGATCCGCGCCGGCCGACACGGATGGCCGTCGTCTCCACGGGCCGGCCCTCGACCACCGGCTACCGCGTGCGCGAGCGCTTCGAGGGCTGGACGTTGCTCGAGCTCGACCTGGTCACCGGCCGGACGCATCAGCTGCGTGTCCATCTGGCGTCCATCGGCCACCCCATCGCCGGCGATCCGCTCTACGCCGTCGGCCCGGCGCGCCACGGCCCGGCGGGCCTGGCGCGGATGTTCCTGCATTCATGGCGCATCGAGTTCGTCTCGCCCTCGGCGGACCGGCTGGTCCGGGCCGAGGCGCCGCTGCCGGCGGAGCTCGAGCGGGCGCTCGAGGCACTGCGCGCGGCCCAGGCTTCCGGGTTGGGCCGATGAGCGCCCGGGCCAAGACCGGGCCGGAGCCGGTCGTCGGCCAACCGGGAGCGATGGTGATCATCGTCTCGGGGCCCTCAGGCGTGGGCAAGGACACCGTCCTGCGGACGCTCCGCGAGCGTTTCCCTGATCCGCGTCGCCAGTTCGTCGTGACCTACAAGACCCGGCCCCCGCGGCCGGGCGAGATCGGCGGCGTCGACTACAACTTCGTCAGCGTCGACGACTTCCTGCGCATGCAGGTCGAGGGCCAGCTACTCGAGGCGAGCGAGGTCCACCAGCACTGGTCGGGCACGCCGCGCGATCAGGTGGCGGAGGCGGTAACGGCCGGCCGCCACGCGATCCTGAAGATCGACGTCAAGGGCGCCGACAAGATCAAGCTGATCGTGCCCGACGCGCTGCGCATATTCATCGCGCCACCGTCGGCGGCCGTCCGCCGCCGCCGGCTCGCCAGGCGGGCCACCGAATCGCCGGAGGAGTTTGCCCAGCGCGACCTGGACGCGGCCTACGAGATGGCGCGCGCCGAGGACTACGACCACGTGGTCGTCAACCGCACCGGTCGGGTGACCCACACGGCGCGCTGCATCGACGAGATCATTCGCGCCGAGGAGGCCACCGGCGCCGACCGTCGCGTCCGGCTCTGACTCGGCGCCCGCTGCCGTGAGCGTGCGCGCACACGAGCGGTGGGTCGAGGTCGCCGTCGATTCGGCCGGCCCGGCCGGCGGGCAGACGTACACCTATTCGCTGCCGCAACAGCTGTCCGACGTCCTGCCCGGCGAGGCAGTGCTGGTCGACTTCGGCCGACGCCGGGCGATCGGCATCGTGCTCGCCGAACGGCCCGAGCGGCCCGAGCTCGAGACGCGGCCGATCGTGGCTCGCGTGCGCAGCGACGGCCCGCTCCTGCCGCCACTTCAGCTGCGACTGGCCGAGCACATCGCGCGCCACTACCTCGCACCGCCCGCGCTCGTCGTGCGCCAGCTCCTGCCGCCGGGCCTGCTGGAGCGAATCGGGCTGCACGTCGCGGCAACGGGCACTGCCTTCGCGGACGGGAGCGACGACCCGCTGCTGGCAGCCATCGTCGCGGGCGGGCAGGCAGGCGTGACGGTCGACGAGCTGCCCGCCCGGCCGTCGCGCGCCCAGCTCCTGCGCGAGCTGCACGACCATGCTCGGCGCGGTCTGATCGAGCTCGAGTGGCGCGTTCGCGCGCCGGCGGCGCAGGAGCTGATCGAGCGTCGCGTGCGGCTGTCAGAGGCTGGATCCTCAGTCGCCCGTGACCTGGCCAGAGGCCAGCCGCCGACCGGCCGGGCGCTCGGTCCGCGCCAGAAGTCGCTCCTGGCCGAGCTCCTCGAGACCGACGAGCCCGTCGCCAGCGCCCGCCTCGCCGAGCGCCACGGACCAGGCACGGTGGGCGGGCTGCTGCGGCGCGGCTGGCTGGAGGTCGATTGGGTCGCCGTCGCACGGCGACCGCTGGCCGAGCGCCTGCCGGTGACCCGTGCCGCCCTGCCGGCTGACGCGGAGCTCACGCCCGACCAGGCCTCGCTGGTCGAGCGCGTCGGGCGGCTGAGCGAGCAGCGAATCCATGCCGGCCTGCTCGTGGAGGGCGTGACGGCCAGCGGCAAGACCGCCGTCTATGCCGCGGCCATCAGCCGGGCACTGGCCGCGGGCCGTGGGGCGCTGGTGCTGGTGCCCGAGATCGCTCTCGCCGTTCCGCTCGTCGATCGGCTGGCCCGCCAGCTCGGCGTCGAGGTCGCGCTGATGCACAGCTCGCTGTCAGATGGCGAGCGGGCCGACGAGTGGCGGCGGGCTCGCGCGGGCGAGGCACGCGTCGTCGTCGGCACGCGCCTGGCGGTGCTGGCACCGATTGCCGACCCGGGCGTGGTGATCGTCGACGAGGAGCACGACGGGGCATACAAGTCCGACCGCACGCCGCGCTTTCAGGCGCGCGACGTGGCGCTCGTGCTGGGGCGTGTCGCTAGTGCCCCGGTCGTGCTGGGCAGTGCCACGCCGGACGTCGTCAGCGTCGGCCGCGCCCGTCTGGGCCAGCTGGAACACGTCCGCCTACCCGAGCGGCTGGCCGGCCGGCGGCCGGCGGTGGAGATCGTGGACCTGCGCGCCGAGCTGGCCGAAGGCAACCGTGGGCTGCTCTCGCAGCCGCTCGCCGAGGCCCTGGCCGCGCTCGACCGCGACGCCGGCGAGCGGGCCGTGCTGATGATCAATCGCCGGGGCAGCGCCTCGGTCGTGCTGTGCCGTGACTGCGGCTATGTCCAGGTCTGCCCGGAATGCCAGCGGCCGCTGGTCTTCCATGCCAGTGCCCTCGCCCTGCGCTGCCATCACTGCGGCGCCAGCGCGCCGGTGGCGCGGCGCTGCCCGGCGTGTGATTCGCCGCGCATCCGCTACCTCGGCGGTGGCACGGAGCGCGTCGAGCGCGAGGTGCTCATCCGCTTTCCTCAGTACCGCGTCGCGCGGCTGGACCGTGACGTCGTTGAGCGCAAGGGTGCTGCGGCCAGGATCGTCGACGCCTTCGCCACCGGTGAGCTGGACGTGCTGATCGGCACGGCCCTGGTGGCAAAGGGCCTGGACGTGCCGGAGGTGACGCTGGTCGGGGTTGTCTCGGCTGACATCGCGCTCAACCTGCCTGACGAGCGCTCGGCTGAGCGGACCTACCAGCTGCTGGTGCAGGCAATCGGGCGTGCCGGGCGAGGCGAGCGGCCCGGCCGGGCCATCGTGCAGACGTATCAGCCGTTCCATCCTGCAATCGTGGCCGCGGCCGAGGGCGACGGCAGCACGCTGTACGAATCGGAGCTCGAGGCCCGGCGGCGCTTCGGCTCTCCGCCGTTCGGACAGCTGGTCAAGCTGACCGTCGCGCTGGAGGATCGTGCGGCGGCCGAGCGGGCGGCGACCGAGATGGTCGACTTGCTGCGCCGGCGCGCCGCGGCGGAGGACCGACAGGTGGAAGTGCTCGGCCCGGCGCCGGCCTACATCGCCCGCCGAGCCGGCCGCTGGCGCTTCAACGTCGTCCTGCGCGGCGAGGACCCGCTGGCCGTGCTGGGCGGGGATCCGGGGCCACCATGGAGCGTCGACGTCGACCCGGAGAGCCTGCTCTAGCCGGATCGCAGGCGGGCTCCGGCGCGCGGCTCGACCTATACTCGCGGCCATGAGCGTCCGTCCCATCGTCACCCTCGGCGACCCGCGGCTGCGCCTGAAGGGCGAGCCGGTCGACTCGTTCGGCAAGTACCTGCACGGCCTGCTGGACGACATGATCGAGACGATGCGCGCCGCGCCGGGGGTGGGCCTCGCCGCGCCACAGGTCGGGATCGCGCTGCAGGCATGCGTGATCGAGGTCGGCGGCCAGGTGTACGAGCTGATGAACCCGCGCATCACGCGCGCTGACGGTGACGACCGCGATCTGGAGGGCTGCCTGTCGCTGCCCGGCTACTACGCCTACGTCACTCGGCGCGAGAAGGTCTGGGCGGTCGGCCAGAATCGCCACGGCCGACATGTCAGGGTGTCCGGCCTGGGGCTGCTGGCGCGCGCGCTACAGCACGAGATCGACCACCTCAACGGCAAGCTCTTCATCGACTACCTCGAGTCGATGGACGAGCTGATCCCCGTGTCGCGGCTCTCTGAGGAGGTCGGCGAGGACGAGGAGGAGCTGGCGCCGCTGGCGTGAGCGGGCCGGCGGTCCGGACGGTCTTCCTGGGCAGCGGCCGGTTTGCCGTGCCGTCGCTCGCCCATCTGGCAGAGCACCCGCGCGTCGCCCTCGTCGGAATCGTGACCGCTCCGCCGCGACCAGTCGGGCGCAGGCAGCAGCTTCAGCCGACGCCGGTCGGCGCTTGGGCGGCCGGCCATCGTCTCGAGCCATGGACCCCGGTCCGGCTGCGCGACGAGGAGGCGATCGCTGCCATAGCCGCGCTGGCGCCGGAGCTGGTCGTGCTGGCCGACTACGGCCAGATCGTGCCGCCTGCGCTGCTGCGCCTGCCTCGCTACGGCGCGCTCAACCTGCATCCCTCGCTGTTGCCCAGGCACCGCGGGGCGGCCCCCATCCAGGCCGCGATTTTGGCCGGCGACGAGCGGACCGGCGTGACGCTGATGGTCATGGACGAGGGTCTCGACAGCGGCCCGATCGTGGCCCAGCGGGCGATCGACCTGGCCGGCGAAGAGGTCGCGCCGGAGCTGGAGGACCGACTGGCGGGGATGGCCGCTGAGCTGCTGGCTGACACGCTGCATGCATGGCTCGACGGCGAGCTCACGGCCCATCCGCAGCCGACGGCCGGCGTGACGATCACCCGCCCGTTGCGCCGCACCGACGGTCGCCTCGATCCCTCGCGCTCCGCCCGCGAGCTGGAGCGCCAGGTGCGGGCCTACCAGCCGTGGCCGGGCTCGTTCGTTGAGACCGCGCACGGGCGGCTGCTCGTCTGGCGGGCGCGGGTAGCCGGCGGTCCCACTCCCAACCCCACGCTGCACACGAGCGACGGTGCGCTGGAGCTGCTCGAGGTCCAGCCGGCGGGCGGCCGGCGGATGAGCGGCGAGGAGTACGTCCGCGGCCGTCCCGGCAGCCTGACGCTAGGATGAGCCGATGGACTCCGCCCCGACCACGGAGCCGCAGGCCCTTCCGCTGATCCCGAGTGGCCCTGTCGGCGCTCGCGACGCCCGGCCCGGCCTGTCAGGTGTCCCGCAGGCTGACCTCGGCCGCTGGTTCGCCGAGCATGGTCAGCCCGGCTACCGCGCCCGCCAGCTGGCCGATCACCTGTGGCAGGCGAGCGCGATCTGCTCGGAGGAGCTGCGTACGCTGCCTTCGACGCTGCGCACGGACCTCGAGCGGGAGTTTCGCTTCGACACGCTCGTCGAGACTGACGTCCGGCCCGCTGACGCCGGGCTGACCGAGAAGGCGCTCCATCGGCTCGACGATGGGCGGCTGGTCGAATCGGTGCTGATGCGCTATCCGGCCCGTGGCCAGCGTCGCTGGCGGGCCACGGCCTGCATCTCGAGCCAGGCCGGCTGCGCCGTCGGCTGTCCGTTCTGCGCGACGGGCGAGCTCGGCTTCATGCGCGACCTGACCACGGCTGAGGTGGTCGACCAGGCGCGCTTCTGGCGCCGCCGGCTGGCGGTCGAGGGGCGGCGCCTGACGAACGTCGTGTTCATGGGCATGGGCGAGCCGCTGCTCAACGCGGAGCGCGTGATCGAGGCGGCCGAGGCACTGGCCGACCCACGCCGCTTCGGCCTCGGGGCGCGGCACATCACGATCAGCACCAGCGGCGTCGTGCCGGGCATGGAGCGGCTGATCGAGCTGCGTCCGCAGTACACCCTCGCCGTCTCGCTCCACGCTGCCCGGCCGGAGCTGCGTGACGTGCTCGTGCCGCTCAATCGGCGCTACCCGCTGGCCGATGTCGTCGCCGCGGCGACGGCCTACGCTCGGCAGACCGGCCGACGGGTGAGCTATGAGTACGTGATGATCGACTCGATCAACGACACCGCGCGCGATGCCGCCGAGCTGGTCAGGCTGCTCGACGGCCGCCTCGCCCACGTCAACCTGATCCCCATGAACGCCGTCGCCCACACGCCCTGGCAGGCCAGCCCAAAGGAACGCATCGACGGCTTTGCCGCCACGCTGCGCAGCGGCGGTATCCGGACGACCGTCCGGCGCAACCGCGGCTTCGAGATCGGTGCTGCCTGTGGGCAGCTGGCGGCCGACCAGGCAGGCGAGCCGGCGCCGGCCGCCGTTGCCCGACGGCGCGAGCTGCTGGTCACGCGCAGCGCCGCCGCGCTGGCCGGGCCGGCCCAGGCGCCCCGAGGCTGAGCGTGGGCGTCGCCGTCGCGGCGAGCATCCTGACGGCCGACTTCGGCAACCTCTATCGGGTCGTGCGCAAGCTCGAGCAGGCGGGCGTCGACCGGCTACACCTCGACGTCATGGACGGCCACTTCGTAGACAACATCACCTTCGGCCCGACCGTCGTCGCCGCCTTCCGCCGGCTGACCGCGCTGCCCATCGATGTCCACCTGATGATCGCCGAGCCCTCGCGCTACGTGCAGCGCTTCATCGATGCCGGCGGCGATTCACTGACGTTCCACGTCGAGGTCGAGGAGAGCGACGAGCAGAAGCGCGAGACACTGCGCCTGATCGGGGCCGCCCGCCGCCAGCCGGGCCTGGCGATCAGCCCGGACACGCCGGTCAGCGCGGTCGAGCCCTTCCTGGTCGACCTGTCGCTGCTGATGATCATGACCGTCCACCCGGGCTGGGGTGGCCAGCGCTTCCTCGAGGATCGGGCGCCCAAGATTGCCGAGGCACGCCGCCTGCTGGGCGGTCGGCCGGGCAGCGCCGTCCACGTCGACGGCGGTGTGAGCGGCGACACCGCGGCGGTCGTCGGCCAGTACGGGGCCGACGTCTGCGTCGTCGGCTCGGCGCTGTTCCAGCGCCGGCGTGACACCGCTTCGGAGGTCGAGCGCGTGCGCCGCGCGGCCGCCGGCCGGTCCGGCTGACGGAGCGCGGCCAGTCGATGCGCCTGCTCATCCAGCGCGTGACCCGCGCCGAGGTCCGCGTCCGCGGGGAGCGCGTGGGCCAGATCGGGCGCGGGCTGGTGGTGCTCGTCGGAGTGGGCCACGGCGATGGGCCGGAGGTTGCCGAGCAGATGGCCGGCAAGTGCGTCGACCTGCGCATCTTCCGCGATCCCGAGGGCAAGACCAACCTGGCGCTGGCCGAGGTCGCGGGCGAGGTGCTGGCGGTCAGCCAGTTCACCCTCTTCGCCGATACCAGCCGCGGCCGCCGGCCGTCGTTCCTCGACGCCGCGCCGCCAGAGCTCGGGGAGCGTCTCTACGAGCGCTTCGCCGCCGCCGTCGAGGCGCGTGGCGTGCGCGTGGCGCGCGGCGTCTTCGGGGCGGAGATGGAGGTGGAGCTGGTCAACGACGGGCCGCTGACCATCTGGCTGGACAGCCAGGCACGCTGAGCGCGGCTGACGGAGGTGCTGCTGGCGAGGCTAGTTCGCCCGCCGCCCGCACGCGTCGTTCACGGTGGACGGCCGGGGTGACGGGGCTAGGCCGTCTTCTCGAGCGTGCGGCGGCAGCGCGTGCAGACCAGCTGGCGCTTGAGCACGCCCGAGCTGGGCAAGCGCGTGGGCTGCAGGTTGGGCTGGTAGCGGCGATGGGCGCGGACGCGGTTCATGCCGCTCGACTGCGGGTTGAACCCGCCCATCGAGACCTTGCCGCAGACGGCGCAGCTTCGAGCCATGGTTGATCGAGTGCTCCCAGTTCAGTGGAGCCGCGGCACGCGCTGAAGCGAATCGCGCCCGGCGGCTGGCTACTATACCACTCGTGTCTGATACCGAAGGGTGAGCGCAAACTCCTGGGACGCCCCTGACCTGCTCGGCGCGCTGCGCCACGCGACTGCGTGCCTGCGCGCCGACGTCGACGAGGTCAACGCGCTCAACGTCTTCCCCGTGCCTGACGGCGACACCGGCTCGAACATGCTGGCCACGATGCAGGCCGCGCTCGAGGAGGCCGGTCGCGTGGCAGCCGGCGAGCGCAGCATCCCGACCATCGCTGACGCGTTCTCGCGCGGCGCGCTGATGGGCGCGCGCGGCAACAGCGGGGTCATCCTGTCGCAACTCATGCGAGGCGTCAGCGACGCCCTTGCCGGACGCCACGAGGTCGATGGCGCGGCGCTCGCGGAAGCGCTCGAGAGCGGCTGGAAGGCGTCCGTGGTGGCCGTCGCGATCCCCGTCGAAGGCACGATGCTGACCGTCACGCGAGAGGCGGCAAGGGCAGCCACGGCCGCTGCGGCCGCCGACGGCGCGCGGCTGGAAGACGTGCTCGGCGGGGCTGTCGAGGCCGCAGCCGAGGCAGTCAGGCGCACGCCCGAGCAGCTGCCCGTGCTGGCCGAGGCGGGGGTGGTTGATGCCGGCGGACGCGGCGTCGAGCTGCTGCTGCGCGGCGCGCTGGGCTTCCTGCGCGGCGAGCCCGTGCCGGCGGCGCCGCACGACGCGATGGCCTTCCCATCGTTCGCCGTCGACGAGGAGGTGGGCTACGGCTACGAGACGGTGTTCATGATCGTGCCCGAGGAAGGCGCCGACCTCGATCCGGCGGCCATCCGCGAGCACCTGGCGACGATCGGCGAATCGGTGCTCGTCGCCGGCGACGAGCGGGCGGTCAAGATCCACGTCCACAACGAGCGACCCGACCAGGTCATCGCCTATGGGCTCGGCCTGGGCTCGCTGTCGGCGATCGTCGTCGAGAACCTCGACCGCCAGACGCACGAGATGCGCTGGCGCGGCCGGCAGGCGCCGTCAACCGAGCCGACCATCCGCGAGGCTGGTGCCTCGAGCGGTCCGGCGGTCGTGGCAGTCGCGCCGGGTGCCGGCCTGGCCGGCATCTTCGCCGACCTCGGCGCGGCCGGCATCGTGACCGGCGGTCAGGGTGCCAACCCATCGACCGGCGACCTGGTCGAGGCGATCCGCGCGACCGGCAGCACGTCGGTCATCGTGCTGCCCAACAACCCGAACGTGCGGATGGCCGCGCGGCAGGCCGGCGAGCTGCTGCCCGACGTCGAGGTCACGGTGGTGCCGACGCGCAACCCGGCCGAGGGCGTGGCGGCGATGCTGAGCATCAACCCGGCTGACACCCTCGAGGCCAACGCGCGGCGGATGGCCCAGGCCGGGCAAGCGATCCAGACCCTGCTCGTCACCGCAGCCGTGCGCGACGCGACGATCGAGCGGCGCAAGGTCAATAAGGGCGAGTTCATTGTCCTCGGCGCTGACGAGAAGCTGCTGTCAGCCGACGCGGTGCGTGACGAGGCGATCATCGAGGGCCTGGCCAGGCTCGAGCCAGGATTCGAGCTGATCACGCTCTACTACGGCGAGGGCGTCGGCGCGGCCGAGGCGGAGGCGCTGGGGAAGCGCATCAGCGGCAACTTCGAGGCCGTTGAGGTGGAGATCGTCGACGGCGGCCAGCCGCACTACGGCTTCCTGATCGCGGCCGAGTGAGCCGGACGCCCGCGGCCAGCGCGTCCACGGGCCCGGGTCCTGTGCTCGACGCGCCGCTCTCGGTGGCGGGCGTCAAGGGCGGACGACCGCTGAGCTCGCTCCGCCGGCTCGGTTTGGCGACGCTCCGCGACCTGCTCTTTCACCTGCCCCGACGATACGACGACTTCAGCCGGCCGCTCAGCCTGCGCCAGCTGCGTGAGCAGTCGTTCGACGGTCCGGTCAGCGCCACAGTCGAGCTCGTAGAGCTGCGCGTCGAGCCCGGCTTCCGGCGGCGCGTCCAGCGGACGGTGGCCCGGCTGCGCGACGAGACGGGCGAGGGCGAGGCGGTCTGGTTCGGCCGCCGCTACATCGAGCGCCGGCTCAAGGCCGGCGACAAGGTCGCCCTCTCGGGCAAGGTCGAGCTGCGTGGCTGGCTGCCGCGCTTCCAGAACCCGGAGTTCGGGGTCGCCGGCGAGGGTGCGTTGCATGCCGGTCGGATCGTGCCCGTCTACCGGCTGACCGCCGGCCTGACCGCCGGCTGGCTGCGCCAGCGGATGCGCGCCGCGCTCGACGCAGTCGAGGGCCGCGTAGAGGATTACCTGCCGCCCGGCGTGCGGCCGCCGGGCGATGAGCCGCCGACGGCGCTCGGTGAGGCGCTCGAGTGGGTCCACTTCCCGCCCGAGTTCCCAAACCTGGATCGCGCCCTCCGTCGCCTCGCCTTCGACGAGCTGCTCGCGCTCCAGCTGGGCATGGTCGCGCGTGCCCGCCAGCGGATGACCGAGATGGCCCTGCCCATCGCCGCCCGGGAAGGCCGCCTGGCCGAGGCGATCGCGATGGTCGAGCAGGTGATCGGCGCGCAGGTCGCAGCACGTCGGTCGGCCGTGGCTGGGGCTGCTGAAGAGCGGGCCGAGGTCAACCTGACCGACGACCAGCGGGCGGCGCTGGATGCAATCGCCACGGACCTCGCTGCCGAGCGGCCGATGATGCGGCTGCTGCAGGGCGATGTGGGCTCGGGCAAGACCGCGGTCGCGGCGATCGCGCTGTGCCTCGTGGCGGACGCGGGCGCGCAGGGCGCCCTGCTCGCCCCGACAGACCTGCTCGCCCGTCAGCACGCGGCGACGTTGAGCCGCTTCTTGGAGCCACTCGGGCATGACGTCATGCTGCTCACCGGCTCACTCACGCCGTCCGCCCGGCGCGAGGCGCTGGAGGCGATCGCTGGGCCGAGCAGCTCGATCGAGGGTCGCAGTCGCGGCCGGCTGGCCGTGGGCACGCATGCGCTGGTGCAGGAGCACGTCGCGTTTGAGGACCTGCGCCTGGTCGTCGTCGACGAGCAGCATCGCTTCGGCGTCGCCCAACGCGAGGCGCTGGCCGGCAAGGGCCGCGCGCCGCATGTGCTGCTGATGACCGCCACGCCCATCCCGCGCACGCTCGGCCAGATCGTCCACGCCGACCTTGACGTGTCAGACCTGCGCACGCCGCCCGCCGGCCGCCAGCAGGTGCGCACGGGCATCCGCCGGACCGACGAGCTGTTGCGCCGGCGCGACGGGAGCCCTGGCGCGCTGGTGCTGCTGTCGCGCGAGGTCGCGGCTGGCCGGCGAGGCTTCGTGGTCGTGCCGCTCGTCGAGGAGGACGACGACGCCGGAGCGCGGTCGGTCGAGCAGGCGGCGCAGCTCGTCCGCGACAGCTGGCCGGCCGCACTCGAGCTGGCCGGCCTTGTGGGCTTCGAGCCGCGCATCGAGATCGTCCACGGCCAGGTCAAGGCCGCCGAGCGCGACGCGCGCATGGAGCGCTTCCGTAACGGCCAGGTCCAGGTGCTCGTCGGCACGACCGTCATCGAGGTCGGCGTGGACGTGCCCGAGGCGAGCGTCATGCTGATCCTCGACGCTGACCGCTTCGGCCTCGCCCAGCTGCACCAGCTGCGCGGCCGGGTGGGCCGGGGCGAGGCCGAGTCGTACTGCGTGCTGGTCTCGGAACGCTATCCCGTCGGCGAGGCGGTCGACGACGAGGAGGCGACGGTCAAGGCGCGGCTCGACGCGCTGGCGTCGACGACCGACGGCTTCCTGCTAGCCGAGCTGGACCTCGAGCAGCGTCGCGCGGGCGATCTGCTCGGGCTGAGCCAGAGCGGCCTGCCGCCGCTGCGCGTCGCGTCCCTGACCCGCGACGATCATCGCGAGCTGTCGGTCGCCGCCCGGCGGATCGCCGAGCAGCTGCTCGACGAGAACGGCCGGCTGCCGCTCGGTGCGGCGCGGCTGGAGCACGAGCTGACGGTCGGCTGGCTGGCGCGGGTCGGGGCAGGGGAGGTGCTGGGCGCGGGCGGCGAAGGGTCGGCGGAGGCACCATCGGATGGCTGACGGCGGCCGCGTCATCGGCGGCTCGGCCCGCGGCGTGCGCCTGTTGGCGCCGGGCGAGGGCACCCGGCCGCTGGCCGATCGGGTCAAGCAGTCGCTCTTCGGGGCCCTCGTCGCCGACGGCGCCGTTCGCCCAGGCACGGCCTTCCTCGACCTCTTTGCCGGCAGTGGCGCGGCCGGCATCGAGGCGCTCAGCCGGGGCGCCGAGCGGGCCGTCTTCGTCGATCGCGACGCAGGCGCGGCGCGGATCATCGCGCGCAACCTGCAGGCGGCCCGGCTGGAGGGCGGCGCGAGCGTCGTCCGGGCGGACGCGCTGCGCTTCCTGGGGGGCGACGCGGCGGCCAGCGGCGCGCCGTTTGACGCCTGCCTGGTAGATCCGCCGTACGGCGACGA
>DATMJK010000025.1:0-19581 GCA_035553915.1 Candidatus Limnocylindrales bacterium | reverse complement strand
GTCCGAGGAACAGCCAGAGCAGCGGTCGGCCGGTGATGGTCGCCCAGATGCCGGCCACGATCAGCCCCACGGCCAGCGCAACGCCAACCGCCATCGCCAGCCACCAGCGATCAGACGTCGGCGGCGTGAAGGCCATCGACTACGGCGCGGGCGGCGGTGACTCGCCGTCAGGCGGCTCGGTCGGAGTCGGTGTGGGCGTCGGCGGCAGGGTCGGCGGCGGCGGCAGCGTGGGCGGCGGCGGCATCGTGGGCGGCGGCGGCGTCGGCTCGGGGGTCGGCTCCTCGGTCGGCTCGATCGTCGGCTCCGCGCTCGGCGACTCGGACGGCGAGGGCGAGGGCGATTCGGACGGCGACGGGCTGGGCGAAGGCGCGGCATCGCAGCTGAGCTCCGGCGGGAAGGGCGCGCCCCAGCTCTTGCCGTAGGGCGTCGTGCGCAGGTTGATCAGGTACGAGGTGCGCGTGGGGACCTCGCGGTCGGGGCCGCCGCGCGTCCCCGGCCCCTTCTTGGCGCGCTCGATCCAGTCGTCGATCGCGGCCCGCCAGTCGGCGTGGTCGCGCTCGACGTCGTCGAGCACCAGGAAGCCTTTAGTCTCAGGCACGCCGGCGCATCCTTCGGACCAGAGGTACGAGTTGCCCTCAGCGTCAGTGACGACCTGCAGGCCGCGCTTGGTCGTGTCCTCGCCCGGGACCGTGCCGTCAATGAACAGCTCGTTGACCGTCTCGCTGGCGAACTGGTTGGGCCGCATGCCGCTCCAGGCGTCGACGCGCGCCTCGACGATGCCCGGCGGACGCTCGAAGTCGCGGATCGCCCAGCTGCGGCTGGCCTCGGTCAGGAACGCCTGCCACATTGGCGCGGCGACGTCAGTCGCGAAGACCGGGTTGTCAGGCGTGGTGACGACGCTGCCGTCAGAGTTGCCCGCCCACGTGCCGACGACCAGCGCGTACGCGCCAGCCTGGCGGTCACTCGCAGTGGGCGGAGCGATGTAGCCGACGGCCATCAAATCACGGGCATCGTTGTTGGTGCCGGTCTTGAGCGTCGCCGGCCGCCGGTTGTCCTGCGCGTCGCGGATGTTGTACTTGCCCCACAGCGGGTTCTGGCGCGGGTTGGTGTTGCTGGCCAGGATGTCAGTCATGATGTGCGCCGCCTGGGGTGTGACCGCGGCCGGTGGCGCGACCGGCGGCTCGTAGGGCGGGATGACGTCATCGCCGGCGCCGTTGGTCACGCGCAGGATGCGTGTATGGCCCACGTAGCGGCCGTTGTTTGCGATCGTGCCGAAGCCGGTGGCGAGGTCGATCGGGTGGATCACCTCGGTGCCCAGGGTGAGGGACAGGCCGGCCCGCGGCTGCTCGTTCTGGAAGCGCAGGCCGAAGTCCCGTGCCTTCTCGAAGACATGCTGCACGCCATTGAGCTGGACGGCCTTGACGGCGGGGATGTTGAGTGACAGCTGGAGCGCGCTGCGCAGCCTGAGCGGACCGCGTTCGAGCAGGTCGGCGTTCTTGGGTGTGTAGCCTTCGGGCGTGCCATCGTCGAAGCGGGTGGTGACGTCCATGAACATCGTCGCCGCCGTCATCCGCCGCTCGTCGATGCCGGTCACGTAGTTGAACACCTTGAACGTCGAGCCCGGCTGGCGCCAGCCGTTGCCGACCACGTCGAACTGCGGCTGGAACTTCTCGTCGGCGATGTCGTTGCGGTAATAGCCTGCGCTGCCCACGTAGGCGATCACCTCACCCGTCTGGTAGTCGAGTGCGACCAGCGCGCCGTTGTTGACCTCCATCTCGGTCAGCTTGTCCATCCACTCGGTGTAGGGCACGCCGAGCTCGTCGGCGTAGGCCTTCGGGTCGTCTTCGTGGGGCAGCAGGATCGCCGCCGTGACCCACTTCTGGGCCATCTCCTGGATCTCCCAGTCAAGCGTCGAGACCACGCGCAGGCCGCCGCGCTCGAGCGCCGGGCACGTGGGCTCGCCCGAGCACAGCCGATCGGCAAGCTCGGAGCGAACCGCCCAGATGAAGTGAGGCGCGCGGAAGGCGGCGCGCTGCTGGGGCGAGAGCGCGATGCGCTCGCGCTTGGCCGCCGCGAAGTCGGCTGCGTCGTAGGTGTTGCCGGTCAACACAAGCCTGTCCGGCTCGCGCGCCAACAGGTCGAGAATGTAGTTGCGCCGGGCGACGATCGGGATGTCCTCGTCGAGCGGCACGTACAGCTTGCCCTGGCTGTCCTCGACGGCGTTGCGCACGAGGTCATAGGTCGAGGGTGACTGGGGCAGGGCGGCCAGCAGGGCCACCTGGCTGAGGCTCAGCTGGCTGAGGTCCTCGATACCGAAGTAGCTCTTGGCTGCGGCCTTGATGCCGTACGAGCCGTTGCCGTAGTAGTTCTGGTTGAGGTAGGCGGCGATGATGCGCTGCTTGCCTTCCTCGCCTGGGTAGGCCTCGGTGACGCGGATCGACTGGATGATCTCCTTGACCTTGCGCTCGGCCAGCCGGCTCGGGTCGCGCACCAGCTCCTCGTCGAGCAGGCGCTGGCGGACCAGCTGCTGGGTGATCGTCGAGGCGCCGCGCTCGCGGCCGCGCAGGGTGTCGACGGCGGCGGCCATGATCCCGACCGGGTCGAAGCCGGTGTTCGTCCAGAACGACCGGTCCTCGATGCCCGTCGTGGCGTCGATCAGGATCGGCGGGATGTCGTCGAAGCGGACTTCCTCGCGCCGCTCGCCGCTGCTGAAGCGGGCCAGCTCGACGTTGCCAGTGCGGTCGTAGATGGCCGACTCCTGGATGAAGACGAGCTCCTCCAGGCCGCGCGGATCGGGCAGGTCGCGGCTGTAGGCGGCGAAGACGCCGACCGCGCCGACGAAGCCGATGAGCGCCACCAGCGCCATCGAGCCGAAGAGGAACAGGGGAAGCGCGACCGCCAGCTTCCGTCCAGATCCGCCGGCGCGCCTCCGGCGACCAGGGTTCGTGCGACGTGCCTGGCGACGCGCGCGGCTGGTCTGCATGTGCGGCGAGACTCTAACATCAGAACCGTGAACGCGCGATCGGCCTTCATTCCCGAGCTCGAGTGGCGCAGCCTGCTGCAGGACGAATCGGAAGGCGTGCGCGCCAGGCTGGAGCGCGGCGCGATCAGCGCCTACGTTGGCTTCGATCCGACCGCGCCGTCGCTCCACGTGGGTCACCTGCTGCCTATCCAGATGCTCGTCCACCTGCAGCGCACCGGCGCGGGCTCGCCGGTCGGGCTGGTCGGGGGCGGGACGGGCATGATCGGCGATCCCTCGGGCAGGAGCGCCGAGCGCAACCTGCTCGACGAGCAGACGCTCGACGCCAACCGAGCCGCCATCCGTGACCAGCTGGAGCGCTTCCTCGACTTCAGCGGCTCGTTCGCTGCGCGGGTGATGGACAACCGCGAGTGGCTCGGTCGGTATGGCCTGCTCGAGTACCTGCGCGAGATCGGCAAGCACTTCACTCTCGGCTACATGCTCGCCAAGGATTCGGTCCGGGCTCGGATGGAGGCTGGCATCTCGTTCACCGAGTTCAGCTACATGACCCTCCAGGCGACCGACTTCCTGCACCTCTACCGCGACCACGGCGTCGAGATGCAGATGGGCGGCGCCGACCAGTGGGGCAACATCACCGCCGGCCTGGAGCTGATCCGGCGTGTCGTCCGCCGGGCAGAAGGGGAGGAGCCGCCCTGCTTCGGCCTGTCGTGCCCGCTGCTGCTGACCTCGAGCGGCACCAAGTTCGGCAAGACCGAGGCAGGCTCGGTCTGGCTGTCAGCCGCGATGACGTCGCCCTACGACTTTTACCAATACTGGATGGGTCAGGACGACCGCGACGTGGCGATGATGCTGCGCCGCCTGACGCTGCTCGCGGCGGACGAGATCCGGGCCCTGGAGGAACAGGCACAGCGCGCGCCCGAGGAGCGTGCGGCCCAGCGCCGGCTGGCGTGGGAGATGACCGCCCGGGTGCATGGTGCTGCGGAGGCGGACCTGCAGGTGCGCGTGGCCGAGGCGGTGTTCGGCAGCGAGCCGATCTTCGACGCATCGGTGCTCGATGTGCTGTGGCAGGTGTTGCCCAACTGGGAGTTCGGCGACGAGGACCTTCGCGCTGATGTGCTGACCATCGCCGTGGCCAGCGGCCTGTACCCCTCGAAGTCGGAGGCAAGACGCCAGATCGCGCAGGGCGCGCTGTCGATCAACGGCCTGCGCGTGGCTGAGGATGCTCCAGTGCCTGCGCCAATCGACGATCGTTACCTGGTGCTGCGAGCGGGAAGGAAGCGTCTCGTCGTGGGCCGGCGCGCGCCGTAGCCTGGCCGCAGATGGCGCCGCGCTAGAGCGGTGGCTCGCTCAGCTCACGGGCGTCGTCGATCGCGCTGCGCATCTCCGCCGGCGAAGCGTCTGAGGGGACCTCGTCCAGACGATCGCTCATGGCCAGCGCCACGCCAAGCCCTGCCACGTTCAAGCCGCGTTCCTCGACCAGATACTGGATGCGCCGCAGGCGGGCGACATCCTCGTCCGAGTAGAGACGCTGGTTGCCATGATGACGGGCCGGCCTGAGCAGGCCGGCCCGCTCGTACTTGCGCAGAGTCTGGGGATGCATCCGGGTCAGGCGCGAGGCGACCGCAATCGGGTAGAGCGGCCCGCGCTCCTCCATCCCCGGGCTTCCGATCAGTTGCCGGTACTGCCAGCGCCAAGCTGGGCAGCCGGCATGACCTTAATCTGCTTGGGCTTGGCCTCCTCAGTCTTGGGCAGGACCAGCGTCAGGATCCCGTTCTCGAACGAGGCATTGGCGCGGTCAACGTCGATCTCCCGTGGCAGCGTGATCTGGCGGATCATCTCGCCGGGCGTGATCTCGCGCACGATCCAGCGATATCCCTCAGCCAGCTCCGGCGCATCAGAACAGGCACGCAGGCTGAGCACGCCGTTGTGGTACTGGACGTCCAGGCCTTCGCCGGTCACGCCCGGCAGCAGGGCCCGCACGACGATTTCATCCGGCGTTTCGTAGATATCGAGCGGCATGTACCGGGTGCCGTTCGAGGTCAGCGAGTGCCAGTTGCCAGCGTTCACGAAGCTCTCCTCGAAGAGCCGATCCATGGCATCCCGCAGGGACATGAAGTCACGCAGCGGGCGGAAGCCGGTCAGCGTCATACGCGACACCTCCTTCTGCTACGTCCGCTCCGGTGCCCGCGCACCGGGCGAGTCACTTGATACGCTGCACATATAGCACGTTGCTACGCTGTGTGTCAAGTGCGACGGGCGCCCGGGTTCGCGATGGCGTGATCAGTCCCTAGAGCGCGCGCATCCTGTTGCCGCGCGGCTCGTGTGTCAGCTCGACCAAGCCGAGCGCTTCCATCAGCGGCGGCAGGTACATCCCGAAGCGGCCGCGATAGCCCTTGCGCTGGCCGTACCAGCCACCGACCGGGTTGTCCTCCGCCCGGGCCCATGCCTCCACGGTTCCCGGCTGGGCCGGCTTCTGCTCGTCTGCCGCGCCGAGCTCCATCCAGTCGGCGTGCTGTTTCAGCATCGCGTGCAGGTCGTCAATCGCGCGCGCAAGGTAGGTCAGCTTCGTCGAGCCGACCATGCACACGATCAGCGGCGGATCGGCGCTGTCATCGCGGTACATCGTGTATTCGCTGGTGCCCGGCGGCGTACGCAGCTGCCAGGGATCGTCCTTCGTGCCGGTGCCGTTGGCCACGCTCATTCCTCCTCACCGCAGGGGCCATCGGGCGCGAGCGGCCTTTCAGGATGGCTCTCCAATAGTGATGGCGCGGCCGACCCTTGGCTGCGCGGCGCAGCGTCACGAAGTCGCGCAGTGCGACTCAGTGCGCCTCGGCGTCGTCCTTCTTGTGCGCGTCGATGATCTTCTGCGCCACGTGCGCCGGCACCTCTTCGTAGTGGTCGAGGCTGGCGCTGAACTGGCCGCGGCCGCCGGTGAACGAGCGCAGCTCGGTCGCATAGGTGAACAGCTCCGACTGGGGCACGTGGGCGCGCACGACCTGCGTCGAGCCGTCAGCCTCCATGCCCAGCACCCGCCCGCGGCGGGTGTTGAGGTCGCGGTTGACGTCGCCCATGTACTCCTCGGGCACGCGGACCTCGACGTCCATGATCGGCTCGAGCAGCACCGGCTGGGCCTCGATCAGGCCCTTGCGCATCGCCAGGTGAGCCGCCTGGCGGAATGACATCTCATCCGAGTCGACGGTATGAAACGAGCCGTCGTAGAGCGTCGCCTTGAAGTCGATCACCGGGTTGCCGGCGAGCGGCCCCTTCTCCGCGACATCGCGCACGCCCTTCTCGACACCGGGCCAGAACTGGCGTGGCACCGAGCCGCCGACGACCCGCGTGGCGAACTCGACGCCGGCGCCCGGGTTGGGCTCGATCTCCAGGAAGACCTCGCCAAACTGCCCGCGGCCGCCGGTCTGCTTCTTGTGCCGCCCCTGGACCTGGGTCTTGCCACGAATCGTCTCGCGGTAGGGCACGCGCGGCGGGCGGGTGATGACCGACGAGCCGAACTTGCGCTTGAGTCGCTCAACCGCGACCGCGATCTGGTTCTCGCCCTGCCCCCAGAGCAGCTGCTCGCCTGTCTCGGCGACGCGCTCCACGCGCAGGCTGGGATCCTCCTCCAGCAGTCGCTGAAGCGCGGGGCCCATCTTGTCCAGGTCCGACTTCGTCTCCGGCTCGACCGCGACCGGCAGCGTGGCAGCCGGGAAGGTTAGCGGCGCCATGGTCAGCGGCTGCTCGCGCGAGGAGAGCGTGTCTCCGGTGACGGTGTGGACCAGCTTGGCGACTGCCCCGATCTCGCCGGCCCTGATCGTGCCCGCGGGCTCGCTGTCCTTGCCCTTGACGCGCAGCACCTGGCCGATCCGCTCCTCCTCGCCCCGCTCGGCGTTCCAGACGTGGTCGTGCGAGCTGATCGAGCCGGAGAAGACCCGGAAGTAGGACAGCCGGCCGACGAACGGGTCCGCGGTTGTCTTGAACACCTGAGCCAGCAGCGGCCCACCGGCGTCCGGTGCGACCTCGACCTCGTTGCCCTTGCCGTCGCGAGCCTTGACCGGCGGCTCCTCCTCGGGCGAGGGCAGGTAGCGGATGATCGCGTCGAGCAGCCCCTCGATGCCGATGTTGCGGCTGGCAGCGGACACGAGCACCGGTGCCAGGATGCTGTCACGGACCCCGCGATGGAGGCACGCCTCGAGCTCGGCGTCGGTGACCTCTTCGCCCTCGAGGTACTTCGTCAGCACATCGTCGTCTGCTTCCGCCGCGGCCTCGAGTAGTTGATCGCGCCGGCGGGCGACCTCGTCGACCAGGTCGCCCGGCACGGGTACCTCGCTGCGCTTGCCGCCGCTCCACTCGTAGGCCTTGCGGTGGACGAGGTCGACGTAGCCCTTGAAGCCGTCCGCCCGGCCAATGGCCAGCTGCAGCGGCGCGATCTTGGTACCGAAGGTGGCGCGCAGCGCATCGAGGGCGGCGGTCGGATCGGCGTTCTCGCGATCGCAGCGGGTGATCACGAACAGCGCGGCCTTGCCGGTCGAGCGGCCCAGGCCAATCGCCCGCTCGGTGCCGGCCTCCACGCCGCCGGACGCGTCCATGGTCAGCAGCGCGCCGTCGGCGGCCGCGAAACCGGAGATCATCTCGCCCGAGAAGTCGGCGTAGCCCGGCGTATCGATCAGCGTCACGTGGTGGCCATCGTGGTCCAGGCCGGCCATCGCCAGCGAGAGGGAAAGCTGGCGCTTGTGCTCCTCCGGCTCGAAGTCGAGCACGGCCGTGCCGTCGTCGACCTTGCCCAGCCGGGTGATCGCGCCGGCGGCATGGAGCAGATGCTCGGCCAGGGTCGTCTTACCCGAGTCGGCGTGGCCGGCGAGGACGACGTTGCGCTGACGGTTGATGGCCATCGAGGTCATGCGGACGACACCCTCCAAAGGCTCCGGGCCGAGCTGCGGTTGGGGGCGGGCCGTGGTGTGCCTGGGGCTTGCCCGTCACCCTTTCAGCGAAAGGCCATCATATAGAATCACCCGCGATGTCCGGTCATTCCAAGTGGTCCCAGATCAAGCGCCAGAAGGGCGCCAACGACGCCAAGCGCGGGGCCATATTCACCAAAGTTGGGCGCGAGATCACGATCGCCGCGCGCGAGGGTGGCGGCGATCCTGACGGCAACTACCGGCTGCGCCTGGCGATCGACAAGGCGCGCTCCGTCAACATGCCTGCGGAGAACATCAAGCGCGCCATCGAGAAGGCAGCCGGTGGCAGCGCCGCCGAGCAGTACGAGGAGGTCATCTACGAGGGCTACGGCCCGGGCGGCGTGGCCATCCTGGTCGAGGCAGCGACGGACAACCGCAACCGGACCGTGGCTGACGTGCGCGCGCTCTTCACCCGCGCCGGCGGCCAGCTGGCCGGCGCCGGCGCGGTCGCCTGGCAGTTCGAGCCGCGTGGCGTGGTTGCGATTGCTCGCGATGGGCTCGACGCGGACGAGATCGCGCTGACCGCGATCGACGCCGGTGCTGACGATGTGGACACTGACGCTGACGACCTGATCGAGGTGCTGACCGAGCCGGCCAACCTCGAGGCGCTGCGCAAGTCGCTCGAGGCCGCCGGTGTGAAGATCGAATCGGCGGAGGTGACGATGCAGCCCAAGCAGCGCATCGAGGTCGACGACAGCGCCGCGCGCCAGAACCTGCGCCTGCTCGAGCAGCTCGACGACCTTGACGATGTCCAGCGCGTGACGGCCAACTTCGACCTGCCGGCTGAAGTGCTGGCCGAGGTCGCCGGCGCCTGACGCGCCGGCGCCGGCCGTGATCGTCCTGGGCGTCGACCCGGGCACGGCCGCGACCGGCTACGGCATCGTCGAGCGCTCCGGCAATCGCCTCCGCGCGCTTGACTTTGGCTGTCTCGAGACCACGTCCGCGCAGGAGCTGGCGGTGCGGCTGATGGAGATCCACCGCGCCATTGGCGAGCTGATCGCTGAGCACAGGCCCGAGCTGGTCGGCGTCGAGCGGCTCTTCTTCAACCGCAACGTGCAGACGGCCTTTGCCGTCGGTCAGGCGAGGGGAGTGGTCCTGCTCGCCGCCGCCCAGGCCGGGCTGCCGGTCTTCGAGTACGGCCCGCACGAAGTCAAGATGGCGGTCACCGGCTACGGCCGGGCGGACAAGGCGCAGGTCCAGCGGATGGTCCAGGCGGTGCTGGGCATGGACACGCTGCCGCGGCCTGACGATGCTGCCGACGCGCTGGCGGTGGCGATCTGCACCGCTCACTCGCAGCCGCTGCGCGTGTGACGGAGACGGCCAGCAGCCGCCTGGGCGGGCGGGCCACAATCAGCCGGTGATCGCATTCGTCGAGGGCAGGGTGGCGGCGCTGGGCGCCGATTCGGTCGTGCTCGACGCCGGCGGCGTGGGCTACCGCATCTTCTGCGGGCCGGGGACGCTGGCCGGGCTGCGCGAAGGTGGCCCTGCTCGGCTGCACACCCATCACCTGGTGCGCGAGGACCAGCAGGCGCTCTACGGCTTCGGCTCGACCGAAGAGCTGGGCTTCTTCGACCTGCTGATCACGGTCACCGGCGTCGGGCCCAAGGTCGCGCTGGCGATCATCTCGTCGCGGCCGGTGACCGACCTGCAGCTGGCCATCCTGCAGGGCGACGAGCAGGTCCTGACGGCCATCTCCGGCGTCGGCAAGAAGCTCGCCGCGCGGGTCGTGCTCGAGCTGCGCGAGAAGGTCACGGCGGCGGGCGGCTCGGCTGTTGGCGTGGCCGTCGGCCCGGGCGTGGGCGCGGCCGAGACAGAGGTCGTGGCCGCCCTGCAGGCGCTCGGCTACAGCGCCGCGGAGGCACGCGAGGCGGCACGCGGTGCGGTTGCCTCGCTGGCGGTCGGGTCGTCGCTCGAGGAGCGGGTCAAGGCCGCGCTGCGCGTGCTCCGCCGCGACTGACCGCTGGGCTGGGCGGAGCCCATGGACTGGGCATTCCGCAGGATCCACCAAGACCCGCCGAACGGGCCGAACGGCATCGGACAGGGCTGCGGCGGCGTGCTAAACAGCATGACATGCAGACCGATCGACTTCGCCAGCTGCTGGTCGCAACCAGCTTCGTCTTCGCCATCGCCATCAACGTCGCGGCCAGCGTCCTCCCGCTCAACGGCGTGACGACCGCCCAGGTGGCGGACCAGTGGCGCGTCTTCGTCCAGCCGGCGGGCTATGTCTTCTCCATCTGGGGCCTGATCTATCTGGGCCAGCTGGCGTTCGTCGTCCACAGCCTGCGCGCCAGTCAGCTGGCGGAGCCACTGCTGCGGCGGATCGGCTTGCTGCCGGTCGTCGTGGCGACGCTCAACGGCATGTGGGTCTTCGCCTGGCACTGGGAGGTGTACCCGGCGACGCTGGCGATCATGGTCGCGCTGCTCGTGTCGCTGATCGTCCTCTACCGGCGCGCCGGCTTCGAGCGGACGGCGAGGCCAGACGGGCTGAGCCTGCGCAGCGCGGACCGGTGGCTCGTCCAGGTCCCGTTCTCGACCTACCTCGGCTGGATCACCGTGGCAACGATCGCGAACGTGGCCATCGTTGGCCAGTGGGCCGGCGTGCCGACCTTCGGCATCGCGCCGGAGCTGGTCGCCGCGGCAGTGCTGGCCGTGGGCCTGGGTATCGCCGTAACGGTGATGCTGCGCAGCGCTGACATTGCCTATGGCGCGGTGATCGTCTGGGCCTACGCCGGCATCGTCGTCAAGGAAGCGGGCGTGGCACCCGTTGCCGCAGTCGCGCTCGTATCGGCAGTCGCCGTCAGCGTGCTGATCGCGGCCAGCGTCGCGCGCCGGCTGCCCCTGTCCCGCCCGTCCGCCGGACGCTGACGTCGCCCCGGCCGCCCACCGGCCGCTTCCTTCGGCCAGACTACGCGGCATGGCCAAGCCGCAGCAGTCGTTCCGCTGCATCCACTGCCGGCGCGATGTCGACACATCAGCGGTCGGGACCCAACACCGCAATCACTGCCCGTACTGCCTCTGGAGCCGGCACGTTGACACTCGCCCTGGGGATCGGGCGGCCGAGTGCGGCGGCTCGATGGAGCCGATCGCGATCAGCGTGCGCAAGACCGGCGAGTGGGTGATCGTCCACCGCTGCCAGGGCTGCGGCACGCTCGACACCAACCGTGCCGCGGGCGACGACAGCGAGCTGCTGCTGCTGCGGCTGGCCGTCCGGCCGCTGGCGATGGCGCCGTTCCCGCTTGACCGGCTGCTGCCCGACCTGCTCGCGCCGGACGACGCCCGCGACGCCTGATGGCTGTTAGAACACCCGTTCGCATTGGCCTTACCTCTGCTAGACTCGCGGCCAATGGATGAGAGGGACCGCCCGCTCGCATCGAGCACGCTGACGCTCGAGGAGACAGCGGTCGAGACGAGCCTTCGTCCACGCAGCCTGGCCGAGTACATCGGTCAGCCGCAGGTCAAGCAGAACCTCGAGATCCTGCTCGCCGCCGCTCGCCAGCGGGAGGAGGCGGCGGACCACGTCCTGCTCTACGGTCCGCCCGGCCTGGGCAAGACGACGCTGGCCAATATCGTCGCCCGCGAGCTTGGCGTGAACCTGCACACGACCAGCGGCCCGGCCATCGAGCGACCGGGCGACCTGGCCGCAATTCTGACCAACCTCGACGAACGCGACGTGCTGTTCATCGACGAGATCCACCGCCTCAACCACTCCGTCGAGGAGCTGCTGTACCCGGCAATGGAGGACTTCGCGATCGACGTGATGATCGGTCGCGGCCCCGCCGCGCGCAGCCTGCGCCTGAATCTCAAGCCGTTCACCGTCGTCGGGGCAACCACCCGCGCAGGCCGCGTCGGGGGCCCGCTGCGCGACCGCTTTGGCGCCGTCTATCGCCTCGACTACTACGAGCAGGACGAGCTGGCGACGATCATTGCCCGCAGCGCCGGCATCCTCGGCGTGGACATTGAGCCTGACGCAGTCACCATCCTGGCTCGCCGGGGGAGGGGCACGCCGCGCGTCGTCAACCGCCTGCTGCGGCGCGTCCGCGATTACGCTCAGGTCCGCGCCGACGGACGCATCGGCACCACCGAGGCGGAGCAGGCGATGGCGGCGATGGACATCGACGAGGTCGGGCTGGACACGACGGATCGCCGGCTGCTGGCGGCGATCGTGCAGAAATTCGCCTCGGGACCGGTTGGCGGCGCGGCTGTGGCGGCGGTCATCGGCGAAGAGATCGAGACGATCGAGGACGTCTACGAGCCGTACCTGTTGCAGGTCGGCTTCCTCGATCGCACGCCACAGGGACGCGTGGCGACCGAGCGCGCGCGCGAGCACCTGGCCCGCCTCGGCTACGACATCCCGCCGCCGAGGCGCGCCGAACGAGCCGATGCCGGGCTGTGGGACGGGGTGACCGCCGAGGGCCGGGCGACAGAGAGCGAACTGCCGGCGTGAGCGCGGACGAGCGACTCCCCGAGCCGCAGGCCAGCCGGCCGGCCATCTACCAGCCGCCGGTGGGACTCGCGCCGCCGCTTCCGCCAGCGCCGGGAGTGACCTCACCGGCGCCGGCGCCGACGCATGACATGGCTGTCGCGACGCGCGGGCTGAGCAAGCGCTACGGCCGCCAGCCGGCGCTGCTCGGGCTGGACATGTCCGTGCCGCGGGGCAAGGTCTACGGCTTCCTCGGGCCGAACGGCTCGGGCAAGACGACGACCCTGCGCCTGCTGACCGGCTTGCTGAGGCCGGACGCGGGGCAGATGTGGATGTTCGGCGAGCAGTTCGGCTGGGGCGATCGGCGGCGCCTATTCCGCGTCGGCTCGCTGATCGAGACGCCGGCCTTCTATCCGTACCTGTCCGGACGCGACAACCTGCGCGTCCTGGCCGCCGCCGGTCCGGCCACGCCGCCGGACCGGATCGAGGCGGTGCTCGGCTACGTCGGGCTGGGCGAGCGCTCCAAGAGCCCGGTCGGCACGTACTCGCTGGGCATGAAGCAGCGGCTCGGCGTCGCGGCGGCGATGCTGTCTGACCCGGATCTGCTCATCCTGGACGAGCCGGCGAACGGCCTGGATCCGGGCGGCATGGTCGCACTGCGCGAGACGCTGCGCTGGCTGACCAGCTTGGGCAAGACGGTGCTCATCTCGAGCCATCTGCTGGCGGAGGTCGAGCAGCTGGCGGACGTGGTTGGGATCATCGACCGTGGACGGCTGCTGCGCGAGGGCCTGATCGACGACCTGCTGCGCGCGAGCGGCGAGATCCGCGTCCGGGTCGCGGTCGAAGAGATGCCGCGCGCGGCTGAGGTGCTGCGCCGCCTCGCGCCGGACAAGCCGCTCTACGGCATCGACAACGGCCCGCAGGCGGGCTGGTTCCAGGTCTCGGTCGAGACCGGCCGCACGGCCGAGGTCAACCGCGCGCTGGCCGAGGCCGACATCTACGCCACCGGCCTCGAGGCACGCTCGAGCCTAGAGCAGTTCTTCCTCCAGCTGACCGCCCACGAGGCGCCCCGATGAGGCTCATCCACGCCGAGCTGATCAAGATGCGCCACCGGACGATGACCTACGTCTTGCTGGCGACGCAGATCGGCGTGATGGCCTTCGTCTTCGTGGTCGTCGGGCTGATCGTCGGGCCGCTGCTGGCGGACGTGCGCGACCTGCCGCTGGGACAGGCGCTCGTGCCGCTGCGCGCCAGCGGCGCGATCGTCGGCGACTTCGTCTTCGGCGGCCTGGGCAGCCTGCTGGCGGTGATCTACGCGGGCGCGATGGTCGGCGCCGACTACTCGTGGGGCGTGGTGCGCAATCCCATCGCTCGCGGGGAGAGCCGCGAGGTGTACATGCTCGCCAAGGCGGTCGCGATCGGCCTCGTGGTGGCGCTCGGGGCAGCGATCGCTTTCGTCGCCGGCATGCTGATGGTCGTCATCACCGCCTTGACCGCCGGCCTGGACCTGGGCGGCTTCACGCTCGATACACTTCTCCAGCTGGTTGGCGGCTGGGGCCTGGGCACGCTCGTCCTGCTCGAGCGGGCGGCAATCGCCATCGCGGTCGCGACACTGCTGCGCAGCCAGCTGGCCGGCATCGTCGTGGCCATCGTGCTCTACGTCGCCGAGCCGATCATTGCCAACGTGGCCATGGCCGTTGGCCAGTTCGGGCAGCTCTTCACGCCCGGCGCTACACCGGCCGTTCACTGGTCGCAGTTCCTGCCCTTCAGCGTTGGCAGCAGCGTGCTGAACGAGGGCTACGTCGCGCTGCCGGCACTGATGGGCGAGATGTTCGTCGCCAACGTGCCGCTCGTCCAGGCAGTCCCGGTGGTGCTGGCCTATGGGGCGGCTGCGATCGGCCTGGCGATGCTGGTGATGCGCCGCCAGGAGCTCACGTGAGCACGGCTTCCGTGGCTGGCATCGCTCCGGTGGGGCGCCGGCCGGACCGGCCGATCCACTTCGACATCCTCAAGCCGCCACCGGTTTCGGGGGCCACCCGAGCACGGCTGGGCCGGCTCGAGACGCAGCACGGCATCGTCGAGACCCCGGTCTTCATGCCCGTCGGCACGAACGCGACGGTCAAGGCACTCGATCCCGACGACCTGCGCGAGGTCGGGGCGACGATGATCCTGGCCAACACCTACCACCTGTATCTGCGGCCAGGCCACGAGCGCATCGAGCGACTGGGCGGGCTGCACCGCTTCATGGCCTGGGACCGGCCCATCCTGACCGATTCGGGCGGCTACCAGGTGGTCAGCCTGGGCGAGATGCGGGCGGTCGACGAGGAGGCCGTCACGTTCCGCTCGCACCTCGACGGCTCCCTCCATCGCTTCTCGCCAGAGCAGTCGATCGCCGTCCAGCAGGCGCTCGGGGCAGATATCGCGGTCTGCTTCGACCAGCCCGTGCCGCCGCACGCATCCAGCCGCCGGCAGGTGCTCGAGGCGACAGCGCGCACCCACCGCTGGGCCGAGCGCTGCCTGGCCGCCCACCAGCGGCCCGACCAGGCGCTCTTCGGCATCATCCAGGGCGGGCTGGAGCAAGACCTGCGCGCCGACTCGACCCGATCCATCGCGGCCCTGCCCTTCGATGGGCTATGCATCGGCGGCCTGGCAGGCGACGAGACGGCTGCCCAGCGCCGAGCGGCGCTGGATGTCGTCGTGCCGCTGCTCGAGCACGACCCCCGGCCGCGCTACCTGATGGGCCTTGGCTCGGCGCTCGATCTGCTCGATGCCGTCGACGCCGGCGTCGACATGTTCGACTCGGTGCTGCCCGCGCGCGTGGCGCGCAACGGCACGCTGTGGGTGCCTGAGGGCCGGCTCAACCTGCGCAACACGCGTTTCCTCGACGATCCGGCGCCGGTCCAGGAGGGCTGCCGCTGCCGCGCCTGCCGGTCGTTCTCGCGGGCCTACCTGGCGCACCTGATCAGGGCAGACGAGCTGCTCTTCTACCGGCTCGCAACTTGCCACAACCTGACCTTCCTCCTAGACTTCATGGCGCGCATCCGAGCGGCAATCGCCGACGGATCGTTCCCCGAGTTGGTGCGTCGGCAGGCCGATCGGCATGCCTCGCAAATCACCGCCGAGGGGGCGCCGGAGTGACAGCCAAGGTGGCGCAAAGCGGTGGTGAACTGGCAGTGCAGCGGCGCCGGCTAACGTGCCGGCAGCCGGGTGGAGGCGGAGCTGATGGCACGCAAGGATCGCCCACACCGCGAAGCGAAGAAGAAGCCCAAGTCGAAGGTCGATCGGCCGCGACTCGAGCCGCTGCTCGAGGCGCCGCCGCCTTCGGTCGAGCTGATCAAGCCCAAGCGCAAGCCGCGCGAGGAACGCGAGGAGCGGGAGCCGGACGAGGAGTAGCCCCGGCGGCCCCCGGTCGAAGCCAGGAGGAGTACCAGGCATGACCATCACGGGGGCCGGCCGCCAGTCGCCGGCAGAGGGCAACGGAGTGGAGCGCACGGACCGGCCGGCGACTGAGCGGACGCGTGCCGTCGACGCGGCGATCCTGGCCATCGAGAAGCAGTTCGGCCGCGGCTCGATCATGAAGCTTGGCTCGTCGGAGAAGCAGGCCGTCGATTCGATCCCGACCGGCTCGATCGCGCTCGACCTGGCGATGGGCGTCGGCGGCGTGCCGCGCGGCCGGATCACGGAGATCTTCGGTCCGGAGTCGTCGGGCAAGACGACGCTCTGCCAGCACGTGCTGGCGGAGGCGCAGAAGCGCGGCGGGGTCGTCGCGTTCATCGACGTCGAGCATGCCCTGGACCCGACATACGCCCGCGCCTGCGGCGTCAACGTTGACGAGCTGCTGGTCAGCCAGCCTGACACCGGCGAGCAGGCACTGGAGATCACAGAGACGCTCATCCGCTCGGGCGGCGTCGACTGCGTCGTCCTCGATTCGGTCGCCGCGCTGGTGCCGCGGGCCGAGATCGAGGGCGAGATGGGTGACTCGTTCGTCGGCATCCAGGCACGGCTGATGAGCCAGGCGCTGCGCAAGCTGACCGGCGCCGTCAGCCGCAGCAACACCGCGCTGGTGTTCACCAACCAGCTGCGCGAGAAGATCGGCGTCATGTTCGGCAATCCGGAGACCACCCCCGGCGGCCGCGCGCTCAAGTTCTACGCCAGCGTGCGCCTCGACATCCGGCGCATCGAGACCATCAAGTCAGGCACGGACGCGATCGGCAGCCGGGTGCGGGTCAAGGTCGTCAAGAACAAGGTTGCTGCGCCGTTCCGCGTCGCCGAGTTCGACGTGATGTATGGCGAGGGCATCAGTCGCGAGGGCGGGCTGCTCGACGTCGGCGTCGCCTCGGATGTGGTCACCAAGACAGGCGCATGGTTCACGTACGGCGACGTGCGCCTGGGCCAGGGCCGCGAGCAGTCCAAGGACTTCCTGAGGCAGAACGCTGATGTGGCCCAGAAGCTCGAGACGGAGATCCGCTCGAAGGTGGCCACGATCGAGGTCCCGGTGGAGGGCATCTCCGAGGCCGAGTAAGACGCGGATGGCTGATGCGATCTATCCGTTCGTTGCTCCGCTCCGCTCCCTCGCTCACGCACGAGAGTGCGCTCGCTCGGGCTGCTCGCGGGCGCCTTGCGCTGGCCTCGCCTGAGCCACCCGCTGTGGGCATTCGCGGTACGGCGCCGCGTGAGTGAGAAGGGTCGGCGCTCGAGTACCCCGCAGGAACGCCGTGAGCGGCGCGGCCAGGTCGACGATCCGGCCGTTGTCATGGAAGCGGCCGCGGCATTCCTGGCGGTCCGGCCACGATCGATCGAGGAGACGCGGCGTCGGCTGCGTCACCTGGGCTACCGCCACGAGCTGGTTGACCAGGTCGTGGAGCGGCTCGTCGAGATGGGCTACCTAGACGACGAGGCGTTCGCCCAGGCCTGGGTGGAGAGCCGTGACCGGGCTCGGCCGCGCGGCCAGCTTGCCCTTCGCCGCGAGCTCGAGCAGAAGGGCGTCGGGCGCGACATCCTGGCTGCCGTCCTCGAACGGCGCACGGACGATGCCGCTGACGCGGGCGGCGCGGACCTGCCCGCCGCCGAGCGGCTGCTCGAACGCCGGCGCGCCTCGCTGGCTCGCGAGGCCGATCCCCGCCGGCGCCGCCAGAAGGCCTACGCGCTGCTGGCGCGCAACGGCTTCGACCCGGAGGTCTGCCGCCAGGCCAGCAGCCGGTGGGTCGAGTCAATCAGCGACGAGTCCGGCCCGTTTCCCGATTGACGCTCAGCGGCGCGCCGTTCGCTCCACCCAGCGAGCCAGCCGCGCCCCCATGGCGATGCCCCCGAACAAGCCGAAGATGCCCAGGAAGACGGCGGGCAGAAGGCCTTCCAGGCCGGAGACGAAGATGATCGACAGGATGGCCAGTGAGGCCCCCGCCGCGCCGAAGAGCACGGTCAGCACGACGCTGATCGCAGACCAGCGGTTCACGCCGATCTCGGCCAGCAGCGGCCGGGTATGGCGACGGACGTCATCTGGCCGCTGGCGCTCGAGCCACGCGACTGAGAAGACTATCAAGCCGATGCCTGCCAGGTACAGGTACCGCGCCACCGTCAGCGCGGCGTCGCCGCCGCGCAGCTGCTCCCAGTCGACCATGTGCTGGCCGGCATAGTTCTCGATGCTCAGCCACAGCGCGGCGGCAAGCAGCGCGACAACGAGCGGCAGCAGCTGCAGCAACCGGCTGCTGGTCTCCCACATCAGCCGGTTGTGGGCGAGGAAGACGAGCAGCAGCGCTGCTCCGATGATGACCACGCCTTCACCGGTCGCGGCGGTGGCGTGGTAGGCCACATCGCGACCCGCGCCGTCAGTGCCGGTGGCCCAGGGGATCAGGCTGCCGATGATGAACAGCAGCGCGGATCCGACCAGCGCGAGGCGAGCCGGGTCGCGCCACAGCGGCGGCTCGTGGGGCAGCGCGGCAGCCTCTCGGCGGTGCCACTCCAGTCGTTCGATGGGCGTGCTCATGGCGCACGCGATCGTAGTCCAAGCGCCATCGTGATGCGCGCGGCCCTGGCGTTCGCTGCTCGACCGGGGAGTTGACAGGCTGCCTGCCGGGCCGCGACCATCAAGTTCCGGGCGATCGCCCGACGAGCGAGGGGGAGAGGGTGGCAGCAGTCCGGATCATCGTCGCATTGAGCCTCGCCGTGCTGTTGGCGGGGCTGCTGCCGGCACTGCCACAGCGAGGCGGGGAGGCGCCCGGCCAGCCCATCACCGGCGCGCAGGCCCGCGCCGATGTCACAGGCACGGCCCTCGTCCGCCTGCCGATGCGGGCCAGCCATGTCGCGCTCAGCTGGGCGGACCCGGACGCCGGCGACCACGAAGGCGAGGACGAGGACGAGCCGCATGCAAGCGGGCTGAGCATCGCCTTTAGCCGCGATGGCCGGTCATTCGGCGAAGAGCGCGAGGTCCTGCTCGATACCCACGCCGGCGCTACGGACGTCGCCGGCCTGGTGCGCAGCGGCGTCATCTGGACTGGCGGCGCCCGCTTCGTCCGCCTCACTTCGGCCGAGCCGATCACCGGACTGACCATCGATGCCATCCAGGCCGAGGCAGCTGTCGGGGGCGCGAGCTACGGCCCCATCGCCGCGGCAGCAGTCGATCAGCCGCAGGTCATCTCGCGCTCGGGCTGGAGCGCCGACGAGAGCCTGCGATTCTGGCGCGAGAAGGAGACCCCTGACCCAGCGCTCGTGGGCACGGAGAAGTGGCCGGCAGAGTTCTATCCGATCCAGAAGCTGATCGTTCACCACACCGCAGGTGCGAACAACGACCCCAACCCGGCCGCGACGATCCGGGCGATCTACTACGACCAGGCCATCAGTCGCGGCTGGGGCGACATCGGCTACAACTTCCTGATCGACGAGCAGGGCCGGATCTACGAAGGCCGTTACTCGCGCGAATATGCCGCCGGCGAGCTGCCCAGTGGCGACGACGGAGCGGGCAAAGGAGTCGTTGGCGCGCACGTTGGCGGCTGGAACTCGGGCACGGTCGGCATCGCCCTCCTCGGCCATCTCGTCAGCCAGGACACCACGCCGGCCGCCCGCCAATCGCTCGAGTGGCTGCTCGCCTGGCTGGCCGAGCGCTACGGCATTGACCCGCTCGGTGGCGGCACCTACACCAACCCGATCGACCTCAAGACGCGCGACAACCCGAACATCAGCGGCCACCGCGACTGGGCGGCCACGGCGTGTCCGGGCGGCACGTTCTACGCCAC
>DATMJK010000024.1:0-8028 GCA_035553915.1 Candidatus Limnocylindrales bacterium | reverse complement strand
CTCCCACTCCCACGCCCACGCCGACACCGACCCCGACTCCGACTCCGACGCCCACCCCGACGCCCACCCCGACGGCTCATGACCTGCGCTGCCCGGTCAACTACGACCGCTTCCAGATCGACGCCCCGAGCACGGGCGCGTACAGCAACGGCACGCTTGACGTCACCTTGGGCCTGACCAGCAACGACCGCCTGGCGTTCACCGCCAACCTGGGCATCCGAGAGCTGCTCGTGGCTGGCGGAGGCGGTGTCAACCGCTACCAGTTCGATCCTGCCATCACCAGCGGCTCGAACTTCATGGAGCCGGGTGGTGGGGCAATCCAGCAGGTTGTCTTCTGCTACAAGGTTCCAAAGGCGACGCCCACACCGCCCACGCCGGCGCCAACGCCGACGCCAACGCCAACCCCCACGCCAACGCCGACGCCAACGCCGTGCGTTTGCCCCACGCCAACCCCAACGCCGACGCCGACCCCAACGCCGACGCCGACGCCGACGCCAACGCCAACGCCGACGCCGACGCCGACGCTGTGCCCGTGCCCGACGCCGACGCCAACACCAACACCGACGCCCCCGCCAACAACGAGACGTGCCTGACGCACACCTCCGGCCTGACGATGCTGGCCCTCGGCAGCAGTGCCATCAGCCAGCTGAACACCACCGGCAGCGGCTCGTTTACTGACGGCACGCTGATCGTCAATGTCTCGAACTTCGACGGCTTTGCCTTCGACTGGAGCTCGAACGTGGGCGTGAGCGCTGCCTTTGCTCGAACGTCTGACGGCGGCGAGTTCTTCCCGTACAGCCCGCCAGCGACCTCAGACAGCGACCTGTTCGCCGGTGACGAGATCACTCACCTGTCGTTCTGCTACAGGCCACCGACGCCCACCCCGACGCCGACGGCCACGCCAACCCCGACGCCGACGGCAACTCCGACGCCCAAGGTCACCCCAACCCCGACGCCGGCAGCGACGCCGACGCCGGCACCGACCAAGACGCCCAAGCCGACGATGACTCCGCCCGACACTTCGGCGGCCATCCCCGGCTCGGACAGCGGCTCCGCCGGTGGCCTGCTACTGGCCACGCTGGTCATCAGTGCGGCTGCTGCCGCGCTGGTCCTCTTGGCCGGCAGAGGGTCAGCCGGGATGCAGGCAGCCGCTGGCTTCCTCAGTCCCTGGTCGACGAGCCTGGCGTCAGTCCCTGATCGGCGCCGACGTACCGGTCGCGCCGGAGCCTGGCAGTCGTACTCACGACCGCAAAGGCGCACCTAGTCCCGACTCGCGTCCAATGTGAACGGCCCCGCCAAGGCGGCGGGGCCGTTTCATGTCCTGAGCGTGCGGTCACTGGGTACTGTCTTAGAGCACCACCTCGAGACCCGGGCGAGCGAGCACGACCTCGCCGCTGAAGGCCGCCCGGGCCGATGCGAGCACGGCGTGCTCGGGATATGCGTCGAGGACATGGGTCAGCACGAGCCGTGCGACACCGCTTCGCGCCGCGACTGCTGCCGCCTGTCGAGCGGTCAGGTGCAGCGCGCCTGGCGCTTCGTCGTCACTGCCGAGGGCGGCTTCGCAGAGCAGCGTGTCGCCCCGTCTGAGCAGCGGCAGGAGGTCGTCAGCATTGCTGCAGTCGCCCGAATAGACCAATCCGGGTCCACCCCGACGCGCTACACGAAAACCGAAGCTGTCCGGGATGTGGGTTACGTGCCGAGCCGCGACCTCGAAGCCGGCCAGGACGAACGAGCCCGGTCGGAGCGGCTCGCCGGGCAGTGCCGAGAGGAAGTCGGTCGCGGCCTGGAAGTCATCCATGCGCGCACGCAGCCCGGGCGGTGCGTAAAGCGGCACGCTCGCGTGCGCTTCGTAGGTCAGGTAGTGACGCAGCGGGATAAGGTCGACCAGGTGATCAGCATGCAGGTGGCTGATCAGGACCCCGTCGAGGAGATGAGGCGCTCGCCGCGCGGACAGCGCGCTGAAGCTGCCCTGGCCCATGTCGAGCACGACGGCGCTACCCTCCGTCTCCAGCAGGTAGCACGAGGACGGCCCACCGCTGCGGGTATAGGCCGGCGCGCAGCCGATGACGGTCAGCCTCATCGGTCGGCTCGCCAGGCGTCGTCGATCCGCCCAACCAGCTCGACCAGCGAGCGCACGACCAGGCTGGCGCCTGGCGCGGATTCGAACACCACCCCCCATGGACCCCGGCGCAGCCATACCGCGCGCATCCCCGCCGCGGCCGCCGGCGCGACATCGTTGTCCGGCCGATCGCCCACGTACGCCACCTGCTCCGGCGGCGGGTCACCCATCAACGCCAGCGCGCGCTCGAAGAACTCGGCTGCCGGCTTGTGGACACCGAGCTCGTCACTCATGGCCATCACCTCGGCATCGATGCCCAGGGCGCGCAGCTCGGCGTTCCGCCGCGCCGGCTGGTTGGCCACGATCGAGAGCCGGTAGCCGAGGTCGCGCAACGCGTTGAGCGAGGGCAGCGCATCGGGATACAGATCAGAGGCGCGGAATGCGCCGTACTGCTCATCGAAGGCGGTCGCTTGCGACGGCCAGTCGCGTTCGTCGCTGAACAGCCGGAATGCCTCGCGATGGGTCCCGCCGCGGGCGAGGGTTGCGCCGAACGCAGCGGCGAACGTCAGTCGGGTCACGCCAAGGATGGACGCCCACGCCTCGACCACGCGGGTCTCGTCGATCAGCGTCTCGCCCACATCCAGGCACACCCAACGCCCCGCACGGGCGGTCTGGCCGTCCGAGATCAGATCAGCTCCAGCTCGCGGCCGATCCTGGCAAACGCATCGACGCAGTACTGAAGGTCAGCTTGGGTGTGCTCGCTGGAGACGATCGTGCGCACCCTGGCCTTGCCCATCGGCACCGTTGGAAAGACGACCGAGGTCGCGAAGACGCCTTCTTCGAAGAGCCGGGCGGCCAGGCGCTGAGCCTTTGCCTCGTCGCCCGCGATGACCGGCGTGATCGGGGTCTCGCTGATCCCCGTGTCGAAGCCGAGCGCCTGGAGTGCGCCCTTGAAGAAGCGCGTGTTGGCCCACAGCCGGTCGATCCGCTCAGGCTCCTGCTCGAGCACGTCGATGGCAGCGATGCACGCGGCGGCGACGGCCGGCGGCTGCGAGGTCGAGAAGAGCAGCGTCCGGCAGCGTTGGACCAGGAAGTCCTTGAGGTGCTGCCGCCCGGCGATATAGCCGCCCATCACGCCGATCGCCTTGGACAGCGTGCCGACCTGGATGTCGACACGGCCGTGCAGGTCAAAGTGGTCGACGGTGCCCCGGCCGTTGCGCCCGAGCACGCCCGATGCGTGCGCATCGTCGACCATGACGGCCGCCTCGTAGCGCTCAGCCACGTCGCAGATTCCGGGCAGCGGCGCGATGTCGCCATCCATCGAGAAGACGCCATCAGTGATGACCAGGATGTGCTCGTACGGACCCTTGCCGCCGCCGGCGGCGCGCGCGTCGCGCAGCACCTTCTCGAGGCCATCGACATCGCGATGGGGAAACACGGCTCGCGAAGCCTTGGACAATCGGACGCCGTCGATGATCGACGCGTGATTCAGCTCATCGCTAACGATCAGGTCGCGCTCGCCGGTGATTGCCGGGATGGTGCCGCTGTTGGCGGTCAGGCCTGACTGCAAGGTCAGCACGGCTTCGACGTGCTTGAAGTGGGCGAGCCTAAGCTCGAGCTGCTCGATGAGCTCGGTCGCGCCGGCGATCGTGCGCACGGCGCCCGTGCCCACGCCCAGGTCACGAACGGCTGCCGCAGCGGCCTCGACCAGCCTGGGGTGCGTGGTCAGCCCGAGGTAGTTGTTCGACGACAGGCTGATCACCGGTCGACCGTCGACGATCGTTCGCACCGCCTGTGCGCCGGTCATGATGCGCAGCGGCCGGTACAGGCTCTTTGCCTTGAGCCCGTCGATCTCCTCGGCCAGGTAGTGAAGTGGATCGACCCGCGAGCTGGTGTCCACGCTACGGCTCCTGCGGCAGTAGCACGACTTTGCCGGCGTGGCCTGAGGCAACGAGGTCGAACGCCTGCTGGTACTGCGACAGCGGCAGGCGGTGGGTGATGATCGGGCTCAGGTCGACGCCCTCCTCCAGCAGCGCCGTGGTCCGGTACCACGTCTCCCACAGCCGCCGGCCGGTGATGCCGTGCACGCGAATGCCCTTGAAGATGATCTCCTGCGAGAGATCGATCGTTGCCGGCCGCGTGTGCGTGCCAAGCAGCGAGATCCGGCCGCCGTTGGTCAACGCGGCGAGGCCCTGGTGTAGCGCCGCCTCGGCGCCGGACATCTCGAGCACCACGTCAACGCCGTTGCCCTCGCTCTCACTGCGCAGGCGTTCCGCCACGTCGTCACGAGCGTCGATCACGACGTCGGCGCCCATCCGCTCGGCCAGCGCCAGGCGTTCTGGGTTGACGTCAGTGGCAAAGATCCGCCGCGCGCCGGCGACGCGCAGCACGGCCAGGGCCATCAGGCCAATCGGGCCGCAGCCCAGGACGGCGACGTTCTGGCCGGCGACCTCCTCCACGAAGATGGCATGGACGGCGTTGCCCATCGGCTCCTGGAGAGCCGCGATCTCAGCCGGCAGGCCCTCGTAGACCCAGGCGTTCTGTTCGGGGATCACGGCGTACTCGGCGAAGCTGCCCGGCACGTGCACGCCCAGGATCCTCAGCGCCTGGCAGACATGGGCTCGGCCGGTCCGGCACTGGTAACACGACCAGTCGACGATGTGCGTCTCGGCGGCGATCGTGTCGCCAATCCGGACGCGTCCCGCGCCGGGTCCATGCGCCACCACGGTGCCCGCCATCTCGTGGCCGAAGGTCATCGGCGGCGGCCCGAAGTTCTCCTGCGCCCAGGGGTCCCAACGCTCGATGTGGACGTCAGTGCCACAGACGCTGGCCGCGTCGACGCGGACGAGCAGCTCCATGGGGCCGGGCTCAGGCAGCGGCACCTCGCGCACCACCGCGCCGGGTCCGGCAGACTCCTTGACCAGCGCGCGCATGGTCGTGCCCAGCGTCGGGGCCAGGAGCGCTGCCGCCGGCCGGCCGCTCATCGAGTGCTGGCGACGCCTCCTTTAGCAGGCCGCGCGTTCGGGCAGGACGATCGGATCATATTCCATCCACTGCTCGGCAAAAGTCAGTGCCTGATCGAGGTCGAACTCGTCCACGAGCAGCGCCCGATCCCAGGCGAGCAGGGCGAACCTGCTCGTCATAGAGTCGAAGCGCGCGACCATCGTCTTGTTGGGGCAGGTCGAGTAGGGCGGCTCCGGCGCCTGCTCGAAGAACCGTTCGAGCTGGGTCAGCTCGTCACGGCTGATGCAGTCGCCCTGGCCGAGCTGGCCGCTCGGGCAGCGGTAGAGCAGGACGATGTAGCCGTGCTCCAGATTGTGCACCCAGTAGCCGGGCGAGCGTTCCTGCGCCGGCGGGTAGACCGCCGGCTGCATGGGCGCCGGATTTGGCTGGCCGGAGTTGTAGTGCGGCCCCGAGGCGGGCGGGCAGTAGGCGTAGGTCACGGGCTGGCCGGTGGGCACGTGGAGTCGGCCGAGGTCGGTGGCGGGGAAGCCCAGACGGGCAGTCGGCTCGGGGGCCGGGCTCGGAGCGGGCGTCGGCGAGGCGTCGGGACTGGGCGCAGCGTCGGGGCTGGGTGACGCGTCCGTGCCGGGCGAGCCGGCAGGCGACCCATCCGGTGATGGCTCGGCAGTCGGGGAAGGTGAGGGGCTGGCTGTCGGCCGCGCCGTTGGCGGAGCCTCGACCGGGCCTGGCGTCATCAGGTCGAGGCATTCATAGGCCCGGGCTCCCGGCCCACCCATGAACATCGCCCCGATCAGCAGCAGACCGGCCACGGCCACACCGGCGATCAGCACCGTCCGGTAACGGTCGAGCAGGCCCTGCTCGCGACGTACTGTCGTTCGCCGACGCGGGCGGGCGGGTCGCTCGACCCGCTCGGTGGCGGGGGCGCTGCCAGGCTCGCGGGTCATGCGACCACGAGGTCTCTTGGCCACGGTCGGATTGTCTCCTAGCTGCTGAGGGGATCAGGCGCCGCCATATCTCGGCAGCGGCCGGATGTCGGCCAAGGGTAGTCGAGAAAGCGCCCGCGCGTCGTGATCAGGGCTCGTTGAACCAGCCACGGACGGAGGGCCGGCGCAGGGCAGCGAACAGCAGGGCAGCGACGGTGGCACCGACCAGCGCCCCGGCCAGGCTGGCCGACCAGTAAAGCAGCACGACCAGCGGCAGGCTCAGGGTGGCCAGCCCCACGGTGAGTCCCCAACCCGCCTGCTTCCGCTGCAGGATGAGCGTCAGCGTGAAGATGACGTAGGCCAGGAGGAGCATCCACAGCAGCCCGATTGCCGAGATGGGCGCCTCGATGGCCTGCTCGACGACCAGCGGCAGGGTCAGCGCCAGGCCCGCGAGCACGAGGAAGCCATAGCCAAGGAGCACGCGGACGCCGTTCGGCATCTCGCGCAGCAGCTCGAACATCGCCCCGATTCTGACAGTCGATCAGCTCCCTCGCTGGGACACGCAATTTGGCCCTTGACACGGCGACGCAGTCTTCATAGGGTTTTGCTAAACCGGTTTGCTAAACCGGTTGAACCGCGGCCCGGCGCCCCAGTCCGGTCGTCGCGGAGAGGAGGAAGTCGCAATCAGCGTGTCAGACGCACCGGCGCAGCGCGCTCGGATTGCGGACGTCGCCCGCGAGGCCGGCGTCAGCAAGGCGGCGGTTTCCTTCGCCTTCAACAGCCCGGAGCGCCTGGCGACAGAGACCGCCGAGCGCATCCGCCGCGTGGCCGAGGATCTCGGCTACCGGCCCCACCCCGTGGCGCGGATGCTGACCGCCGGCTCGACGGCGACGATCGGCATCCTCTCGCCGCAGGCGCTCGCCCAGGTCTTCGCCAATCCGTTCTTCCCCCTCTTCGCCGAGGGTGTGGCGACCGTCACCGAGGATCGCGGCTTCGGCGTGCTGTTCATCTCGCCGCTCCACGGATCGCTGGAGCGGGCGCTCGCGCGGGCAACTGTGGACGGCGTGATCGTGATCGGCCTCGACGAGCGGCACCCGGAGATGGAGTTCGTCCGGCGGGCCGCGCTGCCTGTGGTGCTGGTCGACGCCGCTGCCTGGCCGGAGCACAGCGCGATCGAGGTCGATGACACGGCCGGCGCATTGGCCGCGGCCCGGCACCTGCTCGAGCTCGGGCATCGCGACCTGCTGGTGCTGACGATGGAGCCGTCTGAGCACCAGGAGGACGCGGCCAGCGTGATGGGCCGGCGCATGCGTGGCTATCGGATGGCGCTCGAGGAGTACAACGTCGACATCGAGCCCGGGCGCGTGATCGTCGGCCCGGCGACCTTCGAAGGTGGCGAGGCAGCGCTGCTGCGCGCGTGGGAGGACGGCTACCGCCCGACGGGCATCCTGTCGATGAGCGACGCCGCTGCTGCGGGCGCCCTTCAGGCTGCGCGCCACCTGGGTTTGCGCGTGCCGGACGACCTGTCCGTCGTCGGCTTCGACGACCTGCCGCTCACGCGCTTCACTGACCCGCCCTTGACCACCGTCCACCAGCCGGTGCGGCGCAAGGGTGAGGAGGCGGCCCGGATGTTGCTCGCCGCGCTCGGACGGGATACCGTCCGCACCGCGGAGCACCGTGTCCTCGAGACGAGGCTGGTGGTTCGCCGCTCGACGGCCCCGCCGCCTGTGGCAGACAGGAGGTGATGGACGACGGCTGAAACATGTGACATAGGGCGGTCAGGTGATCGCCACGGCGCGGGCCGCCCGGCCAGCGCCGCAACCAATGAGACTCCGGCCGGAAGGCCGGACGACGAGGAGGAACCTTTCGGAACATGAGACTGACCCTTCAACTGGGCGCCCTGCTGGTGGCGTTCGTGATGCTGCTGGCGGCGTGCACGCCGGCCGCGCAGCCGACCGCTACGCCGGGCCCAACGCCTGCCGACACGCCGGCCGCGACGCCGGCCCAGACGCCGGCCCAGACGCCGGCTGAGACGCCGGCCCAGACGCCGGCCGAGACGCCGGCCGAGACGAGCCCCTCCCC
>DATMJK010000023.1:0-53911 GCA_035553915.1 Candidatus Limnocylindrales bacterium | reverse complement strand
TCGAGATCCTGCCGCCGCCGACATTCACGCCAACCCCCGAGCTGACCCCGCCGCCGTCGCTGCCGACGCCGCCAACGCCCAGCCCCGTGCTGACGCCGCTGCCGACGCCAACCCCGACGCCGGGCGCCACGCCCACGCCGGCTGCGACCCCGACGCCCACCCCGACGGCAACGTGCCCAGGCGGCCACCACACACCTGATCCGTATGGTGGGTGCCCGACGCCCACGCCCGTCGCTACCACGACACCCACCCCGACCCTGCCGGACACCACGTACCGCCTCGGCTCAAGTGGACCGGCCAGCTCGAGCGGCCTGATGGCTGCGCTGCTGCTGCTGGCCGCATTGAGCGCCGGGCTGGTCGCGGCGACCCGCGCCCGGGTGATCCTCACCACCGGCTTCGGTCGCAGCAGCCGGGTCCAGACGGAGGCGTGGTCGACCGGTCGCCGCCGCCAGGACAGGTAACTCTGCGGGGTCCAAGCCCCAGCCGAGATGCCAGACGAGGGCCGGGCGAACAACCCGGCCCTCGTTCTCTTTTCCCGCGTGCAGCTGAGGAGTACCAGTACTTCGGTGCCGCCAGGCAACGGAAACGACCACAACGCGAGGTTGGCAGTGGTGCGGTCTTGTGGCCTGCCGTGGGCTGAAGTCCAGACGGTGGTACTGGACAGTCTCACGGCCCTTCCCGAGACTCGGCATCGGCCCAGTAGGTAATAAGTACCACTGCCATTGGGGCTGCGGAAAGCTGGGCGATCGAGTGGAGAGTCGAACATGTTGATGGTCAGTCGAGCCCCCACACGGGTGCGGGCGGTGCGTGCGCTCATCTTGCTGGCATTCGTTGTCGCCAGCTCTGCGCTGGTCTTCGGCGCCCCCAGCCACGAGGCGGTTGCCAAGGGCGAGCGGCCGTCTTCGGTCACCTTCCGCTACCACGACTTCGGAGCCGGCTCGCCGGCCAGTGTCGTGCTGACCAGTGGTCAGACACTCTCGAAGAGCAGCGTGGCTGACGGCGAGACCTTCACCGTCTCCGGCGGTCCTTCGGGCAAGGGTCTTGGCACGACGGTCGGGTTCACCATCAACGGCTACCAGATCAAGGTCCACACCAGCTGTTCGGCGCCGATCGCCATCGGCTACGTCTTCGACGATGCCGTCGAGAAGCCGGCACCCGACGCACCCTCGATCGAGGCCTACGGCTCGGGCCGCGGCAACCCTGCCGCAGTCGAGCTGACCGACATGGATCCGGCGAATGCCTGCGCCGAAGGCTCGGTCGTCGTGTCGTGCCCGCCCGGCAGCAGCGCGCTGACCGTCAGCGGCAACAACTCGGGAACCTACAGCCAGGGCAGCTTCAGCGTCCAGGTGACGTTCGGCGGCAAGTCCAACAAGAAGCAGGTCAGCTTCAGCAACGCCAACCAGGACGTCGTCCGCCTGATCGCCGCCTACAAGAGCGACAAGTCCAGCACCTATAACTTCAACCCGCCGGTCCGTTCCGGCTCAGGCTTCACTGCCGCCGACGACAAGGACATCAAGACCACCACCATCTGCTTCCAGCCCCCGACGCCGACGCCGACGCCGACTCCCACGCCGACGCCGACGCCAACGCCAACACTCCCGCCCTGCCCGGACGGCTCGACGATGCCCCCGAGCGGCGTGTGCCCAACTCCGACCCCGACGCCGACTCCCACGCCGCAGGATCTGCGCTGCCCGGTCAACTACAGCCGGCTTGCGATCCAGGGCACCACCAGCGGCACTTACGGTGACGGGACCCTGTCGGTCCAGGTGACCTACTCGGGCAACACCCTCGTCGCCTTCAACTCAAGCCTTGGCATCCGTGAGCTGCTCGTTGCGGGCAACAGTGGTGTCAACCGCTATCAGTTCGACCCGGCGTTGACCAGCGGCTCGAACTTCAATGCTCCGAACAACGCGTCGATCACGCAGACGGTGTTCTGCTACAAGGTGCCCAAGGCAACGCCCACCCCGACCATCCCGCACTGCCCGGATGGCTCGACGATGCCGCCTGGCGGCGTCTGCCCGACCCCAACGCCGACACCAACGCCGACGCCGACGCCCACCTGCCCGGGTGGCCAGCACACGCCGGATCCCAACGGCGGCTGCCCGACGCCCACGCCAACCCCGAATCTGCGCACCTGCCTCTGGACGAACAGCGGCAAGTCAATGGTCGAGGTGCACAGCTCCTCGCTGGGCAGCCTGAGCACGACCGGCAACGGTACCTTTGGTGACGGGACGCTCAGTGTCCACATCAGCTCCTTCAACGGGCTGACCTTCAGCTGGTCATCGAACATCGGTGTCGACAGCGTCTTCGTCCGGACTTCGGGCGGTGGCCAGGAGTACACCTACTCGCCCGAGGCCAAGGGCGACACCAATCTCGGCGCCGGCGCGCCGATCACCAACCTGACCTTCTGCTACGACGTCGACCCGGTCGCCACCGGCACGCCGAAGGTCACACCCCCGCCGACGGCGATGCTCTTCGGCGAAGGCGAGAGCGGTGGCCTGTCCGGCCTCATGCTCGCGCTGGTGACGATTGCCGCCGCGGCCGCTGGCCTGGTGACGCTGTCAGCCCGACGGCGCCTCCAGCCGGTCGGTGGCAGCGCCTCCGTCGGCAGCGCCTGGTCGACACAGTCGATTCGCCGAAGCGGCGGCTGAGCCCGACATACCCAGCCCCGAAAGGCCCCGGTGCCCAGCGCACCGGGGCCTTTTCACGTCTCGGTACTAGGGACGACCGGTACCGCTGGGGGACGTTCGGGCCAGTGCAACAGATGGCCTTGGCATGCGATACAGCAGGCCGCACGCTCTTCGGAGGCTGCTTGCCCGCACACGCCATACCGTCAATCGCCGCCGCTCTCCCGCCAGCCCATAGCCTGCCGCTGCTGCGGCTGCGCATGCGCCTGGCGTTGCTGACCATGGCCGTCCTGCCGACGACCCTCGCGCTCGCGCTCGCCCACTCGAGCCTGACCTCGCAGTCCTTCACTGAGAGGCTACGCCTGCAGGATCAGACGGCAGCCGCCGCGCGACTGCTCGACGCGCAGCTGGAGCGCTCGATGAACACCGTTGCGCTGCTCGCGACCGACCCTGACATCATCTCCGCGACGAGCGACCCGGCGGCGGCGCGCGAGCATGCTCGGACGCTGCTGGCCCTCTCGGCCGTGCGCTACGACAGGCTGAGCCTGTTCGACGCGACAGGCCGAGAGCTGCTGGTCCTTCACCCGCCGTCCCAGCAGCCCGCAATGTCCGTCAAGCCAGCGCTACTTGAGCCGGCTCTCCAGGCGGGGCCCGGTACGGCCAGGGCGCTGACCGCGACCAGCGCAAAGCGCAGCGAGCTCGTCTTCTGGTCGGCGGTGGCCGGCAACGGCGGCCCAGCGGCCGCAGTGCTCCGCGCCCAGACGAACGTCGACGGCCTCGCCCATTCGGCGCTGGCGGCGCTGGACTCAGGAGCGCAATTGATGCTCGTCGACCACTCGGCGGGTCAGGTGATCGACGCCGCAGGACCGGAGCACGTCCTTGACGCCCCTACGAGCTCGGAGGTGCTCGCTGCACTCCAGGCCAAAGCCGGCCAGTGGGTGCTGGCGGATGGCTGGACGGTCAGCGCCGTGCCCCTCTCGGGCATGTTGCAGGGATGGGGCGTGGTCTTCGTCGACCGCCTCGAGCCGCCGCAGCTGCCGCTCGTCCTGCTGGCGCTGCTCGGAACGCTTAGCCTGCTGCTCGTCGGCATCACTGTCTGGATGTCGCGCCAGGTGATGCGTCCGGCGGAAGACCTTGCCAGCTCGCGCGAGCAGCTGCTCAAGCTCTACGAGGCGGCGCGCAACGATGCGCTGCGCGACGGGCTGACTGGCCTGGGCAACCACCGCGCATTCCAGGAGGAGCTCGACAACCAGCTCGAGTGGCTGCGCCGCTACCAGGTGCCGTTTGCGTTGATGCTGATCGACCTCGACGACCTGAAGCTCGTCAACGACACCGGCGGCCACGCCGCCGGCGACCAGATGATGCGCCAGATGGCGGCTCTGATCGAGGAGGCTCGACGCTACACCGACCGCGCCTTCCGTATCGGTGGCGACGAGTTCGCGCTGCTCCTGCCGCACACCAGCGCGCCGGAGGCGCTCGAGTTCGGCCGGCGGCTGCTTGGTCGCGCTCAGGCATTGCCTGACCGACCGATCCGCTTCTCTGGCGGCATCTCTGCCTGTCCTGCGCTGGCCAACGACCGCGACCAGCTCTTTGCGCAGGCCGACGCTGCGCTCTACTGGTGCAAGCGCCACGGCCGCGCGTCGCTGGACATCTTCGACCCCATCCGCGACCGCCAGGTCCAGGAGCAGGCCGTTAGCGGCCAGGCTGGCCATCTGGCGAGGGTCATCTCCGGTGGCCTGCTGCGCGCCGTCTACCAGCCGGTCGTGGACCTGGCGAGCGGCACCGTGATCGCCTTCGAGGGGCTGATCCGGCCGCTGCCTGAAGCGGGCTTCAGCAACCCGGGCGAGCTGTTCGGCGCAGCGGAGGCCGCCGGCCGAACGGTCGAGCTTGACCATGCGTGCGTCCAGACCGTCCTCGCCCAGGCGGTCGGGCTGGCGCCTGAGCAGATGCTCAGCGTCAACCTCTCACCGCGCACTGTCGAGGCGCCCCACTTCAGCGTGGAGTGGCTGGTCTCGCTTGCCGCTGCCAGCGGCCTGGACCCGCGGCGGCTGATCGTCGAGCTGACCGAACACGAGATGATCGAGGACTTGCCGCGTCTCCAGCGAAATCTGGCGGCGCTCCAGCAGGCCGGCATCCGGGTAGCGGTCGATGACGTCGGCGCCGGCAATGCCGGACTGCGCCTGCTCAGCCAGTTCCGCTTCGACATCGTCAAGGTCGACCTGTCGCTCGTCCAGGACGGCACCCGGCGCGACTCCTCACGTGCGGTGCTCACCTCGCTGCGCGAGCTTGCCGGCCGCTGGAACGCCTACGTCGTCGCTGAGGGCCTGGAGACAGTCAGCCAGCTGCGCGTGGTGCGCGAGATCGGTGTCAGCGCGGGCCAGGGCTTCCTGCTCGCGCGGCCCGCGCCAACGGCCAGCCTGCGGCGCATCGACATGGCATCGATCGAGGCCGGCGGCGTGGTGCTCGAAGTCCGCCAGCCGCGCGTGCCGGACGTTCAGCCACGGCCGCTGCCGGGCAGCGGCGCTGCCTGATATGGATAGTCCCGGTCAGCCGCCGGTCGCGCGCCGACGCAGGCCCGCCACTATCGCCTGCGTCTCGGCGGCGCTCACGCCCAGCCGGGCGAGCGTGAAGCGCGCCATCTCCACGGCCAGCTCGATCTCAGCGGAGACGATCTCGCCGACACCCTCGCGCTGGAGGAACTCGCGGTCGTCAGACGAGCGGGCACGGGCGACGATGACCAGCCGCTTGTTCTCGCGCCGCGCCTGGTGAACGATCTGGCGCAGGGCCAGCGGGTCAGGCACAGCCACGACCAGCACTCGCGCTCGGTCCAGCCCGGCCCGGCGAAGGTTGTGCGAGTTCTCGGCCGCACCCTGGATGACCGGCACGCCACGCTCGCGTAGCCGCCGGCAGACGCGCGGATCAAGCTCCAGCACCAGGTAGCTGAAGCCGCGCCGTTCGAGCGCGTCGCCGATCACCCGGCCCACGCGCCCGTAGCCGCAGATCACGACCTGTGGCGCGCGGCCACCTGCATCGGACTGCGGGGCAGCTGGTGGCGCGCCAGGGTCGGCACCCAGACGCGCCTCGAGCGCGCGCCCGGCGCCGGGCGCCAGCCGGTGAAGCCAGGGTGCGACGAGGATGCTCGCGCCGGCGGCCGAGAGCATCAGGCTGAACATCGGCTGGCCAACCACACCGAGGCTGACGCCCAGGCGGGCGAGGACGAACGAGAACTCAGCCGACTGTGCGAGCGCCACGCCGACAAGCAGCGCGATACGGGCAGGCAGTCCGAAGGCACGCGCGATCAGCGCGCTCAGGCCACCCTTTACGACGACGACCACCGCCAGCCCGACCAGCACCAGCGGCAGCGACGCAACCAGGAAGGCCGGGTTGACGAGCATCCCGATCGACACGAAGAAGAGCCCGGCGAAGACGTCGCGCAGCGGCGTCAGCTCGCCGATGATCTGGTGGCTGATGTCCGACTCGCCGATCAGCAGCCCGGCCAGGAAGGCGCCGAGCGCGAGCGACAGCCCGAACTGCTCCGACGCCCATGCCGTGCCGAGAGCGATCGCGACCGCCGCCATGATGAAGACCTCCCGACTCCGCAGCAGCGCCACCCGCTCGAACAGGAAGGGCATGACCCGCAGGCCGAGTGGCAGCACCAGCGCCAGGAAGAGCACCGCCTTGCCGATTGCCAGCGCCAGATCGGGGCCTAGCTCGCCGCCCGCGGAGATGCCGCTCAGCACCACCACCAGCAGCACCGTGCTCAGGTCCTGCACAGTCGACCAGGCAAAGCCGACGTGGCCATGCTCCGCATCTTCCTCGCCGCGCTCGGCGAGGACCTTGGCCAGCACCGTGCTCGACGAGTTGGACACGAAGGCGCCAAAGAAGAGGCTCTCGAGTGGCGTGAAGCCCAGCGCGATCGCGACCGCATAGCCGATCGCGATCAGGGCCAGGATCTGGATCGTGCCGCCGACGATCGCTACCCGCCCGACGCGCAGCAGATCGCGCAGCGAGAGCTGCAGCCCGATGGCAAAGAGCAGGAAGATGACGCCAATGTCAGCCAGCGCGCCGACCGCCTGCTCCTCGCCGACCGGCCCCGGCGTATACGGCCCGATCAGCACCCCCGCCGCGATGTAGCCCACGATTGCCGATTGGCCGAGTCGGACGGCGATCGCGCCGCCAACGGCTGCCGCGACCAGCACGAGGGCGAGGTTGACCAACAGTCCGGTGTCGGGCATGGCACTAGACTGCCGCAGTGAGCCGCCAAAAGCGAACCGAGCGCGTGAGCGGGGCGTGAATCGGCCGCTCAGGGTGGGTCTCCAGCTGCCTGAGGTCGAGCGCCTGGTCCGCTGGCCGGAGCTGCGGGCGATGGCTGTCCTGGCTGAGCAGGCGGGCTTCGACTCGCTATGGGTCGGCGACCATCTCCTCTACCGCTACCCGGACGGTCCGCGCGGGCCGTGGGAGGCGTGGACAGTGCTGGCCGCCCTGGCGGCCGTGACCGAGCGGGTGCAGCTCGGGCCGCTGGTCGCGGCGACGTCGTTCCACAGCCCACAGATGCTGGCCAAGAAGGCGGCGACGATCGACGAGATCAGCGCTGGCCGGCTCGTCCTTGGCCTCGGCGCCGGCTGGAATGAGGTCGAGTACCGCGCCTTCGGCTTCCCGTTCGACCAGCGCGCCAGCCGCTTCGAGGAGGCGTTCACGATCATCCGGACGTTGCTGCGCGACGGCTGCATCGACTTCGAAGGCCGTTTCTACCGGGCGCGTGACTGCGAGCTGCTGCCGCGCGGGCCGCGGCCGGAAGGGCCGCCGCTGATGATCGGCTCGATCGGCGAGCGGATGCTGCGCATTGCCCTGCCCCACGTCCAGTCCTGGAACGCCTGGTACGCCTGGTTTGGAAATGAGCCGGCACAGCTGGTGCCGCTGCTTGGCGCAGTCGACGACGCCTGCCGTGCCGTCGGCCGCGACCCGTCGGAAGTCGAGCGGACGGTCACTGTGCTGGTGCGCATGGCGGGCGGTGCCGGACGGGAAGAGGTTGACGAGCGTGGCCGGCTGTCGCGCCCTCTAGCCGGCACTGCCAATGAGATCGCTGCTGGCCTGCGCCAGCTCGCAGCGCTTGGAGTGAGCCATGTCCAGCTGGTCGTCGACCCGATCACCCTCGACTCGATCGACGGCCTCGCCCGGGTGCTCGAAGCGCTCGAGGGCGACTGAGCGATGCCCATCACGACGGTCGCCCACGCGCTGCCCTTCGTGAACTGGATCGTCCTGGCGGCGCTGGCCACCGGCAGCCTGGCCTTCGTCACCCTGACGGGCCGCCTGACCGACGCCACGCGCGGGTACCTCGGGTTTACTGCTTTCTGCTCGGCACTTCTGGCCGGGCTCGCCTGGCTGGCCGATGGCGGCCTGGTCGTGGCACCGGTGCTTGCCATCGAGCAGCCCACGCCCGAGGTGGACTTCGTGCGGCGCTGGGCGATGGGCGCCTGCGCACTGCTCGGGCTGGGCTACACGATCACGGCCGGGCGGCCCGGCCGGCGTTTCGTGCTCGGCCTCGTGGGGCTTGCCGCCGGCGTGGTGGCCCTGCTGGGTGCCGCCGTCGGCTGGGCCGTCACGGCGGTCGACGCCGTGCCGCTGGCGATCCAGCTGGTGATGCTCAGCCTGGCAGCCGGTGGCGCCTTGGCGGCGATCGTGCTCGCCCACTGGTACCTGGTCACGCCGCGCATCTCAGAGCGCCCGCTGCTGCTCCAGGCGCGCCTGCTGATCGGGGTGCTGGCGGTCCAGCTGGTGCTCTTCGGGGTGTGGTCGCTGTTCGGCGGCGGACCGGGCCAGCGACCTCTCGAGACGCTGACCGGCGACGCGGCGCTCTTCGGCTGGTTGCGCCTGTTCGTTGGACTGCTCTTCCCGCTCGCGCTCGCCTGGATGGCCTGGGCGACGGCCCGCACGCGGTCGATGGAATCGGCGACCGGGCTGCTCTACATCGCCCTGGCGGCGATCGCCAGCGGCACCATCGGCTCGGCAGCGCTCTACGTCGGCGCGGGGCTGCTGCTCTGATGGGCCTGCAGGTGCGCGTACGGCTCTTTGCGATGCTCCGCGAAAAAGCCGGTTGGAGCGAGCACCGGCTGGACCTCGAGCAGGGCTCGACCATCGCGCATGCGTGGCAGGCGGTGCTGGCCGAGACACCCGCGCTTGAGCCGTACGCGCCGGTCGTGCGCATCGCGCGCAACGGGCGCTATGCGGCCGAGGACGAGCCCCTGTCCGATGGCGACGAGGTTGCCGTCATCCCGCCCGTCGCCGGCGGAAGCTTAGGCGATGAGCCGCCGAGCCTGCTGCGCTGCGAGCTGACGCGGGAGCCCATCGCGGGTGAGCTGCTGGACGAGCTGCGGCGGTCGGTTCCGACCGCCGCCGACGGCGCGCTGGCGCTGTTCGTCGGCCAGGTGCGTGACACACCTGGGCCGCCCGCTCCGGGCGAGGAGGCGGCTGCCGCCGAGCACGCCGGCCAACCGGTCGTCGGGCTCGACTACGAGGCCCACGAGGAGATGGCGCTGGCGGTGCTGCATGACATTGGCGCGGAGGTGGCCGAGCGCTTCGGGGTCCGGCGGTTGGCGGTGATCCACCGCCTGGGCGCCGTCGCGCTGACCGAGTCGAGCGTCGTTGTCTGTGCCGCGGCAGGCCACCGGGCGGCGGCCTTCGACGCCTGCCGCTACGCGATCGACGAGCTGAAGGCACGTGCGCCCATCTGGAAGCGGGAGCGCTACGCCTCGGGCGCCGTGTGGGTTGGTGCGCCGGCGCGCCAGTCGGCGCTGCCCGTGAAGGAAGACGGGCGCAGAGCCTAGGCCGGCCAGCCCAAGTACCCAGTACCAAGGTACTGAGCCGGGCCGAACGGCTGTGTGAGGGCGCCGCCGCCGGCGGCCGACGATCCTTTGGCTATGCCCGTCACGCCGCTCAGTCGTGGCCGCCGCTCAAGAGGGCAGTCGCTCGTCGAGTTTGCGCTGTTGCTGCCCGTCTTCGCCATGCTCACCCTGGGCGTGCTCGACGCGACGCGCATCTTCGCTGCCCACATCGCGGTCAGCAACGCGGCACGAGAGGGCGCCGTCTTCGCCGGCCGGGCCCAGAACTACCTGCTCTGGTGCCGCGACCCGAGCGACAGCGGCGCGGCGGACCCGTACATGACCACCAGCGTCTCGTGCCCGACCGGCGCTGCCAGCGGCAACTACGCCGGCGACCCGGGCAACATCGCCTATCGAGTCGCGGCCCAGACGATGGGCCTGGACCGCTCGCGCGTCACGCTCGACCCGGCGCGCTGCGGGACCGGCTCGTCCGCTCCCACGGCCACGTGCGTCGCGGGCGGCAGCCCCAAGTACGTGCTCGTCCGGGTCAGCTACCGGTTCGACATGCTCACGCCGCTCATCAGCCAGCTGTGGGGCGGCTCGGTGACGCTCAGCGCCAGCGCGACGGCGCGGGTCAACGACCAGTGAGCGCGCCAGCCCGCCGCCACCCAGGCCAGCGCGGCCAGACGCTGGCCGAGATGGCCCTGCTGATGCCCGTCTTCCTGCTGCTGATGCTCGGCCTGCTCGACTTCGGCCGTGTCCTGTATGCCCAGCACACGTTCAACCAAGCTGCCCGCGAGGCAGCCAGGGTTGCCCTCGCGGACGCGGATGAGACGGACGCCAAGTACGCGGCGATCCGAGCGGCCGCGGTGAGCTCTGCGCCTGGGACCGGCCTGCAGGCGGCGAACGTGACCGGCCTCGGTTGCGCCGACTGCTTCTACCCCGACGAAGCCGGCAGTGGAGGACGCGTGTTCGTGCAGATCAGCCAGCAGGTCAGCCTGCTGACCCCGCTGGTGGGCCAGCTCTTCGGCGGCTCGATCACGGTCGAGGCGCGCTCGATGGCCTTCATCCCATGACCGGCGAGCGGCGACTTCAGTCCGGCCAGGCGCTGGCCCTGTTCGTCGTCATCCTCTTCGGGCTGGCCGCCATGGCCGGCCTGCTGATCGACGGCGGCACTGCCTGGGTCAACCGCCGCCAGGCGCAGACCGCGGCCGACCTTGCGGCACTTGCCGCCGGCAAGGCCGTGACCGACGCTCAGGCAACGTGCAACGCCTCCGGCCTGGCCATCGCCCAGGCCGCCGCCGCGGAGTCGGCGACCATCAACGGCTTCCCGACGGTCTCCGTCCAGTACCCAGCGAGCGGTGGGTCCAAGTCGGGCTGCGACTACATCCGCGTCTCGGTCTCGCGGCCGATGAGCACCACCTTCAGCCGCCTGCTCGGCCAGAACTCGTGGACTGCCGGCGCCACTGCCGTCACCCAGATCGTCCGCCTGGCGGCGATCGGCTCACCGCGCTGCAACTTCTGCTCGCTCAACGCGACCAACCAGAACCACACGCTGCTCGTCCAGCTCGGCTCGACGCTGATCGTCGACGGCGAGATCTACGTCAACTCGTCCAACGGCAACAGGGACGGCGATCCGAACTCGCCGGTCAAGCTCAAGGACTGGCACGTCGGCGGCGACGGCTTCGACATCTTCGGCACGGGCGGGCGGATCGAGGCTGACTACATCAATGTCGTCGGCGGCTGGGAGACGCACGACAACAACATCGCCGTCGCGCGCAACGCCAAGTGCGCTGAGGCTCAGCGACCAAACCCGCTCGCATACGATGCGATGAAGCCGCCGCTCAAGGCGAACATCTGCATCCGCCAGCCCGTCCTGCCTGACCCGCTGGGCTCCTTCCCAACGCCGAACGTCAACGACTTCACGGTGCGCACCACAAAGATAGCCAAGTACAGCGGCAACGCCGCGTACGTTCTTGAGCCCGGCGTGTACGTCGGCGGCATCGAGATCAGCGGCACTGCGCAGGTGATCCTCAACCCCGGCGTGTACTACATGTCGAACGGCGTGTTCTCGGTCAAGGGCGATGCCAGCGTCACCGGCAACGGCGTGCTCATCTACAGCGGCCCCAGCGCGGGCTCCAAGAAGGGCGGCGCAAAGATGATCGACATCACGACCAATGGCACGGTCGTCCTCAGCCCGATGACCACCGGCATTTACGCCGGCATGACCCTCTTCCTCGACCGTGCCTCGACTGAGTCGATCATCATCCAGCCGAGCAACAAGGCGCAGTGCGCCTCGACGGCGGCGGTCGGCGTGGCGCAGGGCTGCATCGGTGGCATCTCGGGCACGATCTACGCGGCCAATGCCAGCGCGACGGTGATCGTCAAGGCTGCCGGCACCGCCAACCTGCAGGTCATCAGCGGCAAGATCCTGATCCAGAACGGCAGCACTGCCCGCTTCACCTACAAGTCCGGCTTCGCCACCGAGACGACCTACTACTACGAGCTCGTCGAGTAACCCCAGGAGGAACCCGTGCGCCGCTTCACCTTGCCCCCGCGCGCCCTCGCCCTGGTCGCCGCCCTGGCGCTGCTCGCGACAGCCTGCCAGGCGGTGCCCGTTGCGAGCCCATCGCCGGGCCCGGCCGGCGACCTTGACCTTGTGGCCCATGCCCGGGCGACCGCTGATCGGCTCGACGAAGCAGCTGAGCTCTACCGCGCGGGCGCGAGCGAGGACGCCCTGGACACCGTCGCCGACGCTTACGAGGAGCACTTCGAGCTGATCGAGCATCCGCTGGAGGAGATCGACGAGCAGTTCATGCATGAGCTCGAGCTGCTGATCGCGGTCACGATCCGCCAGCAGATGCGCGACGGTGCGTCGGTCGAGGCCGTCGAGGCGCTCGTCGAGCGGGCCCGGACGGACCTCGGGCGGGCGGAGGAGATGCTGCGGTGAGGTTCGCCGCCGCCGGATTGCTGGTGCTGCTCGTGCTGGCGGCGGCCAGCGGCCCGGCGGCCGCCAACGAGCCGCCTGAGGGCGGCTGGACGGTCGACACGCCGATCGAGCGTTACGTCGGCCTGATCGATGGCATCCGCGCCCAGCTCGCCGAGACGCGCGACCTGTACGCGGCGGGCGACATCGAGGGCGCATTCCGCAGCGCCCGCTCGGCGTATCTCGACTCGTTCGAGCTGGTCGAGATCCCGCTCCGCGCGCGCGACCCGAACATGACCCTCGAGATGGAGGACGCCTTCGCCCGGCTGCGCAACGACATCCGTGCTGGCCGACCGGTCAACGTGGTGACCGACGACGTCTCGCGCCTGCTGACCGGCCTCAACGAGGTCGAGCGCACGCTGTCGCTGCAGGGCCTCGCGCCGGCGGTCGTGGCGGGCAGCGCCTTCACGATCGTCCTGCGCACCGGCCTAGAAGGCCTGGTCGTGCTCGTAGCCGTTCTTGGCTTCCTGGCGGCCTCGCGAGCCACCCACCACCGCCGGACCGTGCTCGCCGGCGCGGCAGTGGCCGCCTTGGCCGCCGGCGCCACATGGCTTGTGCTGGATGCCGTGCTTGCCTGGGCGCCGATCCGGCCGGCGCTGGTGCAGGCCGTGCCCGGCCTGCTGGCTGTGGGCCTGACGATCGGCTTCTCCTATTGGCTGCTCAGTCGCCTCGACCAGCGCCGTTGGCTGGAGTTCATGAGCGCGCGCGTCTTCTCTGCCGTCGCTCTGGGCAGCGGCGGGGCGCTGTTCGCGCTCGGATTCGCCACCGTCTACCGGCAGGGCTTCGAGGCCGTCGTCTACTTCCGCACGCTGCGCGACTACGCGACAGGCGCTGAGGGCTGGCTTCTGGTCGGCGTGCTGGCCGGCGCCGGCGCGCTTGCGCTGCTCGGCCTCGCGCTGGCCAGGCTCGGGCGGCGCGTGCCTGTCCAGGCGCTGATGGGCCTGGCCGTTGTGGTGATGATGGCCGTGTCGGTCGCGTTCCTGGGCAACGCCGTCCGCTCACTGCAGGAGGGCTATCTCGTCGGCATCACCAACCTGACGGCGGTCGTGCCGCGGCTGCCCATCCACCTGGCACAGGCGACCGGCTTCCATCCGACGCTCGAGACGATCTCCGCCCAGCTGATGCTGGTGGTGGGCTACTTCGTCGGCAGCGCCTGGATGCTGCGCGGTAGCCGCGCCCGCTCCCTGCCCGCCGGGCAGCCGGCCTGAGCATGGCGGTCCGCATCGGGGTGGACGTCGGCGGCACGTTCACCAAGGCAGTTGCCATCGACGAGCGCGGCGATGTGATCGCGCGGGCGGTCGTGCCGACCAGCCACTCGGCGCCTGACGGCATAGCGTCGGGCACCGTCGCCGCCCTCGCCGAGGCCCAGCGCCAGCTCAGCGCCGGCGGCCACGGGGCAGTCTCGGTCGTCGGTCACTCGACCTCGCTCGCGGTCAACTCGCTGCTCGAGGGCGACGTGGCCAAGGTCGGGCTGATCAGCTTTGGCGCGGGCCGCGATGCCGGCCTTGCGCGTCGCCGGACCGATGTCGGCCGGCTGGCCCTGGCGCCAGGTCGCAGCATCGCGCCGCGCTACGCGTTCCTCGACCTCGATGGCGGCCCGCTCCCGGCGCGTGTCGAGCAGGTCCTGGACGAGATGGTCGCCGCCGGGGTGACGAGCATCGCTGCCAGCGCCCCCTACTCGCCAGAGGACCCTTCGGCGGAGCTGGCCGTGCTCGAGGCGGCCGACCGGCGCGGCCTGCCGGCCTGTGCCGGCCATCAGCTGAGCGGCATGCTCGGCCTGGAGCTGCGGACGGTCTCGGCCGTGCTCAACGCGGCGATCCTGCCGCGCGCCCGGGCGGCGGCACGGGTCGTCTCAGCGGGCATGGCCGCGGCCGGCATCGACGCACCGCTGCTCGTGTTGCGCGGCGACGGTGGTGCCACGGACCTGGCCTCGTTCGCTGGCGCGCCCATCTTCTCGCTCTTCTCGGGCCCGGCGGCCTCGGTCGCCGGCGCGCTGCACCACCTGCAGCTGGTCGACGGCATCGTGCTCGAGGTTGGCGGCACCTCGACCAACGTGTGCGTCATCCGCGATGGCCGGCCAAGCGTGTCATACGTCCGCGTCGGCGACCGAACGACGGCCCTCCGCTCAATCGACGTCTGGGTCGCCGGCGTGGCCGGCGGCAGCCTTGCCCGCCTCGGCCGGCGCGGCGTGACCGGGGTCGGACCGCGCAGCGCCCACATCGCTGGGCTGCGCTACGCCTGCTTCGCCGACCCGGCCGAGCTCGCCGGGGCTCGGGCAAGACTGGTCGGCCCGCTCGACGGCGATACCCCGGATCACCTGGTGGTCGATGCCGCAGGCGGGTCCTTCGCGCCGACTGTCACCTGTGCCGCAAATGCAGTCGGCGCGGTGGCGCCCGGCTCGTACGCCGCCGGCTCGCGTGACGCGGCAACGCTGGCCTTCGCGGCTGCCGGCGAGGCGATCGGGCGCGATGGCGAGTGGCTGGCCGCGCAGGTCCTCGCCCGGGCCGCCGAATCGCTCGCGGGTACGGTCAAGGCCGCAGCGTCGAGCGCCGGCCTCGATCTGCGCGGCGCGCAGCTGGTCGGCGTCGGTGGCGGCGCTGGCGCGCTCGTGCAGCTGGTCGGCGAGCGGCTGGCCATGGGTGCGACGCTGGCCGACAACGCCGAGGTGCTGTCCTCGATCGGCGCGGCGCGGGCGCTGATCCATGCCGTCCACGAGCTCTCTGTCTCGGCAGCCACTGCCGATGACTTGGGCAGCGCGATCGAGGCCGCCGAGGCGGCGGCGATCGCCGCCGGAGCGGCGCCGTCGACGATCGAGACACGGACGGAGTTCGATGCCCAGCGGCGCACTCTGCGCGCCACAGCGACGGGCTCCCTGCCGCTCGAGTCGCGCGCCGTCGGCGGACCGGTCGCGCCCGAGAGCCTAGTCGGCATTGCGGCCGCGCGGCTCGCCTCATCGCCTGAGCGCGTGCGCGAGGTGGCGCGGACGATGCATTACCGCGCCTACGCCGCCGGTGACGGCGGCCGGGCGGTTGACTGGGCATTGCTCGACGGGCGCGGCGCTTTGGCGCACCGTGGCCGCGCTCGCCGCCTGCTCTACGGCCGCGGCGCGGACTTCACCCAGCAGCTGACGGCTGAGCTGCTCCAGGCCGGCCAGTCCGCGCTGACCGGCGTCACGCCGCCGGTGGTCCTCGTCGCCGGCCGGCGCATCCTGGACTGCGCGCCCCTGACCAGCACCGAGGCGCTCCTGAGTGTCGTCCGCGCCCAGCTCGCGCAGCACGACGGCCCGATGATCGCCGCCATCGAAGAGGCCACCTGATGGCGCTCTACCGTCCCGCCAGCCGCCGGCCGCTGGCCATCGCCGGGGTGGCCGGGCTGGTATTCGGCTTGATCGGTGGTTTCCTTGCCGGACAGGCGACCGCGCCCGGGCTCGAGGCTTCGATCGACGGCCTGCGCGACCGGACGGCTGCCGTCCGCACGTCGCTCGAGGTGCTGCGCATCGAATATCCAAAGCTGCTCGTGGCGGGCAGCGACAGTGGCGGCGCCCTGGCCGCCCTCGAACGAGCCGAGCAAGGCTTCGACCGGCTGGAGGTAGAGCTCGCGCTCATCGACCCGGACGCAAGCGACGGAGCCTACCGTGCGCTGCGTGAGCTGCGCCGTGTGGTCGACGCGCGAGGACCGGAGGCAGAGGCTGACGCCGCCATCGACGAGGTCAATGCCCAGCTCGATCTCGCCTTGCCGCAGGTCTTCGGGCGATGAAGCTCAGCCTCCAGCAGCTGGCACTCCTGGGCGGCACCTTCCTGTTCGCCCTGGCCGGCATGCTCTCTGTCTACATGGTTGCCGCCGGCATGCCGGCGCCCACAGGCGCGCCATCGCCGAGCGCACGGCCCACGCCCAGCCCTACGCCGACGCCGTTCAACCCCGAGCCGACCGAGCCCGGGATGACCGGACCGACGCCAACACGCACGCCCTTCCTGGTCAACGGCAACACGCCGGCTCCGCTGCGCACGCCGGGCATCGTCCTGCCCCGGCCCAGCGCCGAGCCGGGCGAGACGATCGTCATCACGCTAGATGGCCGCGACTACGCTGAATCGATCGTGCCGCGCAACGGCCGGCTGACGCGCAACGGCCCGCGGGTCACGCTCGACACCAACCGCTCGCTCGGCGAGCCGCTGTGGGTCACCTGGCGGCTGCCATCAACTGCCCTGCCTGACGGAGCGGTGGCGGTCAACGTGGACGTCAAGATGTGCGGCCGCGGCGAGGGAGACTTCTGGGAGGTCTACGGTCCGGACGGCGGCGAGCCGTTCGAGTACGAGGTCATGGCGCCCGGGCCGGACGGCTGCTGGTCGTTCACCGACTCGCCAGGCCACGACATGAGTGTCGTCGCCGGCGTGATGCTCCAGTCACGGCTGGTAATCGAGAAGATCGAGTTCACGATCACGCTCGGCCGCTGAGCGGCGCCTTAGACTGCGCGCCATGCGCGTCTACATCTCTGTCGACATGGAGGGCTTGGCCGGCGTCAGCCACGCCAAGCCTACCCAGCGCGGCGATGACGGCTACCCGGCGGCGGTCGAGCTGATGGTCGGCGAGGCGAACGCGGCCATCCGTGGCGCCTTCGACGGTGGCGCCCGTGAGGTGACCGTCAACGACAGCCACGGCCAGATGTTCAACCTGCCGCCCGAGCGCCTCGACCCGCGCGCCCGGCTGGTCCAGGGCACCAAGCCATACAGCATGGTCGAGGCGGCGCGCGACGAGAACTTCGACGTTGCCCTGTTCGTCGGCTATCACTCGCGCGCCGGCCACCCGCGGGGCACGATCGCTCACACCTACACCGGCCGCATCACGCTCTTGCTGGTCAACAGCCGGGCGGCGACCGAGGCTGCGCTCAACGCCCTCTATCTCGGCGCGCTGGGCGTGCCGGTGGCCCTGGTCACGGGAGACGATGCGCTGGCCGACGAGGTGCCCGACTGGCTGCCCTGGGCCGAGACGGTGGCGGTCAAGCGCGGCGTCAGCTGGCAGGCCGCCGATTCGATCCATCCCGAGCGCGCGCGGTCTTTGATTGAAGCCGCGGCCAGACGGGCTGTTGAGCGCGCCCAGGCGGAGGGTCGCGACGGCATGCGGCCGCTGCGCCTCGAGCCGCCGCTCGACCTGCGCATCGACTTCGCCCACCCCGGCCAGGCGGACATGGCGGCGATCATCCCGGGCTTCGAGCGAGCAGGCGACCGCGGCATCACCTACCGCGCGGATGACCAGGAGACGCTCTTCCGGGCGTTCCTCTCGGCGGCGCGGATCTCGCGTACTGCGGACGACTGAGCCGGTGCTACGCTGCACGGCGTGAACGAGCCGCGCAACGTCACACCCGGCCACGACGAGGGGGACGAGTTTCGCGCCCGCTACCGGCAGGAGCGGGCTGAGGAGCCCGAGTGGATGGCCTGGAAGTGGGCCAACCGCGGGCGCGGCTTTCCCTGGCTCGGCGTGCTGCTGGTGCTCATCGGGCTGGCCCTGCTGGTCCAGTACTTCGTGCCGTCGGTCAGCGCCGGCACGCTCGTCCTGCTGGCCATCGGTCTGGCGTTCCTGGCGGGCTGGCTGTTCGGCGGCTCGTGGGTGTCGATGATCCCGGGTGTGCTCGTCTCGTCGCTCGGCGCCGCCGAGCTGATCGAGGACCTGGCCCTGCTCGGACCGGCCGGCGACGACGTCCCCGGCCTCGCTTCGGCGATGCTGGCGCTCGGCTTCCTGGCCATCTGGCTGCTCGGCTACGTGTCCAACAAGCGCTCGCGCTGGCCGTTGTGGGGGGCGGCGATCTTCGGCCTGATCGGCTTCGCCCAGCTGTCCGGCCGCATCCTTGACCTGCCCGTGCTGGGCGCGCTCTGGCCGCTGCTGATCATTGGCCTGGGTGTCATCGTGCTGCTGAGCGCCCGCCGCCGCTGAGAGCGGCTGCGCCTACTTGGTGTAGGCGCCCTGCGGATCAAGCTCCTCGCGGATCAGGCGCAGCTCCTCGGCCGTGGGCGGCGCGGTCGTGACCAGCTCGCCCTCGCCTAGACGCGGCTCCCAGCCCATCGACGCGCGAACCTCGTCGAGCGTGATGCCTGGATGGGTGGCGTCCAGGTGTAGCGTGCCCTCCGGCCGGCGGTGGAAGACGCCCTTGTCCGTCACGACGACTGACACGCGCGCGCCGGTAGAGGTGCGGAAGTCGAGCTTGCGCACGAACGAGCGCGGCGACTGGCGCATGATCACGAAGACCTGCTTCGCGTTCTGGGCGATCTCGCATGCGCCGCCGGAGCCCGGCAGGCGCGTCTTCGGCCGCTCGTAGTCGCCGATAACGGTCGTGTTGAGGTTGCCGTGCCAATCGATCTGCGCACCGCCCAGGAAGCCGACGTCGATCAGCCCGCCCTGGAGGTAGAAGCCGAACAGCTCGAACATGCTCGTCACCGCCGTCGCGCCGGTGACGATGGTCGGGTCACCGATCGACAGCGGCAGCCGTGCCGGTCGGGCGCCAAATACGCCCGCCTCGTAGACCAGCTCGATGTCCGGCGCGACCGTGCGCCGGGCCAGGTTGACCGCGATGTTGGGCAAGCCGACGCCGACGAAGCAGACGCGCTTGCCGGCCAGCGCCCTTGCGGCAGCGACGATCATCATCTCCGACGCGCTGTAGCCACGGTCGTGCCCGGTCACAGGTACTGCCCGTAGTCGACTGACCCGGACGGCGCGGGCGATGGGCGCAGGGCCGACAAGCGTTCGCGCATGCGGGCCACGTACTCCGACCGATCGGCGACTCCGTGGACCCACTCGCCCAGCCAGGCGTTTAGCGCTGCCTCGTCGCGCGAGACTGCATCCCACTCGATGTAGAACGCGTTGTCGCGATCGTAGAAACCCTGCGCGTACGAGGGATGAGCTCCGAAAGGCTCGACGACGACTGCGTCGACGACCAGCCCGGGCAGGATCGTCCGGTTCGGGTCGGCCCGGATCACGGACTCGTCGACGAGCTCCTCCACGACGACGAGCACCCGCTCAGCAGCGAAGGCGGCCTCCTTCTGGCAGCCGAGCAGGCCCCAGACCTGGGTGTTGCCGGCGGCGTCGGCGCGCTGCGCGTGGATGATCGCAACGTCAGGCCGCAGGGGAGGGACGGCATAGACAGTGTCGTCGCCGTAGGGCGAGGCGATCGGCCGGATCAGCGGGTTGGCCACTGGCAGGTCCGTGTCGGCATACGAGCGCAGCGGGAAGAAGGGCAGGTTCATCGCACCCGCCGTGTAGCGCGCGACCATGCCGAAGTGGCTGTACTCCTCGAGCTCGAGCCGCGGATCGGCGTCGCCCTCCGTCGCGCGCCGGACCGCGTGCAGCGAGCCGACGCCGGGGTTCCCCAGCCAGCTGAACACGAGCTTGCGTGCCACGCCGGCGGCGACCATCTGGTCGTACACGAGGTCGGGCGTCAGCCGGCACAGCGTCAGGTCGCGCCTGCGCTGGCGGATGATCTCGTGACCGGCGGCGAACGAGATGAGGTGGGTGAACCCCTCGATGGCCACCGTGTCGCCGTCGCGGACGAGCTCGGCGATGGCATCGCGCATCGACGCGAGCTTCGAGCCGCTGCTCACCCGGCGATCTGTGGCCGTCTGGTTGGCGCCACGCGCCGCGTCAGCCGTCGCCGTGGGCTTCGTCGAATGCGCCGCCGGCGCGAGCATCCGCCAGCGCTGCCGCGGGATCCGCGGCGACCGCGGCCACGGCCTCACCGAACAGCCTGACGCCGGTCGCGACCTCCTCCGCGCTGACGACCAGCGGCGGAGACATTCGAACGACGTTCTCGCCGGCCTCGAGGACGAGCAGGCCGCGGCGGAAGGCGGCCCATTGGACTGCTTCGGCGACTTCGCCGTCAGCCAGCTCGACGCCGATCATCAGACCCTTGCCGCGGACGTCGCGGACCAGCTGCGGGTGATCGGTCGCCATCAGCCGCAGGCCGGCGAGCGCCTCTTCCCCGCGCTGGCTGGCATTGGCCATCAGCCCCTCCTCGAGGAGGCTGATCGTGGCCAGCGCAGCCGCGCACGACACCGGGTTGCCGCCGAATGTCGAGCCGTGGTGGCCGGCCTGCCAGGTCATCAGCTCGGCCCGCGCGGTCATCGCGCCGAGCGGCATGCCCGAGGCGATGCCCTTGGCGGCGAGCACGATGTCCGGCTCGACGCCCCAGTGCTCGATTGCCCACATGCGGCCGGTGCGGCCCGTGCCGGACTGGATCTCGTCGGCCACGAGCAGGATGCCGTGGCGGTCGCAGATCGCGCGCAGGCGGGGCAGGAAGTCGGCGTCCGGGACGATGTAGCCGCCCTCGCCCTGGATGGGCTCGACGAATATGGCGGCGACCTCCTCGGCCGGCACGAGCTGCTTGAAGAGCCTGTTCTCGAGCTCGTCCAGGCCGGCACTGCCGAAGGGCACGTGGTATACGCCCGGCAGCAGCGGCCCGAAGCCGGCGTGGTACTTCGACTTCGAGGCGGTCAGCGAGACCGAGCCGTACGACCGCCCGTGGAAGCCACCGAGGAAGCCCACGATGTACTGCCGGCGCGTGGCGAAGCGGGCAAGCTTGATCGCCGCCTCAACCGCCTCTGTGCCCGAGTTGCCCAGGAACGAGCGTGTCGGCCCGCTCATCGGCGCGAGCCGGTCGAGCTCAGCCGCCAGCTCGGCGTAGATGGGCAGATAGAAGTCGGACGCCGAGAAGTGGATCAGCTCGCGCGCCTGGCGCTCTATCGCGGCGGTCACTCGCGGGTGGGCGTAGCCCGTCGAGGAGACGGCGATGCCGGCGCAGAAGTCGAGGAACAGGTTGCCGTCGATGTCCTCGACCGTCGCGCCCCAGCCGCGCACCGGGACCAGCGGGTACGCGCGCGGCAGGCTGGGCGAGGTGTAGCGACGGTCGTGCCGAACCTGCTGGCGCGCCTTGGGCCCGGGTGGGGGCGTGATGATGTCCGGGGCGCTGCGCGCCTCGATGCGCTCGGCGATCTCGGTCACGCGGGCAGCTCATTCACGCGGCAAGTTTAGCAACGCCGGCGTTGCGGGACTATCGGCCTACTGCAAGGCGGGGGGCCAGTAGGTAGAGTGCCGATCGCGTTGAAGCTGTCGTCACCACCGCTCCCGCTCTCCCGACTCGAGGCTGCCCTCGAGCATGTCCTCGTTCCCGCCGCCACGGCCGGAACGGCCGCCGACGGCCTGTCGAACGGCTATGGCCGAGTGGTCGGCGTGATCGCGGGTCTCGCCGTCGGGTTCTTCCTCCCCGCCCTCACCATCGCTGACGTTCCGCCTGAGCGGTGGCTGATCTTCTCGATGGCGGCGGCCAGCGTCGGATTGATAGTCGGTGGCTCGTTCATCCTGCTCGGTCGGCGGAGTCGTTGGCTGGTCGCCGCAGCCGCGGTCAACTCGCTCGCCGTCGCCAGCCTCGGCCACCTGTACCACCCCTATTTCAACCAGCTCGTGCTGTTGTACGCGCTCGTCGTTGCCGCGCACGCAGTGGTCCATGGCCTCCGGCCCAGCCTCGTCGCGGCGGCACTCGGTGCGTTGCTCGTGCCTTTCGTCATCCAGATCGGGGTGCAGGTCAACCCGAGCGATCCGGTCTACGCCCTGATCTACTTGGTCGGTGCGGCCCTGGTGCCCTGGACGGCCGAGCGCCTGGCCGCTTATCGGGCGGTGGCGCTGCGCGATCAGCTTGCGTTGACCGTTGCCACCGAGCGCGAGGCGGTGATGATCCTCGCCCGGGCGGCCGAGGCGAAGGACCAGGTAACCGGGGATCACGTCTTGCGCGTCGGTGACATCAGCGCCCAGCTCGCACGGCGGGCTGGTCTGGACGAGGCAATTGCCGAGGACATTCGCTTCGCCGGCATGCTCCATGACGTCGGCAAGCTGCACGTTCCCGACAGGCTTCTGACCAAGCCAGGGCCTCTTGACGAGGATGAGTGGGCGATCATCCAGCGCCACACGATCTGGGGCGAGCGCATTCTGGGATCGTCGGCCGGCTTCGAGCTGGCGCGCCGTATCGCGCGGTCACACCACGAGAACTGGGACGGGTCGGGGTACCCGGATCGCCTGCGTGGCGAGGACATCCCGCTAGCCGCACGGATGGTCCGGCTGGCTGACGCCTTCGACGCGATGCGCAACCCCAGGCCCTATAAGGAGGCTTGGCCACTGGAGCGTTGCCTCGAGGCGATCGCGCGCCGGGCAGGCTCGCTTTTCGACCCCGATCTGGCGCGTGAGCTGCTCGCCATCTACGGTGTGACGCGGCCGGTGCTGGCTAGCGCGCTACCGGCCGAAGGTGAGCTGCCCGTCGATCAACTCGGAGCTATCACGGCGCACGCCTGAGCTGGTGCTGCGCTAACTCACCCGAAACCAGTGGAAGCCGTAGGCGTCGAGCTCGATCTCGTGGCGCTGCTCGCGCACCGGCTCGCGCTCGGAATGGTCGATCAGATCGACGAGGCGGCGGCCCTGGTACTCCGACACGTCGAGCTTGACCCTGACCGCGCGGTCGGCAAGGTTGTGGACGGCGATGATCGTCCCGTCCTGGTAGCGCAGGCAGTGGCCGAACACGGCCGGGTCGCCCGTCTCGACGATGTCGACCTTGCCCCAGCCGAACTCGCGGTTCTCCTTGCGTACCCGAATCGCGCGCTCCATCCAATTGAGCAGTGAATTGGGCTCCTTGCGTTGGGCAGAGACGTTCACGTCGCGATAGCCGAAGTCCCCGCGGCTGACCACCGGCGAGATCAGATGACGTGGCCTGGCCGTAGAGAACCCGGCGTTGTCGTCAGCCGACCATTGCATCGGTGTGCGCACCGCGTCGCGCTCCTTGAGCGACAGGTCGTCGCCCATGCCGATCTCCTCGCCGTAGTTGATCACCGGCGTGCCGGGCAGCGAGAGCATCAGCGCATAGGCCATCCGCAGGCGCCGCTGGTTGCCGTCAAGCATCGGTGCCAGCCGCCGCCGAATGCCGCGCCCGTAGAGCTGCATCTTGGGCTCGGGCGCAAAGGCGGCAAATGCGTCCTGGCGCTGCGACTCGGACAGCCGACCCAGGTCGAGCTCGTCGTGGTTGCGCAGGAAGGTCGCCCACTGCGAGGTCTCGGGCATCGGCGGCGGGGTCAGCAGGCCCTCGATCAACGGCGCGGCCTCCTGCCGGGCGAAGGCCAGGAAGAGGTGCTGGTTGAGGATGAAGTTGAAGCCCATTTGGAGCTTGTCGGCGGCGAAGTAGTCCGCCATCTCCGCGGGCGGCAGGTTGGCCTCCGCGAGCAGGATCGCATCGCCACGGCGCCACTGCAGGAAGGCGCGGAAGTCGGCCAGGAACTCGAGCGGGTCGCGCACGTTCTCGGCCTCGACGCCCTTGAGCTCGATGACGAACGGTGCCGCATCGACGCGGAAGCCCGACACGCCCAGCGCAAGCCAGAAGCCCATGATCCGCTCGATCTCCTCGCGCACCTTGGGGTTGGCCACGTTGAGGTCCGGCTGATGCGGATAGAACCGATGGAGGTAGTACTCGCCGGCCTTACGGTCATACGTCCAGATCGTGTCCTGCACGCCGGGGAAGATGACGCCCTCGTGAGCGTCCTCGGGCTTGGTCTTTGACCAGACGTAGAAGTCGCGAAAGGGCGAGCCGGGGTCGGAGCGGGCCGACTGGAACCAGGGATGGTCGCGCGAGGTGTGGTTGACGACGAGATCGACGATCACGCGCAGGCCGCGTTCGCGGGCCAGGTTGATGAACTCGACGAAGTCACCCAGCGTGCCCAGCTGGGGGTGGACCGAGTAGTAGTCGGTAACGTCGTAGCCGTTGTCGCGATTGGGGCTGGGATAGAACGGCAGCAGCCAGACGCAGGTGAAGCCGAGACCGGAGATGTAGGTCAACCGATCCTTCAGCCCGTGGAAGTCACCGATGCCATCGCCGTTGAAGTCCTGGAAGCGGTCAACGTCCAGGCAGTAGATGACCGCGTCCTTGTACCAGAGATCCCGCAAGCGCCTGCCCTCCTGCGCGGACGATGCGTGATCGCTGCTTGCGCCGACATCGCGCCACGTCCCGGCTCGCGTGCAGGGTGCAGTCAAAGCAGCTGCCGCGCGCTCTGCCTGACTGGGATCCCGATGGCGCTAGCCTGGCCCAAGGCCAGGTTCAGTCGACGACTGTCTGGCTCTGCTCGCGCATGAACTGCTGGACGTAGTACAGCCCACCGCCGGCCTTGCCCGTCGAGCCCGAGGCCTTCCAGCCGCCGAAGGGCTGGATCCCCGGCCAGGCGCCGGTCGTCGCCCCGGCGCGGCGGTTGACGTAGACCACGCCGGCATGGATGGTGTCGAGAAAGCGCTCGACCTCGGCCCGATCTTCGCTGAAGAACCCGGCGGTCAGCGCGTACTCGCTCTCGTTGGCCAGGCGCAGGCCCTCGTCGATCGAATCAACCGCCGCGACCGCGACGAACGGCACGAACAGCTCCTCGCGGAAGAGGCGGTGGTCCACCGGCAGGCCGGTCGCCACCGTTGGCTGCACGAAGAACCCGCGGTCGAGTGGCGCGTCGGTGACGCGCCGGCCGCCGACCGCGACCTGGCCCTTGCTGCGCGCCTCCTCGGCCGCCTTCTCGAAGCGCAGCACGGCCTTCTCATTGATCACCGGACCGAGCCACGTCGAGCGCTCGAGTGGATCGCCCAGGGTGAGCTTCTCGGTCTTGTCGACGAGCAGGCGCACGAACTCGTCGTGGACCGGCCGCTCGACATAGACACGGCTGTTGGCCGAGCACTTCTGGCCGCCGAAGCCGAAGGCCGCACGCATCACGCCCTCGGCTGCCTCCTCGAGGTCCGCCTTGCGGCTGACGATGCTCGGGTTCTTGCCGCCCATCTCGACGATGACCGGCTTCGGATAACGCTGCGCGAAGGACTTGTACAGGTCGAAGCCGACCTCGAACGAGCCGGTGAAGACGATGCCGTCGATCTGCTCGTTCGACTGCAGCTCCGCGCCGACGGTCTCGCCGGGGCCGGCCACGATGTTGAACACGCCGCTGGGCAGTCCGGCGTCGCGCAGCACCTCGTGGAGCTTCATGCCCATCAACGGCGCATCGCTCGACGGCTTGAAGACGACCGTGTTGCCCGCGACCAGCGCCGCGCCGGTCGGGCCGCCGCACAGCGCGAACGGGAAGTTGAATGGGCTGATGACTGCGAACACGCCATGTGGCTTCAACACCGAGCGCGTGTGGACTGACGTGTCGCCGAGGTTGCCCATCGGCACGTCGAAGCCGCCGTGCTCATCCATCATGTCGCAGTAGTAGCGGATCAGGTCGGCCGTCTCCTCGACGTCGCCTAGCGCCTCGAGCCGGTTCTTGCCGACCTCCAACGACATAAGCGCCGAGTACTCCATCTGGCGCTCGCTGATCAGATCCGCCGCCCGGCGGAGCAGCGCGACGCGCTGGCGCCATGGCGTCGCCGCCCAGCCCGGCTGAGCGGCCCTGGCCGCCGCGATGGCGTCGCGGACGTCCTGCCGGCTGCCCTTCGCGAAGTGGCCCAGGACGATCTCACGGTCGATTGGCGAGCGATCCTCGAACTCGCCCTCGCCGGCACGCGCATCGCCGTTGATGAAGTTTGGGTGGTGCGCCCCGAGCTCGCCGCGCGCCTTGGCCAGCCCGGCCTCGAACTGCGTGTGCAGCTCCTCGTTGTCAGCGCGCAGCGTGGCGTAGGTGATCTTGAGCTTGGGACGGGAGATCGTGTCGGTCATGTGCCTCGTTTTCCTCTCGCCGGGCGATCTGTCTGGAAGAGGCCAAGTCTACGCCTTGAGGCCCGTCGATCTCCGGCGGTCGAGTCGCCGGCGAAGCATCCACCAGAAGAACGGCGGATCGTCGACGAAGACGCGCCGGCCGATGCGCCGCGGGTCGCGCAGCATGCGGAAGGCCCACTCCAGCCCCACCCGCGTCATCCAGTGTGGCGCGGCGGGCACGTGCCCCCCGAGCACGTCGATGGTCTGACCGACACCGAGCATCAGCGTCTCCGGCAGGTCGACCCGGTGGCGGGCCATCCACTGCTCCTGCTTTGGCGCGCCGAAGCCGACATACAGCAGCCGCGGCGCCGCCCGGCGCAGCTCGGCCACGGCGGCATCGTCGGCGGCGCTGCCGACGGTGAAGCCCATCGGCGGTCCGATCGCGGCGACGATGTCGGCGCCGGCTGCAGTCAGGAGGGTCGCGGCCTTGTGGGGCGCGTCGGCTCGCCCGCCCAGCAGCGCCGTCCTGATCGGCTCGGCGGCGCTGGCTCGCGCCACCGCCTCAGGCAGCAGGCGGCCGGTGACCGCGCCGCGCAGCGGCGTGCCCGCGATCCGCGCGCCGTAGACGATGCCCATGCCGTCCGGCAGGCGCAGCCGGGCGCCGAGCAGCAGCTCGCGGAAGGCCGGGTCACGCCGGGCGCGGACGACGAAATCGGCGTTGGGCGTGGCGACGTAGCCGCCGCTGCCCTCGCGCGCCCACACGATGAGCCGGCGGACCGTCTCGTCGAAGGAGATGTTGTCGATGGGCAGGCCATCGATCTCGACCACTCTGGGCGGGCCTGACACGCCATCGGCGGTGCTCACGGCCGGCTCCAGGCCGAGAGGTCGCGTCCGATGAGCTCGCCCAGCTCGCGCACCTGCGGCGCTAGCTCCTCGACCAGCCGGCGCCGCAGCTGCGGATCCATCGCCGGCCGGCGCGAGCGGCGGCTATTGAAGCTGACCAGCACGTCGCGCAGCCGATGGGCGAGCCCGAGCCGGCGCAGCCGGCCGTAAAGGCCGCGCAGCGGGCGGGGCGGAGCGAAGACCAGCCCCTGCAGGAGTCGCGAGCGCGTCTGCTGGCTGGGGTTGTGGACGGCGAAGTCGATCTGGACATCAGGATCCACGCCGAGGAACTCGAGCACGCCTCGGTAGGCGGTTCGTGGATCGGCGACGAAGTCGTCGAAGACGATGACGTGGACGCGTTCTCGACCGAACACGTCCAGCCAGCGGCGCAGCTGCTCGGCGAAATGCACGGAGTGCCGGTAGTACAGCGCCTCGGGCCGGATGGCGTCGCCGGGGATCCGCTCGCCGCGTCGCCGAGCCGGCTCGGCTTCGAGCGCGGCGGCGAAGTCGGTGATGTCCTCACGCCGGTTGAAGACCAGCTGGCCGTGCTGGGCGTGCATCACGTCGACCGGGTTGCGCAGCATGACGATGATCCGCGCGTCCGGCGCGAAGTGTGCGATCTCGGCCGGCGCGCTGTGGGAGTACAGGTACCAGGGCGACGCCTCACCGGCGCGCTGGCCGGGTTGGGCGTCGGCGAACAGCGCCAGGTACTCCTGCTCTGTCATCCGCCGGTAGCGTGGCGTCAGGTCGGCGCCGAAGTACATCGGCTCCTTGGGCACGCACATGAAGATCTGCGGATGGGCGCGGAGGTACTCGTAGAGGGCGGTGGTGCCGGACTTGAAGGCCCCGACGACGAACGTGTCGGGACGCTTCACCCGTTGCCTCGAGACGGCGCCAGCCAAGCCGACAGGTCGCGCCCGAGCAGGAGACCCAGGCGCTCGATCTCAGGCGTCATCTCCTCTGTCAGCCGCCGGCGCAGCTCGGGGTCCATCGGCTTGCGCTCCTGTACCCGGCTGTTCGCCTCCAGCATCCGCGTCCGGACAGCGCGCACGAGCGGGAAGCGACGCAGCACTGGCGCCAGCGGAAGCAGCAGCCGTGGCGCGAAGATGAGCCGCTGCAGCAGCGACGAGCGGACACGGCGGCTCTCGTTGGCCTTGGGCGGCGCGGCCGCGTGCGACGGGTCGACGCCCAGGAACTCGAGGCAGCCACGGACGACCGCGGCCCCGTCGCGCACCAAGTCGTCGTGCAGCATGACGTGGACGCGTTCGCGGCCGAAGACCTCGAAGTAGCGCTCGAGCTGCTCGGCGAAGCGAACGCTGTGCCGGTAGAAGAGGTTCTCGATGTTGATCGGCCCGTCGGGGACGCGCCGGCCCTCGCGTCGCTCGGGCTCGGCGGCGAGTGCCTCCTCGAAGTCAGGGATGTCCTCAATGACGTTGAAGATCAGCTGGTTGTGCTGGGCGTACATCACCTCCACCGGGTGGCGCAGCACGACTAGGATCTGGGCGTCGGGCGAGAACTCGCGGATCTCGCGGGCGGCTGACTCGGAGTACAGGTACCAAGTCGACGCTTCGCCGACTCGCTGGTTCGGCTTCGCGTCGCGGAAGAGGCGCAGGTAGTCGTCCTCGCTCATCCGCCCATAGCGCCGCGTCAGGTCGTCGCCAAAGTACAGCGGCTCCTTGTGGAAGGGCATGAATATCTGCGGGTGCCGGCGGAGCTGCTCGTAGAGGGCGGTGCTGCCGCTCTTGAACGCTCCGACGAGGAAGAAGTCGGGGCGAGTCATTCGGCGGGCAGGATAACCCAGCCGTGGCCCGTCGGCCGTGCTGGCCGCGGCGGTGGCGGCGACGCCGGCAGGTGGGACCCGCGCTGGGGCGCCGCCCGCCGCCCGCGTCACTCGGGCCGCCACCGCTGGGCACGCGGGCGTCGAACACCCTCTCCGCACGCAGCTTGTCAACGCCGCGCTCCCGGGCTCTGGTTCTCGGCCGGTGTTTCAGGTCGCTGACCTTCTCCGTGTCGGCCTGGACGCGAGCAGGCCGTGCCGGCCGTCGCCCCGGACCGTATCCTTGTCCGGCAGAAGAGGGTCTCCGTGAGCCGTCACCCGGACACATTCAACATCGGTGCCGCGAAGAGCGGCACGACTTCGCTGGGAGTGCGCTGAGCGATGTCGTGGATCGTCTCGGCCATCCGGCGGGGCTCGGTGGTCGTATTGGCGATCGCCGCCTGCCTGACGCTGCCACAGGGCGTGGGCAGCCCGGCGGGCTCCGTCCTCGGCGACCAATCGGCGGGCCCAGTGCCCTCGCCTGCCGCAACCCAATTGCCCGATGCACCCCGGCCCACGGTCCCGCCGCCCGGCGCGCTCGCCGGCCCCGCGGCTCCGCCGGATCGCGAGATCACGCCGGGGCCGCGGCCAGGCCCAGTGACCCAATCTCCCGCCGAGCAGCCGCCGAACATCGTCGTGATCTACCTCGACGACGTGAACCCGCATGACGGCCGCCTGTGGAGCGACCCCGAGCTGACACCCACCCTGCACGACCTGTTCGTGGCTCACGGGATCAGCTTTCCGAGGGCGATAGCCGAGACGCCGCTGTGCTGCCCGGCCCGCGGCGCCCTGCTGACCGGCTTGCATACCCACAATCACAACGTCAAGGTCAATCACGCGCACCTCTTCGACCCGGCCGAGCACCTTGGTCGAGCGATGCGCCGCGCCGGCTACGCCAGCTTCTGGATCGGCAAGTACTTCAACGGGACCGAGCGCTTCGACGCCGCTCAGTGGGCCAGGCACTCGGCCGGTTGGACGGAGTTCGACGTGCTAATCCGTGGCGGGCCGAGCACGGGCTCGAACTCCGACTACTTCAACAACTACCAGCTCGTCACCAAGCAGGGCGCCAAACGCTACGGCACGTATCACTCAACGCGCCTGATCGCCGAGCAGCTGGCCAGCCGCATGGCCGCCACGCCCGCTGACAAGCCGATCTTTGCCGTTCTGTCGATCTACAACCTGCATGCTCCCAACACGCCCATGCCGCTGCCCGGCTCGGCCGAGCGCTGCGCCGGCATGCCGCCCTGGAAGCCGCCCTCCTACAACGAGGGCGATGTGTCAGACAAGCCGGCCTACATCCGACGGCTGCCTCTCCAGCCGTTTCCGGACGGCTGGCCAATGACGCGCTACTGCGAGGAGATGATCGGCGTCGACTGGGCGGTCGAGAAGGTGCGCAGCGACCTGGCAGCTGCTGGTCGGCTGGACAACACGCTGCTCGTGTTCACCGCCGACAACGGCATGGGCTGGGGCGAGCACCGCTGGGGTCAGAAGAAGCGCACGCCGTATGCCACGCCGGTGCCGCTGATGATGAGCTGGCCGGCGCGCTGGGGCTCGGCCAGGCGTGTCGTGGACGACATCGTGGTCAACATCGACCTCGCGCCGACCTTCTGCGAGCTCGCCGGCTGCACGCTCGGGCCATTTCCGCGCGGCCACGCCGGGCCTGACGGCCGGAGCATGGTCAGGCTGCTCGACGGCCAGCAGGCGGACATGGGTCGCGACGCGGTCCTCGAGACGAGCTGGGGAACCCTGCCCTGGGCGGCCATCCGCACGACGCCTTCCAACCCGCTCGGGCTGTGGCACTACATCGTCCATCCAAACGGCTTTGTCGAGCTCTACGACCTGAAGGCAGACCCTTGGCATCTGGACAACCGTGCATCGGATCCCTCGCTCGCCGACCTGCGCCGGAAGCTTGCCGCGCGCCTGGCGCAGCTGCAGCGGGAGGGCCTGCAGGGTGCCCGCCCGGACGGTGCGATCGGCCTCGCCAGCACCGGCCCATACAAGGGCAACGACGTGTACGACACGTCCGCGCAAGAGAGGCAGACGGCTCGTCGCGCCGGCGTGCAGCGCGGGCGGAGCTATGACTTTTGGGTGCGCCTACAGAATGACGGCGGAACCAGCGGCACCTTCACGGTTCGCGCGACCACGAGCGGCAGTGCCACGATCATCGTTCGCTACCTGGCCGGCCAGCAGGACGTCACCACGCAGGTGAGTGCCGGGACATACCAGCTGACCATGGGCGCGGGCAAGCAGTCGCTGCTGCGAATGCGCATGACCGTCATGTCCGGGTCGCCGGCCGGCGCCGTCAAGCGGGCGGTGATCGCGTTTGCCGGGCCGGGAGGCACGCTCGTCGATGTCGTGCGTGCCGTCGCCACCCGCTGACACGCGGAGCTGATGACCCAGCAGCCAGCTGTCAACCCGCGCGCCGGCGAGCCCACGTCCTTCCGTTCGGGCACTCTGGGCGTGCCCGTATTGCCCGCGCTGCCGAGCGATCCGGAGGCTGTCTTCATCGTCGGCGTGCCGCGCAGCGGCACGACGATGCTGCGCTACCTGCTCGAAGCCACCCCACGCCTTGCGATCGGCCGCGAGAACCACTACATGGGCCACTACTATGGCCGCCGCGGCGCGCGCGACGTCTTTCGTGCGGCCGGCGACCCGGCGGACGATGCGACCGTCCGGCGCATCGTCGAGATGGTCTACTCGGGCGAGTACGCGCGCCACTCTCGCTGGCGCGACGTCAGCCCGTTCTGGCACTGGCTGGTCGAGAGCATCCCGCGTGACGACCTCGAGCGCCGGATGCTCGCCGGCGAGCGCAGCGAGCGTGGCCTGTTCGCGACCCTGCTGCGCACGTACGCCGACGCCCACGGCAAGCCGGTGATGGGCGAGAAGACGCCCGTCCACCTGTTCCACGTAGACACGCTGCTGGAGTGGTTCCCGGGCGCGCGCGTGATCCACATGCTGCGCGATCCGCGAGCGATCTACGTCTCCGACCAGCACCGCCGGCGCAGCCGCGGCCGCAGGCCGTACAACTGGCTGGCCCGCGTCCCGTTCCTGCTCGAGACGTACCTGCTGTTCGTGACCATCACGGCCTGGCGGCGCGCGCTGCGGCTCCATCGCCGCCACCAGTCGCGTCATGCCGGCCGCTACATGCTGCTCAAATTCGAGGACGTCCTGAGGCGGCCTGACGAGACCCTGCCGGCCGTGTCCGACTTCCTGGGTGTCGACGTCGTCGAGGCGGCTCGAACGTTTCGCGTCCCGGCCGCGCATGGCATGCGCTCATCGGACGAGGGACTCGACCCGGCAACGGCTGATCGCTGGCGAACGCGCATCCACCCGCTCGCACGGCGGATCATCGAGCTTGCCCTACGCGGCCCGATGCGCCGCCACGGCTACACAGAGTGAGCGCGACAAGAAGAAGCGCCGGCCCGTGCGGCCGGCGCATTCGTTCAGCGCGGATGTCTTCGGATCAGCTCGCCTGGACGTCGCGGAAGCAGTCGGAGCAGTAGACCGGGCGATCCATCCGCGGCTTGAACGGCACCTGCGCGGCATTGCCGCACTTGGAGCAGATGACCGCGAAGTACTCGCGCGTCGGACGGTAATCGCCGCGCTCGTAGCCACGCGGGCCGCCGATCTCGCGCACGTCGTAGCCGCTGCCCTCACGCATCTGCCGGCGCGATGCGCGACAGCCCGGACAGCGCTTTGGATCTGAAGAGAATCCCTTTTCGGCATAGAACGCCTGATCCGCGACGGAGTGGATGAAGTCCACGCCGCAGTCAGCGCAGGTAAGGGTTCGATCGACTTGAGACACCGAAAAGGTCCTCCCCTGGACAGCCGTTTACCTGTACCGGCGAGCCTGTGCCAGGGCTGTGGGCTGACGGCGTCTGGATGGAGGCCGGGCGCCGCGCTACCCAGGTGCTCTGCCGAGGTCCCTGACTGGGGCGCACCGGTTACTCGCCCAAGGTTACCACCGATCCAGTGGCGGCCGCCGGCGGCCGGATAGCACATCCTTCCCATGTCAGAGCCCCCTTCCGGATGTAAGAATTGGCAGGTAACCGGTAGCCACCGGCGAAACGGAGGGATCTGGGCCGAATGCCGCGTCTCATGCACCTGGCTGACGTGCACATTGGCGCGCGCTATCGCGACCTTGGCCCCGCCGCGGCCGCCCAGCGCGAGCGGCAGTTCGCGGCGTTCACGCGAGCGATCGACCTGGCCCTGGCTGAGAAGGTGGACCTGGTCGTGATAGGCGGTGACCTCTTCGACTCGAACACCCAGCCGCGGCGGTCGGTCGAGGCGGTGGCTGGCCAGCTCAGTCGGCTGGCAAGGAAGCACATCCCGACGGTGATCATCCCGGGCACACACGACTGCTACGAGGACGGGTCGATCTACCGAGTCTTCGACCTGCCGGCGCTGGCGGGCGTCGATGCCGACTCTGACCTCCTCGTGGTCCTTACCGACGAGCGCTCCGCGGTCACGTACCCGGCGCTCGAACTGACCGTCCACGGCCGCGTATTCCGGACCAAGCGAGCACCGGCCAGCCCGCTCGCCGGCTTCACGGCTGCCGAAGCGGGGCGCGGCCGCTGGAACGTCGGCCTGATCCACGGCTCGCTGCGCATGCCGGGCAAGGTCGAATCTGACGACGTCCTGTTCACTGAGTCGGAGGTTGCGGCCAGCGGCCTCGACTACCTGGCCCTGGGCCATTGGCACTCGCACCTCGCCGGCCGTGCCGGCGGCACAACCTGGGCATATGCCGGCGCCCCTGAGCCCGTGGCGCTGGACCAGGACGGTGCAGGGTCGGTGCTACTCGTCGAGCTCGCCGAAGGCGCTGCGCCGAGCATCGAGCCGCGAACTGTAGGCCGAACGGTCGTCAAGCGGCTCGACCTCGCAGCCGACGAGATCGGCACACAGGACCGCCTGCTCGCTCGGCTGACCGAGCTTGCCGACGAGAACCTCTTCCTCGACGCGCGGCTGGTCGGCATGCGCCCAGATGAGCTGGACCTCAACCTGGACGAGGTCGAGCGGCAGCTGAGCGGCCGCTTCCTGCGCTTCCGCCTGCGCGACCAGTCGTTGATGGCCCTGCCAGAGGGCGAGCTGCCGTCAGCCGAGACCATCCCGGGCGCCTTCCTGCGCGACCTCGAGGCGCGCATCGGCGAGCACGAGTCGAGCGGAGACCTCGACGGTGCGGCCGAGCTGCGGGAGGCCCTGCGCCTGGGCCGGGTATTGCTCGAGGACCCAGTTCGCGTGAGCCTGGCCTGACGATGCGCATCACTCGGCTTCGACTCAAGGACGTCAAGCGCCACGCTGAGCTCGAGCTCGAGCTCGCGCCCGGCCTGACCATCGTGCGCGGGCCCAACGAGGCGGGCAAGACGACCATCCAGCAGGCGCTCGAGCTGGCCCTATTCAGGCGGGCCACGACCGAGGCGCGGGAGCTGGAGGACCTCCGGCGCTGGGGCGCGGACAGGCCGCCGACGGTCATCGTCGACTTCGCGGATGAGGGCATTCGCGGTCGGCTGGCCAAGACCTTCGCCGGCGGCAAGGGCACCGCCGAGCTGACCACCGAGCAGGGCGTGGAGCGCGACCCGGCAGCGATCGAGCATGTCATCTCTTCGCTGACCGGCCTACCCAATGAGCGCTTCTTCAAGGCGACGGCCAGCGTCCACCACCACGACCTGGCCGACCTCAAGCAGGACGAGGGCACGCTCCGCGACCGGCTCCAGCAGTCGATGAGCGGCGCCACGCGCGGCACCCATGCCGCCAAGCGCAAGCTGGACGAAGCCATCCGGCGCTACCGCAGCGAAGGCCCCAAGAATCCCGGCTACCTCAAAGTGGCCCGGGCCGAGGTGGAGCGCCTCGAGTCCGAGGTCGCACGTGGCGAAGCGGAGCTGCGCCAGCTGGAGAGCGATCGGCGCGGCCTGGCCGAGGCTCGTGACCGGCGGACAGCGACGGACGTCGAGCTGGCGCACGCGCAGCAGGAGCAACGGACGGCGGAGCGCGCGGTCGCCCTAGAGGAACGGGCCGCCGCCGCGCAGCAGCGCTACACGACCTTTAAGCGCGCCACTGAGCTCCTGACCGAGATCGGCCGGCTGGAGGGCAGCCATCCCTCGGCCATCTCGCTGCCCGGCCTCCGCGCAGCGGTCGATCGCCTGCGCAACCTCGAGTACCGACTGTCAGAGATCCGGGCCGAGCTGGCGGCCGAGCCGGACATCAGCTTCGAGGCCGTCCCAGAGCCACCCTGGCGTCAGTGGGCGGCCGCTGCGGGTGGCCTGGCAGTGGTGGCCGTGCTGTTGCTGGTCGGTGGGCTGCTGCTCGGCCAGCTGCTGCTCGGAGCCGGCGCCGCCCTGCTCCTCGGTTCCGCGGCCCTGTTCGTCGGGCTGCGTAGCCGGCGTCTGCGCACCCACGTGCTTGACGTGCAGCAGCAGAACGAGCTGCGCGAGAACGAGATCAACCGCCGCCTGCGCGGCCGCTCCGAGCGGGCAGACGAGCTGCGCGAGACGGAGCGCGAGCGCGAGCAGGCGCTGGCGACCCTGGGCATGGACGACCTCGCCCAAGCCGACCAACTGCTGCTCGCCGAGACGGACCATGTCTCGAGCATCGAGCAGCTGCGCGCGGAGTACCGCGGGCTGATGGGCGAGGACCAGCCCGAGCAGGATGTCGCCGAGCTGCGCGACCAGGCCGCCGCCGAGGCGGACCAGTGTCGCCACACCTTGGCCGGCATGGGCGAGATCGGTGCCGAGCCGCAGAAGAGCCTGGCTGCATCGCGGACCGCCGTCGAGCGGCTGCGCGCCGAGCGAGAGCAGCGCCTGGCGATCGAGCTCCAGGCGGAGGCCCGGCTCGACGCCAACGGGGTGGACGCGGAGCAGGTCGCGGCCAACGTCGAGGCGCTGGGCGAGGCGACCGAGCAGCTGCGCCAGATCGAGCGCCGCCTGCGCGTATACGAGCTGACTGTTGGCGCCCTCCAGGCGGCCGAGGCGGCCACCATGCAGAAGGCGGCGCGCTTCCTGGAGCAGGCCATGGGCCGCGACATCGAGCGCATCACCGGCGGCCGCTACCGCCGCCTGCGCGTCGACGAGGCCAAGCTCGAGTTCAGCGTGTACTCCGAGGAGAGCCGCGAGTGGGTCGACGCCGGCCAGCTCTCGCGCGGCACGGTCGACCAGCTGTACCTCTGCGCACGTCTGGGTATCGTCCGCCAGATCACCCAGCCGGCGAGCCCGCCGCTCGTCTTCGATGACCCATTCGTGACCTTCGACGAGGCGCGCGCCCGCCGCGCGGTCGAGCTCTTGCGCGACGTGGCCGGCGAGCTGCAGGTGATCTACCTCACCTGCTCGGATCGATACGACGGGCTGGCCGAGCGGGTGATCGTCCTTGACGATCCGGCCGAGGCCGGCGATTCGGCGAGCGTGGAGGCTGTCGCGCCCAGCGCGGGGGCTGAGCAGCCGGCTCGCGTCAAGGCCCCCGCCGCCTGAATCCGGCCGGTCCGCTCTTCGGCCTGGGCTCGGCCCTGGCCTGGGGCATCGGCGATTTCGCCGGCGGCCTCGCTACGCGCCGGTCGAGCGTCCTGACCGCGATCCTTGCAGCGCAGGCCATCGGCCTTGGCGGGACGCTGATCCTGCTGGCGCTTTCGGCCGAGGCACTGCCGCCAACGGCCGCGCTCGGTTGGGGCCTGGCTGCGGGCGCGAGCGGGATCGTCGGCCTCGGCGCGTTCTACCTCGCCCTGTCGCGCGGCACGATGGGGCTGATCGCGCCGCTGGCGGCGCTCATCGGAGCTGGGCTGCCAGTCATCGTCAGCTACCTGCGCGGTGAGGCGATCGGCGAGATCAGGCTGCTCGGCATCGTGCTCGCCATCGGCGCGGTGGTGCTGATATCGCTGCCCGGCGGCGAGCAGACGGCTGGCGAGCGGCGCCAGGCACAGATCGACGTGCGCGACCTGCCGCTGGTCGTGGTCTCAGGACTCGGCTTTGCCGGCTTCTACCTGCTGATGGACGAGGCACGCGCTGCTGGCGGCGACCTGTGGTGGCCGCTGGTCGCGGTCCGCTCAGCCGGGCTGCTCGTGGTCATGGTCGCGGCGGCGGCGCTGCTCATGCGCCGGCAGGAGCGGACGCTTGCCGGCCGGCTGCGGGGGGTCCTGGGCATGGGCAGGGGCTCGCGCGCCGCGCTCGCCGCCTTGGCCCCGCTGCTGCTCGCGGCCGGGCTGGGCGACCTTGGCGGCAATGCCTTGTTCGTGCTCGCCAACCAGGCCGGCCAGCTGGCCGTGGCGGTCGTCCTGTCGTCGCTCTACCCGGTCGTGACCACCGTCCTGGCAGCGCTGCTGCTGCACGAGCGCCTGCGCGCCTGGCAGCTGGTGGGCATTGGCCTCGCCGCACTGGGCGTCGTGCTCATCACCGGTGGGCCATACCTCCAGGGCATTGCCGCCGGCTGACGCCGACTACATCTCGTCGCCTGTGCCCGGGCCCGTGCGGCGGACCTCCCAGCCGCCACCCTCAGCTTGGCGGACCTCGTAGCGCGGCTGGTCGAAGGTTGTTGGCCCGGCCCTCCTGCGGCCCGTCGCGAGCTCGAAGCGTGACTGGTGCCACGGGCACTCGATGCAGCCATCCACGATGCGCCCTTCTGAGAGCGGGCCGCCGGCGTGGGCGCAGACGTCATGCAGCGCGTGGACCGTCGCGCCCTGCCGTACGAGCAGGATGCTCTGCTGCCCGGCCCTGGCCCTCGTTGGCACGCCCTCAGGAACATCCGTCACGTCGAGCCGCAGCCACTTGGGCGTGCCGCCGAACCGCCATGCGTGGCGGCTGACCATGTTGCCCAGCGCATAGACGACCTCTCCTCCTACCCAGGCGGCAAGGGCGACGAGCGCATAGCCGGCCACGACCAACCCGATCGCGAGTGCGCGCTCCGCCTGGGGATCCGCCAGCCTCAGCACCAGCGAGACGGCGAAGAGGAGCAGCGCCGCCGTGTTCAGCAGCGCATGGAAGGTGGCGACGGTGCGCGCCCGATCGTCCGTGTCGGTGTAGTCAGCCAGGCCCGTCACGGCTGCACCGAGCATGGCCAGGATGGCGAAGCCCAGGCTGATGTCCGCCGCGGCGCGCAGGCCGGCAACGTCGAACACCAGGACCAGCGTCAGCGCGCCGATCGGAAGGTCCGTCAGCGCGGCATGCAGCGAGTGGCCCAGCCACTTGCCGTTGAGGAAGTCCTTGACCGGCTTGATCGGCCCGAACAGCGCGCGCAGGACGCGCTGGTTGAGCTTGCCGAGCGGCCGCGCCCAGAACGCCTGTAAGTCGACTATCGCCATCAGCAGCCGGCCGATCATCGTTCACCTCCGCAGCATCGCGCCTTGGCAGCCCATGCTAGGCCCATGCTTCCGCCGCGGGAAGCTCCACGCTTCGCGCCGACGTTGCGAACGGCGGTCAGGCTACGGCGTCGCTGGCCTGTTGCTTGGCTCCCAGGGCGGCCGCCGCCCTGGTCTCGACCTCCTCGCCGTACTGCTCCGGCGTCGCCACGTCGACGTGGTCGACAAGCCTGCTGTTGACCAGCAGGAACGGCGTCGCCACCACCTCCAACCGGCCGTGGCGCTCGAAGATCGCCTGGCACTGGGTCATCGGGACCATGCCCCGCCGGGCGTGGAAGGTTCGCAGGCCCCCGATACCGGGCAGCGAATGCATCTCGCCGTAGATCACGTACGGGCCGGCCTCGACGCGAAGCAGCTCGCGCACTGTCCTGATCCGGCGCTGCTCATCCCCCGCCGGGACGGGCGCCTCGACCGCGAACAGGTCCGCGATGTCGAACGCCTGGTCGCCGGCTGACATCTCGCTCGGCTGCTCGAGGCTGCGCAGCACAACGTCATGCACCACCAGCTGCGGCTCGCGGTTGAGCGCATCGCTCAACCGGCTCGCCGGCAGATCGATCTGGCCGTGAATGGTGCAGTCTCCGGAATAGCCGCAGAAATCGACGCGCATCGTGCCTCGCCTAGTGTCCAGGCAGGCCTGAGGATGTACCTGGGCGGTGCCTGCGCGCACTGACCCGATCGTCCTGGGCCCGCGCGCGCCCATCGAGGGCGCTAAGTTGCCCGCGATGGTCCCTCACCTGCCGCCCGCCCGCCAGCCCAGCCGGTCGGCGGCGCTTCGAGCGTGGCTCTACGTCGGCCTCAACAGCTTCGGTGGACCGGCCGGCCAGGTGGCGGTGATGCACCGCGAGATCGTCGAGCGGCGCGGCTGGATGTCCGAGCGCAGCTTCCTGCACGCGCTCAACTTCTCGATGCTCCTGCCGGGGCCGGAGGCGCAGCAGCTGGCGACGTACATCGGCTGGCGCCTGAACGGTGTGGCCGGCGGCCTTGCCGCGGGCCTGCTGTTCATTCTGCCGGGAGCGCTGGTGATCATGGCGCTGAGCGCGCTATACGCGCTCTTCGAGGGGACGGCCTTCGTCGATGCGCTGTTCTATGGCATCAAGCCGGCCGTCGTGGCCCTCGTCGTCGGCGCGGTCTACGGCCTGGCCCGGCGCGTCCTGGCCGGCCGCGCAGCGTGGCTGATCGCGGGCGCCGCCTTCGGCGCGATCTTCTTCCTCGACATCCCGTTCCCCGTGATCGTCCTCGGTGCTGCGCTGGCGGGCTGGCTGGTCGCGCGGCTGTCACGCCGGGACGGCGACTCGGTGAGCCAGCCGGTGACCGCCCCGGATGGCAGGCGGGTCGAGCGTCCCGCAACCAGCCGGGCACTGACGGTGCTTGCTGTGGCGGCCGTCCTGTGGCTCGTACCCAGCGCGCTGGCCGTGGCCGTCCTCGGCCCGGCGAGCGTCTATGCCCAGCTGGCGGCCTTCTTCTCGGTTGCCGCGCTGGTGACGTTCGGTGGCGCCTATGCGGTCTTGGCCTTCGTTGCCCAGCAGGCAGTCGGCGGCTTCGGCTGGCTGAGCGCCGAACAGATGCTCGACGGCCTAGGGCTGGCCGAATCGACGCCCGGGCCACTGATCATGGTCGTCCAGTTCGTCGGCTTCATGGCCGCCTTCGGTGTGAGCGACGGCCTTGACCCGCTCGCGGCCGGCATCCTCGGCGGGCTGCTGGTGACGTGGGTCACATTCGTGCCGTCCTTCGGGATCGTGCTCGCCGGGGCGCCGTACGTCGAGTACTTGCAGGGCCAGCCGCAGCTCACAGCTGCGCTGCGCGGCATTACGGCGGCGGTGGTCGGGGTGATCCTGAACCTGGGCCTGTGGTTCGGCCTGCAGACCGTGTTCACGACGACCGGCGAGCTGCGTCTGGGCCCGCTGCGCCTGCACACTGCCGAGCTGGTCACGCTCGACCCGGTTGCACTCGGCCTGGTCGGGCTGTCGCTGATCGTTCTGCTGCGGCTGCGTTGGCCGCTGCTGGTGACGCTCGGCCTGAGCGCCGCAATCGGCCTGGGCTACAGGTTGGCGGCCGGCTAGCCTCCGATCTCGAGCCGCGCCGCCGCGGCGCGATCGAGGAACCAGGTCGCGTTCGGCCGAGCGGCCAGCCGAGCCGGCGCGTCGCTGAAGTCCTCATCGCCGACCAGTGCGCGCTCCACGGCCTCCGCCTTGGCCGCGCCGCTGACCATCACGATCACGCTGTCCGCCGCCTCGACCAGCCGCGGGTTCATGGTCACCCGCGGCAGGTGCGGCCCGATGTGCTCAGGTGCGGGGATGGCCAGCACCAGTGGCGCATTGGCATCGAGGGCGGCGCTGCCGGGGAAGGCGGACATGATGTGCGCGTCCGGCCCGACGCCGAGCAGGATGACGTCGAAGGCAGGCACGCCGCCGCGCTCGGCCGGCAGATGGCGTGCCATCTCCTCGGCGTAGCGCTCAGCGACCAGCTCGGCGGCGTCACTCTCGCTCAGCGCCTCATCGATCTGGAAGGGGTGGACGTTCTCCGGTCGGATAGGCAGCCCGGGCACGTCACCGGCCGTGATATCCGCTCCCTGTCCGCCCGTGCCTGACGTCGCCGATCGCTCGCTGATGCCGAGCAGGATCGCATAGGCCATGCCGATGTTCGACTCGGGATGATCGACCGGCACGAAGCGCTCGTCACCCCACCACAGGTGGACGCGCGCCCAGTCGACGGCGTCTCGCTCGCGCGCCGCCAGCTCGCGGTAAAGCGTCACCGCCGACGAGCCGCCGGTCAAGGCGAGGTGGGCCTCGCCGCGCTCGGCCAGCGCCCGGTCCAGGCGCTCGACCAGGAGGTCGGCTGAGGCGCGGGCGACGGCCCTCTCGTCATCCACGATCACGACCTTGGCTCGGCCAATCGTCTGGCTGGTCACGCTGGTCCTCCTTTCATCCGCCGCGCAGGCGGGCCGCCCGGGCTAGGGCGCGCTCGAAGAGGCGTTCCAGCCCGGGCTGCTCGAGCGCCTCGGCAATGAACGGCGCCTCGTCGAACGGCTCCAGCCGGCCGGCGCGGCGGGCAACCGGCGCGCCGTTCCAGTGCGCCGTCGCGAGTAGGTGGTCCCGCTGGCGGGTCACCCGCGCGCGCACGCTCGCCTTGGCGCGCGTGGCGACGAGGTCGATGGCGAGCAGCGAGCCGGGCGAGTGGCTGGCCGTGTGGATCGGCGGACGCACCGGCCGCAGCTCCACGCTGACCTCGCGCCGGCCGTCGCGCAGCGTGGCGCGGAAAGAGTCGTCCTGGTCACGTTCGAGCGGGTGCTTGATCTCCCAGCCCAGCTGGCCGGACAGCCAACCGCAGACGTACAGCGCCTTGGCCAGGTGGATGGCGCTGCCCGGCCGGGCAAAGTCGACGCGCAGGCTACGGGCATGGTCCAGCTCGCGGGTCAGCAGCGGATGGTCGAACAGGCCGGCCAGCAGCTCGCGCCACAGGTTCAGGCGCAGCCAGCCGATGTCTGACACGACGATCCCATCCGCGATCGCCGATGCCAGGCCGGCGAGCCTGTGGCGGCCGTCCTCGGCAAAGGTCCCGCTGTCGACGAGCAGCCGGTCCGCCAGCGCGACGACCTCGTGGAATCGGCGAGTGCCAAAGGTCGGGTCGTCGGGCCACCACAGCACCACCGGGAGGTCATGGATGAGCAGCGGCGAGATGACCCGGGCAAGGTGCTGTGACAGCTCGCCGCCGACCTTGATCAGGATCTGCTCGGTGCAGACCTCGGCGTCAGTTCGCGCGGTCAGCTTGCACTCGGCATAGATGTGCGCGTCCATCGAGGCGGGGCCGTCGAAGTCGCCCGGCGAGATGACAATCGCCCGTGACGGGTGGCGCTGGTGGAGCGCGTTGATGGCGGCCATGGTCCGCTCGGCGGTCTCCGGGCGCGGAGCGATGACGACCAGCGTCAGCACGCTCGTGCGCATGCGCACGCGCACCGAGCGTGGCTCGTCCAGATGCCCGCCCAGGCGCGGGTCGCCGAGCGCGCGCTGGCGCTCGATCTCGCTCAGCGCGCTGTGCTCGGCCTCGACCGCGGCCTTGGACCAGATGGCGGCCAGCTTCTCGACGCACTCGTGGACGCTCTGCGCGCGGACGTGCCAGCGGCTCGTCGCCCCAAGCCGCTTCGAACCGAGGTCGGCGACGCGGACCGGCGCCTCGCCGCCGTCGGGCGCGGTGACCGGGCTCACAGCCGCCGCCAGCGTCGGCCGTCGCTCTCGATCAGCCGATTGGCGTTCTCCGGCCCCCACGAGCCGGCCTCGTAGAAGCACAGGTCGGCGTCTGGATCCTGCTCGGCCTGGCCGCGCTCGTCCCAGCCGCGCCAGACGTCGATCAGCGGGCTGACGATGCCCCATGCCGCCTCCACCTCGTCGGCCCGGGTGAACAGCGACGCATCGCCCAGCATCGCGTCAAGGAGCAGCGTCTCGTACGCCTCCGGTGCGTCGCGCGCAAAGGACGTGCCGTAGGTGAAGTCCATGTTCACGCTGCGCACGTCGAGCCCGAGCTCAGGCACCTTGGCCGTGATGCGCAGCAGGATGCCCTCGTCCGGCTGGATGCGCATGGCCAGCAGGTTGGGCTCGGGCGGCGAGGCCGAGCTCTCGAAGAGCATCAGCGGCGGCAGCTTGAACTGGATCGCCACCTCGGTCGCCCGGCGGGCCATCCGCTTGCCGGTGCGCAGGTAGAAGGGCACATCGGCCCAGCGCCAGTTGTGGACCTCGAGCTTCAGGCCGACGAACGTCTCGACCTTCGAATCGGGCGCCACGTCCGGCTCGTCGCGGTAGGCCTCCACCTGCTCGTCGCCCACCCAGCCGGCCTGGTACTGCGCGCGCACCACCTGGGCCCGCACGCGGGCCTCCGTCCAGTGGGGATCGATCGCGCGCAGGACGCGCACCTTCTCGTCGCGCAGCGCGTCCGCCTCGAACGCCAGCGGCGGCTCCATCGCGACCAGTGTCAGCACCTGTAGCAGGTGGTTCTGGAGGATGTCGCGCGCCGCCCCGGCCTCCTCGTAGAAGCTGCCGCGGCCTTCCACGCCCAGGTCCTCGGCGACTGTGATCTGCACGTGGTCGACGTAGCGCCGGTTCCAGAGCGGCTCAAAGATGCCGTTGCCGAAGCGGAAGACGAGCAGGTTGCGGACGGTCTCCTTGCCCAGGTAGTGGTCGATGCGGTAGACCTGCGACTCCTCGAAGACCTTGATCAGCGCGTCGTTGAGCCTGCGGGCCGACTCCACGTCGTGGCCGAACGGCTTCTCGACCACGATCCGCGACCAGCCTTCACGGCCGCCCTGGTGGTCCATGCCAACGCGGCCCAGGTTGTCGACGATCTCGATGTACGCCGACGGCGGTGTCGCGAGGTAGATCAGCCGGTTGGCGGCCGTGCCGCGCGCGGCGTCGATCTGCTCCAGCCGCGTCGCCAGGTCCTTGTAGGCTTGGCGGTCAGAGAACTGGCCGGGCTGGTAGAAGATTCCGGCCGCGAAGTCATCCCACAGCGCGTCCTCGAGCGGCGCCCGCGAGTAGGCCTCGACGGCCGAGCGCATGCTTGAGCGGAACTGCTCGTCAGACAGCGGCCGGCGCGAGAAGCCGACGATGCTCGTCTCGGGCGGCAGCAGCCCTGCCCGGCGGAGGTTGTAGACGGCGGGCAGGATCTTGCGCGAGGTGAGGTCACCGGTCGCGCCGAAGATGACGATCGTGCACGGATCGGGAACGCGCTCCAGGCGCAGGCCCTCGCGCAGCGGGTTGGCCGCTGTCTCGATGTGGCGGTAGACGTGCATCGCCTCGACGCCGCGAGTGTCCGCTCGCCTGCGCGTCCTTGGCGGGCGGGTAGTGCCGGTAGCCATCCTGGGGGCGCCGGCTACCCGGTCCGGACCGCGTGGCCGCCGAACTGCTGGCGCAGCGCGGCCAGGACGCGAGCGCCGTATGACTCCGGCTGGCGGCTGCGGAAGCGGGTCAGCAGCGCAAGGGTGATGACCGTTGCTGGCACGTCGAGATCGATCGCTTCCTGGACGGTCCAGCGGCCCTCGCCCGAGTCCTCGACATAGCCGCGGATCTCGCCCAGCTCCTCGCCGTGCTGCGCAAAGGCGAGGCCGAGCAGCTCCAGCAGCCACGAGCGGATGACGGTGCCGTTCATCCATGCCTTGGAGACGGCCGCCAGGTCGAGCGGGTATTCCGACGCGTGCAGGATCTCGAAGCCCTCCGCGTAGGCCTGCATCAGGCCGTACTCGATGCCGTTGTGGACCATCTTCACGTAGTGGCCCGCGCCCGGCGGCCCGGCATGGACGTAGCCGCCCTCCGGTGCCAGCGCGCGGAAGACGGGCTCCAGCCGTTCGACCGCCTCGGGCTCGCCGCCGACCATCGTGCCGTAGCCGTTCTGCAGCCCCCACACGCCGCCGCTGATGCCGGCATCGACGAAGTGGATGCCGCGCTCCTTCATCAGCCGGTGGCGGCGCTTGGTGTCGTGGAAGTTGGCATTGCCGCCGTCGACGATCGTGTCGCCGGTCGAGAGCAGCGCGGCGAACTCCTCCATCGTCTGCTCGGTCGCATCGCCCGCGGGCACCATCAGCCAGACCGTGCGCGGCGCATTGAGCATGGCAACGACCTCGGCCGGCGTTGGCGCGCCGTCGACGCCCTCCTCGCGCATCAGCTCCTGGGCTGTCTCCCAGGTGCGGTTGTAGGCGACCACGCGGTGGCCTGCCCGATGCAGCCGGCGGGCCATGTTGGCGCCCATCCGACCGAGTCCCACCATCGCCAGATCCACGCTCTCTCCTCCTAGTCCAGTGCCTGCGCCAGCACATCCGCGAGGGCGATCAGGCCGCCCTCGGGATCGGGGCCCAGATGGATGCGCGCGACCGGCAGGTCATGGGCCTCGAGCGACTCGAAGTCGCCCGTCGCCTGGGCGTCGATCAGCGTGCCGAACGTCTCGCGCCGGCCCGGGATGGGCAGGTCGTCGGGATGGTCGACGGTCAGCTGGATGAACAGGCCGTTGGGCGGCCCGCCCTTGTGCAGCTGGCCGGTCGAGTGCAGGAAGCGGGGCCCGTAGCCGACCGTCACCGCTCGCCGCGTCCCGTCGCGCAGCATCTGCTGCAGCGAGCGCAGGGCGGCCTCCCGCTCCGGTGTGGCCCCAAAGTACGCCTGCAGGCTGACATAGCCGTTCGGCCGCAGCCGGCCCAGGTGCCGGCGCAGCCCGTCGGCGAGGCTGCCCTCGTTGCCAGTCAGGCGCAGGGGAGCGTCACCGATGAGCACGAGCGGACGCTCGACCGCCAGGGCTTCCACGGTTGGCCGACCGCCGGCGCGCAGCGTCTCGAGCACTCGAGCGGTGTTGCTCTTGGACTCGGTCACGTTGGGCTCGTCGAACGGATTGACCTCCAGGACAGCGCCGGCGACGGCGGCCGCGAACATCCAGCGCATGAACTCGCCACCGAGGCCCTCACCATCGGCGAGGGCCAGGTCGATGACCGGCTGGCCGGCCTCGGCGAGGCGCTCCAGCGCGGCGCCCGTCTCGGCCAGCCAGGCTTCATCAGCCGGCCCGGCCAGGCGCACGAAGACGCGGTCCTTGCCGTAAGCCTCGGGTCCCGCCAGTGGCTCGCCATCGACGGGCACGATGCCCCGGCCCTGCTTGCCCGTGCTCTCTGCGACAAGCTGCTCCGCCCATGACCCGAAGGCGGCGATGCGTGGCTCGATGACGAAGGTCAGCTTGTCGCGACCGGCCATCGCCAGGGCCCCGAGGGCCACGCCGAGCCACAGCCCGGGATTGCGCGCCTCGGGCTCGCGGCAGCGCTCGCTCATCAGGACCGCGTCGTCGAGCAGCGTGTCGAGGTCGAGGCCCATCAGCGCCGCCGGCACGAGGCCGACGTAGGTCAGCGCGCTGTAGCGTCCGCCCACGTCGGCCGGGTTGAGGAAGACGTTGCGGAACAGGTCGGTGTGGGGGATCGCGTCGAGGCTGCGGCCCGGATCGGTGAGGGCCACGAAGTGCTGGCCGGCTGCGCTGGTCGGGATGTCGACGTGGAGCTCGTCCTGTACCTGCCAGAAGTGCGCGAGGAAGGCCAGCGTCTCGGTCGTCGTGCCTGACTTGCTGGCGATCAGGTACAGCGTCCGCAGGGGATCGTCCGCGGCCTGCGCGGCGCGGACGGCCAGCGGATCGGTCGAGTCGAGGATGCGCAGGCGCAGGCCCGACTCGCCCAGCGGCAGCGAGCGGGCGAGCACCTCCGCCGCAAGCGAACTGCCGCCCATACCCGCCACGACGGCACTCTCGAAACCCTCCGTCATCACGCCCCGGGCGAAGGCGGTTAGCTCGGCGGCCCGCTCGCGGAAGCCGAGCGGCGCATCGAGCCAGCCGAGCCGCTGCGATATCTCGTCCCCCACCTTCGCATCGGAGCTCCAGAGCGTTGGATCGCGCTGCCACATGCGGATGACCCAGCGCTCGCCCAGCGCGCGTTCGAGCGCGGCGTCGAAGGCTGTGCGTGCCTCCGCCGGGAGGCGCAGCGCTGTTCGCCCGATCGTGTCGGTCAACGGACCTCCGGTCTGCTGTGGCGCCAGCCCGGGACGACGGTCGTCCCGCTGGCAGCGGCCACGGTCCGAGTCTGGCGCCGACGGCTGCGATTGGCCAGCCTGGGGAGCTCGGCCGGTCTGGCGCCTGCCTATCATAGTCGGCCCGTGGAGCGTCCCCAATGACCGACAAGACTGCGTCGCCAGGCGGACGAAAGCGCCGCCCACGGCTGCTCGCGCTCGGCGACCTGGTGCTCGACGTCGTCGTCCGGCCGGATGAGCCGGCGGCCGCCGGGACCGACGTCGCGGGCGTGCTGGAGCTGCGTGCCGGCGGCTCGGCGGCCAACACGGCCCGCGCATTCGCCGCCCTCGGTGGGGAGGCGGCGCTGCTGGCAGCAGTGGGTGATGACGCCCTCGGCCAGCGGCTCGTGCGCGCGCTGCGTGCTGACGGGGTGCGCGTCCACGCGCCACTGGTCAGCAACCAGCCGACGGCGCGCCTGGCGGTGCTGGTCGATCCACGCGGCGAGCGCACGTTCGTGACGCAGCGCGGCGCGGCCGACTGGTTACGCCAGCGCGAGGCCAGGGCGGCGCTGGTCAGGCGTGTCGACGCGCTGCACCTGCCGGCCTATTCCCTGGTCAACGAGCCGCTGCGCTTCGCCGCCCTGGCGGCTGCGGGCCAGGCGCGCGATGCGGGCCGCCTCGTCTCGGTCGACCTGGCCTCGCGCCGGCCGCTGCTCTCGCGCGGCCGGCAGGCCGCGTGGACGCTGATCGGCGAGGCTGCCGCGGACATCGTCTTCGCGAATGCCGACGAGGCGCGAGCCCTGGCCGGGGCGGACCTGCCCCGGCTGCTCGAGCTGGCGCCGATCGTCGTCATCAAGGAGGGCTCAGCCGGCTGCCGGGTCCTATGGCTCGCCACCGGCGGCCGCGCGGCGAATAACAGCGGAGAACGGGCCGGCGAGCGCAAGCGCGGGGTGCTCGAGCTGGCCGTGGCAACCGCGCCACTGCGCGCCCGCGACACGACCGGCGCCGGCGACGCCTTCGATGCCGGCTTCCTCCACTCGCTGCTCGAGCAGTCATTGGCCAGGGGTAGCGCGCGCGCCTCGGTCGCGGCTGCCAGCGGCAGCGACCAGACGGCCGGGTTGCGCCGCGCCCAGGTTCTGCGCCGGGCGGCGATGGCCGGCCATCGCTCGGCGGCCGCGCTGCTCTCGCGGTCGCGCCCGGAGCTGGCGCTGTGAGGTTGCGCGGGCCGGCAGTGGAGATCCGCCCGGAGGTCCAGCAGGCCCTTGCCACCGGCCGGCCGGTGGTTGCGCTCGAGTCGACGCTGATCACCCACGGCCTGGCCTGGCCGCGCAACCTGGAGGCGGCGCGCAGCGCCGAGGCGGCCGTCGCCCAGACTGGCGCCGTGCCGGCCACGATCGCCGTACGCCAGGGCAGCCTGGTCGTTGGGCTGGACGAGCATGAGCTCGAGCAGGTCGCGCGCGCACACGAGCCGCAGAAGGCTTCACGCTCGACGCTTGCCATTGCCATGGCGCGCGGCGGATGGGCGGGCACGACCGTGTCTGCAACGATGATCGCCGCCCACCGGGCCGGCATCCGTGTGTTCGCCACCGGCGGCATCGGCGGCGTCCACCGCGGCGGCGAGCGCACCCTTGACGTCTCCGCCGACCTCGATGAGCTGGCACGCACGCCGCTGGTCGTGGTCTGCTCGGGGCCCAAGTCGATCCTCGACGTCGACCTGACTCTCGAGTACCTCGAGACGCGCGGCGTGCCGATCGTGGGCTGGCGGACTGACGAGCTGGCTGGCTTCTTCAGCCGCGAGAGCGGCCGCCGCCTGGATTATCGCGTGACAGACGGCGCCGCCGTTGCCGCGCTCTTCGGCCACCAGTCGCGGCTCGGCCTGGAGGCCGCGATCGTCGTCGCCGTGCCCGTGCCCGAGGAAGCGGCGCTGCCGCGCGAGGAGGCCGACGCGGCGATCGCGCAGGCGATCGCGGACGCGGAATCGGCCAAGATTCACGGCCCGGCCAGCACCCCGTGGGTCCTGGCGCGGGTCGCCGAGCTGACGGGCGGGCGGTCGGTCGTCGCCAATTTGGCACTGATCGAGAGCAACGCGCGTGTTGCCGGCCTGGTCGCCGCTGAGCTTGTTGGCTTCTAGCCGAGTGGCGATCAGCGGCGCAAGAGAGTAACCTTCGTAGCGCTTGAGGGAGTGCCGCCCGAGAGCAGGCGAACGCAACGACGTGCCCCCGCGTTGCGAGACGAAGCGGGAGGTAGCACGTTTGGGAATGGCCAATCGGGCCCGCATCGGAGCGGCGCCGGCTCCGCCCAGCGCGTCGCGTGGCGTGGGTGCGCGGCGCATGGCCGTGCCGCAGCGCCGTTCGATGGCAGTGCCCCGCCGCCAGAACCAGCGCTCTGCGACCGTCGCCGCCACGCTCAGCTTCCTCCTGCCCGGGGCCGGCCAGGCGTACACCCGCCGCTGGCGGCCGGCAGTCATCTTCGGCCTGCCGACCCTGGCCGGGCTGGCGCTGTTGGGCAACGAACTGGCCCAGGGAGTCTCGCACTTCGCCGCCCGGCTGCTCGACCCGGCCGTCGCGCTGACGGTCCTGCTGGCGACGGTCGTCTTCGGAGTCTGGCGCGTGGCGGCGGTCTTCCATGCCTGGCGCGCCGGACGGCGCACGCTGATGGCTTGGATGGTCATGCCGCTGCTCGTCGCGCTGATCGTGGCCAGCCACGGCTTCGCCTACGTCTCGGCGACGGCGGTGCTCAATGCCGGTAACCAGATGGCGTCAGGCGGCGATGGCCTGCTCGGGCCGGTCGCCACCTTGCCTGCGGTGGGCGCAGGGGCCACGCCCACGCCGCTTGCCCCGACCTCGAGCGCCCAGCCCGGCGCCACGCCTGATCGTGCGCCATCGCCGAGCGCCGACCCGCAGACTGACGGCGACCCATATAACGACCATGATGATGACGCGGAACCGACGATCACCCGCGGCCAGCCGCCGCCCTTCGACGTGGCCGGCATCGACACCGCCACTGACGGCTGGCTGAACGTGCTGATCGTGGGCATCGACTGGATGCCCGGTCGCGACAGCCGCCGGACGGACACGATGATCGTTGTCAGCACCAACACGACCACCGGCGAGGTCTACATGTTCAGCTTCCCGCGCGACATCGCCCAGTTCCCGGTCTACACGGGCGGCACGTTCAACGGCAAGCTCAACGGCTTCGCCCGCTACGCCAGCCGCGACGCGCGGCTCTACCCCGACGGCGGCCTCAAGAGCCTGGGCTACCAGGTTGGCTACCTGCTCGGCATCCCGATCGACTACTACGCGGCGGTCGACATCCCTGGGTTCGAGCGTGTCGTTCGCGAGATCGGCGGCGTGACGATCTACAACGAGACCGAGATCAACGACACGTACATCCACGGCGGCAAGGGCTTCTTCCTGCCCGTCGGCCAGCACCGGCTCAACGCCGCGGACACGCTGTCCTACGTGCGCAGCCGCAAGGGCAGCAGCGACTTCGCCCGCGCCCACCGCCAGCAGCAGGTCCTGACGGCGCTGCGTCGCGAGATGACCAAGCCTGAGAAGCTGGCCAACCTGCCGGCGATCATGGACGCCATCGGCCAGGTCCTGCGGACCGACTTCCCGCGCGAGCGCATCTCCGAGCTGCTCAAGCTGTCCGAGCAGGTCAATGACGAGCCGACCAACGGCTACGTCTTCCGCTCCCCTGAGTGGGCGACCTTCCATCCGCGGAGCGAGACCGGCGGCCGAACGGTGACGACGCTCAGGATCGACAAGCTGCGCGAGCTGTCGCTCCAGGTCTTCGGCGAGCAGAGCCTCTACAGCCGCTGACGGAGCCGGCTTCAGGAGCCTGTGATCTGGTCAAACAGGCCCTTCTCCTTGGCTCGCCGCTCGCTCCAGCGGAAGAAGGCCACGCCGATCCCCAGGACGACGGCCGTTGAGGCGGCCAGCACGAGCACGATCTCGGCGGTCGAGGGCATCAGCCGGCCGGTCCAGTCGGCGTACACCGAGCCCGCGCCGCCGACGCCGGACAGGATGCCCGGGAAGAGCGCGTGGCGGATGCCCTCCAGCCACCACGTGAGCGGCGTCAGCAGGCCCACGACCTGGATCGGGGCGGGCAGCACGAGCAGCGGGAAGACCGCGCCGACGAGCAGGAACAGGGCTCCCGCCACGGCCTCCGGGTAGCTCCACGAGTCCTGCCGGGTCTGCATCACCGTCGCCGCCAGGATCAGGCCCAGACCGAGGATGCTGGCCAGCCCGAGCGCCATCGCGATCAGCGCCAGCGGCCAGTCGACGCGCAGCACGTCGAACGGCACGCCCAGCACGAGCGCGCCGATGAGCAGCGTGATCAGCGCGCCAAACGCGCCGATGCCGATCCGCGCCGCACCTCGGCCGAGCAGCAGCACGAGCAACGAGTTGGGGCTGACGTACAGGTACTTGAGCATCCGGTAGCGCTCACGGTCGTCGAGCACCGACCAGGCAAGGCCGGCGATGCCGGCGACGACGAACGACCACAGTGCGCTGCCCACCACGACGAACACCCGGATGCCCGGATCAGCCCGGCCGCCGCTGATGATGTCGACCATGAAGACCAGGATCGCGGCCGCGCCGACCGGCTTGGCGACCGAGTAGATGAAGAACAACAGCGGATCCGCCCAGTTGGCCTCGGTCTGCCAGCCCAGCCGCATGGCAGTTCGAAACGCACGCCAGGTCGCGGCGTAGTCGGATCGCCGGTCGCGCTTCCGTGCGGCAAGCGGTTGGGCGCTCATGTGCCCTTCATCGTCAGCTTGCCCTCGACGCGCGCAAGGCGCTCAATGTGGCGCAGCATCCAGCGCGCCAGGCTGATGAACAGCGCCGCCATGGCGAGCAGGATCAGCGCCTCTGCCCAGGCGGGCAGCACGCCGTATACGTGCTCCGAGCCGACGAACGCAAGCTGGCGCATCGCGTCCAGGCCGACGGCAAGGGGGATCGTCGAGATCGCCAGCGCGCCCAGCAGGCCCAGCCGCCCAACCGGGAAGTTGAGGCCCGATACGAAGTAGACCGGTTCCTGGAGACCCTGCGACAGGTGCCACGCCTCCCGGCCTGAGAGCAGGAAGAAAGAGGCCAGGACCATGCCCAGGCCGTACAGCGCGCCCATCGTCAGCAGGAAGACGGCGAGCAGCAGCAGCCACTGGTCGACGGCAAAGGTGACCCCGTACAGGGTGGCGCCCACGATCAGCACCACCAGCGCGCGCGTGCCGCTCATGAACAACCCACCGATGGCCATGCCGAAGAGGATGCTCATCATGCTGATCGGCGCCGTGAAGTAGAGCTCGAGGTTGCCCTGGTCGCGTTCCCAGTAGAGCTGCGCTGCCATCATCCAGAGGATGTTCAGCCAGAAGGCGGTCATCGCCCCGCCGAGCACCACGAAGCCGATGAACTCCGATGGCGCATCGAGCGCCCGGTAGACGAAGACGAAGGCGGACGTGGTCAGGAAGGGCAGCAGGATCTCGAACAAGAGCCACGAGGGCTCGCGCCGGGCGCCGATCAGGCGTGGATAGGCGCGGCCGTAGACCGAGCGCAGGTTGGTCACCAGCGCGCGCGTTCGATCCCACGCTGCCGCCTGCTGCGGGCTGTCGGTCCGCCTGAACACGAAGGGGCTCGGCGGGGCACTCATCGGGCCGTCTCGACGGGCTCCTGCGAGACGTAGCCGTCAGCCGGCGTCGCCGAATCGTCGGCCGGCGCCAGCAGATCACCGCGTCCGCCGCCATCCGAGGCTCGGTCGTCCGTGTCGTCTGCTTCCTGCTCGCGCTCGGTGAAGCCGCGGCCGACCAGCTCGACGAACACGTCCTCGAGCGACGGCTCGGATTTTGCCAGGGCAACGATGGAGGCACCCATCCGGCCGAGCTCGGCGACCACGCCACCCAGCGCCGCGTCGTCGTCCAGGCTCAGCTTGACCGACACGGTCTGGCGGTCGGCTGCGCCGCCCAGGTCCTGGGCCGTCGGCTCGACCGCGCTGAGCACGCCCGGCAGGGCGGCGAGGGCCTGGATACCGGCCGGCAGCCGGTCGACCTCGAGCAGGAAGATCGATTCGCGCTGCACGCGGCGCTTCAGCTCGGCCGACGTGCCGATGGCCAGGATCCGCCCACGATCGACGATCGCCACCCGGTCGCACAGCTCGTCAACCTCCGCCATGTAATGCGAGGTCAGCAGGATCGTCCGGCCGGGCAGCGCCTGCTGCCACTGCTGGACCAGCTCGCGTGTCTGGCGCGCCGCCGATACGTCCAGCCCAAGCGTCGGCTCGTCGAGGAACAGGATCCATGGGTCGTTGAGCAGGCCGCGGGCGAGGTTCAGCTTCTGCCGCTGGCCGGTCGAGAGCGACGAGACCTTCTGCAGCCGCTGCTCGGTCAGCCCGACCGCCTCGATCAGCTGCTCGACGCGGTGCCAGCCCTCGCGCACGCCGAGCCCGTAGAACTGGCTGAACATCCACAGCTGCTCGCGCACGTGCAACAGGCCGTAGCCCGACTGCTCGCCGCCAGAGACGATGTTCATGATCCTGCGCAGCTCGCCGGTCTGGTGCGCGACGTTGAAGCCAAAGACGTGGGCCGTGCCCGAGGTTGGCAGCAGCAGTGTCGTCAGGATCTTGATCAGCGTCGTCTTGCCCGCGCCATTCGGCCCGAGCAGGCCGAACAGCTCGCCCGGCTCGACCTGCAGGTCGACGCCGTCGAGCGCGACGATCGGCTTCGGCTTGGCCTTGTAGACGCGGCGCACGCCGCGCGCGTCGATGGCGAGGGGGCGAGACGAGGCGGACACAGTAAGGCTCACGCTACAGAGCTGGACGACGGCACGGTCATGCCGACCCACGGCGGGACCCGTCAACAGGCGCCGGCTCGCCGATCCCGGGCGGGGGCTGGATGTTAGCACTCGCCCATGCGCGCGAGAAAGGGCCCCTCGGGCCAAGTGCGAAGTCATGCCCGGTACGTGCGAGCCCGTAACGCCTCGCGCCACTCTCGCCATCCGCGGTGGTTGCGCGGCGGTGCATCATCAGCTGATGGACATCCGTAACGACCCCCAGGCCTGGCGCGAGCTCGCCCGCCAGCTGCGCATCGACTCGGTCCGGGTGAGCAGCGCCGCCGGCTCCGGCCATCCGACCTCATCGCTTTCGTCAGCTGAGCTGATGGCCGTGCTGGTGGCGAAGCACATGCGCCACCGCCCTCAGGCCCCTGACGACCCGCGCAACGACCACCTGATCTTCTCCAAGGGCCACGCCTCGCCGCTCTACTACGCGATCCTGCGC
>DATMJK010000022.1:0-32025 GCA_035553915.1 Candidatus Limnocylindrales bacterium | reverse complement strand
GACGATGCGTGCGGCCAGGTGGTGCATGCCCGCGACCGGCAGCGCCAGCAGCCCGACCAGCGCCGCCGCCGGCAGCCAGACTGCCGCGCCCACCAGCAATGCCAGCATCGACACGCCCCAGACCGCATTGGCGGGCACGAGCCGCCAGGAGTTGTAGTAGAAGTCGGACAGTGCGTCGCGCAGGGCGGCCCGAATACGCGGTGGATCGGGCAGCGCGAGCGTATCGCTCTCGCCGCTCATCGGGGCATTCGCGATCAGCCCTTGACTCCGCTGGCCGCGATGCCCTCGACGAAGTATCGCTGGAAGAAGATGTACAGGATGAGGATCGGGATCGTGGCGATGACGATGGTCGCCATCAGCGGCGGCCAGTTGGTCAGGAAGCCACCTTGTTCGCGGAAGAACGTGAGGCCGATGGGCAGGGTGAAGTGGTCGGGTTGGGTGAGGAACACGATCGGCCAGAAAAAGCCGTTCCAGGTGCCCTGGAACTGGAGGATCGTGACCGCCGCCAAGGCCGGCGTGGCGAGGGGCAGCATCACCCGCCAGAAGGTAGTGAAGAAGCCCGCCCCGTCGATGCGCGCTGCTTCCTCGAGGTCGCGTGGGATCGTCAGGAAGTACTGGCGCAGCAAGAAGATGCTCGTCGCCGAGACGGCCAGCACCAGGATGACAGCGACGTACTCACCCGGCCCAACGGTCAACCCGATGCCGTTGAACAGGACGTACACGGGGACCAGGCGCAACTGGTCGGGGATCATCAGCGTGGCCAGTACGAGCACGAAGAGCGCTTCGCGGCCGGGAAAGTTGAGCCTGGCGAAGGCGTAACCGGCCAGGCTGCCCAGCACCAGGTTGCTCACCGTTACGACCGCCGCGATCAGCGCGCTGTTCCAGAACAGCACTACGACCGAAGGATTCAGATTCGTCAGCGCGTACTCCCAGCCGGCGGTCGTAAATGGCTGCGGGATGATCGTCAGTCGTATCGCGTCGGGCAGTGTCTTGAAAGAGGTGATCACCGTCCAGGCGAACGGGATGAACATCAGCAGCGCGTAGCCGATGAGCAGCACATACGCCATCCGCCGTCGCCACCCCCGTCCGCGATCGCCGACTGGCCCGACCGGGCCCAGCTCCTCGATGGCCGGGGCTCGCGCAGCGTCCGTCATGCCGTCCTCACCATGACGGCGCCCCGCCGAACAGCCGCCGCTGGATCAGCGTGGCGCCCAGGATGATCACGAATAGGACGATGCCGACGGCCGCGGCATAGCCCGGGTTGATCTGGGTTATCAGCGCGTTGTACAGGTAGAGCACGATCGTCATCAGCGAATTCGCCGGGGCCCCGCTGGCCGTGCCGGCGATGCGCACCTGGTCGAACAGTTGGAGGCCGCCGATGACGCCGACCGTGGCGACGAAGAAGTGGCCCGGCTTGAGCAGCGGGAAGGTGATCTTCCAGAAGGCCTGCCACGGCCCCGCCCCGTCGATCGCCGCCGCCTCGTAGACCTCGTTGCTGATCGACTGCAGCGAGGCGAGATAGAAGAGCATGAACGTTCCCGAGGTTGTCCAGGCATTGAGGATGATCACGCTGTTGAGCGCGGTGCGGTAGTCGCCGATCCAATTGTGCTTCGCGCCGTAGCCCAGGAACTCGAACAGCGGGTTCAGGCCCATCACCCCGCGGATCTCGTTGAACAGCCCGCTCGGCGCGACCAGGAAGATCCACAGGATGGTGATGGCCGCTGAACTCGCGATGGCCGGGAAGTAGAAGGCGGCGCGGAAGAACGTCTGGCCACGAATCTTCTGGTTGACGATCACCGCCAGGAAGAGCCCCACGGCCATCGTCAATGGCACCCACACCATGCAGTAGTAGAGGCTGTTCTTGACCGCCGTGAGGAAGATCGGATCGCTGACCAGGCGCTCGAAGTTGCGCAGGCCGATGAAGTCGACAGGTCCTGAGCGCAGGTTCCAATTCCAGAGGCTGATGAAGGCGGCGTAGAAGAGCACGCCGATCTGCAGGACCAGGAAGAACAGCATCGGGATGGCGACCATGCCGTAGCCGGCGATCGCCTCTTTGCGCGCGCCGACGCGGCGCGATGTCCCAGCCGTCGATGCGGCCATCCGCCCGTCGTCTCCCTCGGCTCTCGATGCGGGGATTGGGGCTGACGGCCGGCTTGGGCTACCGGCCGTCAGCTGGTGTCGCTCGGTGCAGCTCTGGGGCTAGCGCCCGAGTTCCTGGGTGATTGCCTGGGCGGTCGCGTTGACCACAGCATCCGCGCTGTAGGTGCCGTTCTGGATCTCCAGCGTGAAGGCGGCGCTGAACGCATCCTGGACGGCGTTGTAGCCCTTCATGAAGCCGGAGCCCGGCCGCGAGTACTCGGCGCCCTTGACGATCACGTCGAATCCCTGCGGCACGGGCACGTCCGTGCGTGACGGGACGGCGATGCCGCCGCCCGTCCAGACGGCCATGCCGGCCGGACTGGTCAGGAACTCGATGACCTCCCAGCCCTGGTCCTTGTTGGCGCTGTCGGCACCGATGCCGTACGCCGCGGTGTAGCTGATGGTCACCTTCTCACCGCTGCTGCCAGTCGGCATCTCGGCAAAGGCCCAGTTGGTGTCGGGGAACTGGTCGTTCATGTAGCCGTACAGCCAGCCGCCCTCGAAGGCAAAGGCGACGTTGCCCTTGCCCAGCGCCTCGCCGCACCAGCCGTCGCCGATGTCGCCGGCCGTCATGCCCAGGCCGTCCTTGAAGAGGTCGAGGTACCACTGCACGGCGGCCTTTGAGGCATCCGTGGTGATCGCCTCAGCCGTGCCATCCTCGTTGAGCAGCGAACCGCCCTGCGCGTAGATGAAGGCCAGGCCGCGGTCGAGACCCGGGTTCAGGCACATCGGGGCGATCAGATTACCGGTGCCCTTCAGGCTAGTGGCCTGCGCGACGAGGTCCTCGAGCGTTGCCGGTGGCGTGGACACCAGGTCGGTGTTGTAGGCCATGGCGATCGTGTTGCCGTCCTTGGGCAGGCCGTAGATCTTGCCGTCAGATCCCTTGAAGATGTCGAGGTAATCGGGGAAGAAAGCGCTCGTGTCAATTCCCGCAGCGGCGATGTAGTCGTCGAGCGGGTGCAGGAAGCCTTGGTCGGCCCAATCACGCGCGTACTCCGCGTTCACGTAGAAGACGTCGGGTGGGTTGCGTGCGCCGAAGCGCGTCTGCATCTGCTCGCGGTAGTTGCCGGCCACGGTCAACTGCTCAACGGCCAGGTCCGGATTGGCAACGCGGAACGCCGCCAGCGCGGAAGAGAGCGCGCTGCGCTCCGACGGCGACGATTCCCACTGGCCGAGCGTTGCTGTTCCAGTGACCGGTCCACCGCCGCCTGGGGTAGGCGATGGTGATGCGCCAGGTGCGCACGCGACGAACAGCAGCAGCGCGGCGCTGGAAACGACGAGTAACCTTCTCGCCATCGACGGTCCTCCTTCTTGCCTCCGGCATGCCCCGCTCGACTCGCTCGGGCATCCCGCATGCCTCGGATCGCCTGGCGATGGCCGGCGCGGGCGACCGTGTTACCGGTTACACGGTGCGCCACAAAGATAACGAGGCATGTCAATCTTTGGCTGATGCCGTCAACAATCCACGACGTCGCCCGGCTCGCGGGCGTCAGCTCGGGCACGGTCAGCCGCGTGATCAACAACAGCCCGCGCGTCGACCCGCGCACCCGGGCGCGCGTCCTGCAGGTCATCGAAGACCTCGACTTTCGCCCGAGCATCAGCGCGCGGCGCCTCTCTACCGGCCGTGCGTACAGCGTTGGCGTGGTTACGCCCGCCTTTATCCGGCCATCGGTCGTCGAACGGCTGCGCGGCATCGCCGGCGTCTTCGTGTCGACCGATTACGAGCTCGTGATCTACAACGTCGAGACGCGTGAGCATCGCGATCACGCGCTCGATGCGCTGACGCGCGGCGACCGGGCCGACGGCCTGCTGCTGGTTGGCCTCGCGCCGAGTGATGCCGAGGTCGAGCGCATGCAGCGCGCTGGAGTCGCGTGCGTCCTGATCGATGCCAGCCATCGGCAGCTGGCGAGCATCCAATGCGACGATGTCCAAGGTGGCCGCTTGGGCGTGCGGCACCTTCTCGATCTTGGCCACCGCCGCATCGCCTATGTTGGCGAGCTCGCGCGCGAAGCCTTCAACACGCCAGCGAGCGCGCTCCGTCAGCGTGGTGCCCGGCTGGAGCTTCGTGAGGCTGGACTGGACCTGCTCCCGGAGTACACCGCCGTCGGTGATCAAGGCCGGGCGCGGGCGCGCGAGCTCGTACGCGACCTCATGACGCTGCCCGAGCCGCCGACCGGCATCGTGTGCGCCAGCGACCTGCAGGCGATCGGGGCCCTCGAAGCGGCGCGCGATGCCGGGCTGAATGTTCCCAGAGACCTCTCGATCGTCGGCTACGACGATCTCGAGATCGCCTCATACCTGGGCCTTACGACCATTCGCCAGCCACTCTTCGAGTCAGGCATGCAGGGCGCGCGCCTGCTCGTCGAGGAGCTGGCCGGGGCGTCCCGCGGTCCACGCCGCGAACTGCTTGGCATCGAGATCGTCCAGCGCGCCACCAGCGCTCCTCCCGCGGCCTAACCTCTCAGCGCATCGTTGGGATGATCTCGCGGCCGTAGGCCTCGAGCGTCTGTTCCTCGTCGCCGTTCATCAGGTAGATGTTGAACTGGTCGACGCCCGCGTCAGCGAGCTCGGCGAGCTTCGCCTTGTGGTCCTCAACCGAGCCAATGACGCAAAAGCGATCGACCACATCGTCGGCCACGAACTGCGCGTTGGACGAGCCGACCTCGGCGTGGTGGAGGTAGTCGTAGCCCGCCCGGTCGCGCACGTAGCCGGTCAGGGCGGGGGGCAGCTCAGCCGGGTCGTAGCGGTTGACCAGGTCTACGACGTGGTTGCTGACCAGCGCTGGGAACCAGCGCACGCGCTCGCGGCAATGTCCGATCTCGCCGACGTGCGCCGGCGCAGCAGCCTGGACCTTGATCTCGGCCGGGTCGCGGCCGGCGGCACGCGCGAAGTCACGCAGCTGGCCCACGAACCAGCGGATCAGGTCCGGATCGGCGAGCTGCAGGATCACGCCGTCAGCAATCCGGGCGGTCAGCTCGAGTGCCTTGGGGCCGTAGCCCGCGACCCACACCGGCAGCTTGGCCGCGCCGGCCCAGCTGAGCCGCATCGGCGTGCCGTCCTGGATGACGTCACGGCCCTCGACCAGGTCGCGGATCAGGACGGTCGCCTCCTCCAGCCTGGCGAGCGTGGTCGGTGGCTTGCCCATGACGCGTCTCGCTGAATCCCCGCGCCCGATGCCCAGATCCATCCGGCCGCCGCTGATCTCGTTGAGCGTCGCGAGCACGCTCGCCGTGACGCTCGGCTCGCGGGTGCCCGGGTTGGTCACGCAGGTGCCCAGCCGCATGCGCTCGGTGTTGAGCGCCATCAGCGTCAGCAGCGGGTACGGCTCGCGCCACAGGACGTGCGAATCGAAGATCCAGCCGTAGCCAAAACCGGCGGCCTCCGCCTGGCGAGCCAGGGCAACAACGCGCCCCACCTCGTGGTCCGGCTTGAGCGTGAATCCAAAGTCCATCGGGCACGACCCCTCAGTGCGTACTGATCGTGAGCCGAAGCATACGATGCGGCTATGGGGCAGGCGTGCCAGCCGACAGACGCCGTTCGAAATGTCGTCAGGGCCGCCAGCCGGTCGCGCGCGCCCATTGGACTGCGTCAGCGAGCGCGCGCTCGATCCACGGCCCCTTGGCGTCCGTATAGGCGATGCGGTCGTTGGCGTGGACGGACGCGGCCAGGCGCTTGATGCGCCCGTACTCGTCCGCCGCGGCCGAGTGGGCGCGCAGATAGTCGCGGAACAGCAGATGATCGCGCTCCCACTTGCTGCCGACGGTGCAAACGTGGACCTGCCACAGTCGGGCCAGACCTCGTGGCGGGCGAAAGTAGCGGTGCCCCGCCTCGCGGTAGCGCAGGGCGAAGCCCTGCGCCTCGATCTCCTTGCGATAGGTTGTCTCGTCGTCAACGTCGGACACGCTGACCTGGATGTCCACGACCGGCTTTGCCGGCAGTCCCGGCACGGCTGTCGAGCCGACGTGGTCGATGCGCAGCGCCGTGTCAGCCAGGGCCTCGGCCAGCAGCTCGCGCATCTGCTCGAAGCGCGTCGGCCAGAGCGGGTCGTAGTCGGCGATCTCGACCGGCTCGGGCCCGCGTGCGGCGGCGTCGCCGCCGAGGATCAGCCCGCCGCGGAACTCTCGGCCCTCATGCGGGTCGGCCACGGACGCTGCTAGCCCGTGGCTTCGGCCCACGCGGCTTCGAAGCCGGGCAGGCCACGCTGCACCATCTCGTCCGAGGCGGTGAGGCTGATGCGCAGCCAGCCGGGCAGCTCGACGATCGAGCCGGGCAGGACGAGCACCTTGTGCCGGCCGAGCATGCCCGCGAACGCTTCGTCATCAGCGACGGGCGAGCGGACCATGACGTAGAACGTGCCCTCAGGGAGGGTCGTCTCGTAGCCGATCTCGCGCAAGCGCCCAACGAACCGGTCGCGCCGGCGTTCCATTGCCGCCAGGTCGATGACCATCGGGTCGAGCTCCGGCAAGGCGTGCTGCAGGTCGGCATTGGGGAACATGTAGCCCGACGCGCACTGCTGGACGAAGACGTCGTCGCGCAGCCGTTCGCGATCCGGCATCGTCGGCGGCCAGGTCAGGTAGCCGATGCGCATCCCCGGCGCCAGCAGCTGCTTGCCGTACGAGTACGTGATGACCGTATGCGGGTAGACCTCGGCCGGCGAGTGGAAGTTGCGGCCGTCGAACAGGATGCGCCGGTAAGGCTCGTCGCTGAGCAGGTAGATCGGCCGACCGATCCGTGTGCTTTGCTCCTCCAGCAAGGACGCCAAGCGGCGCAGGTCGCCGAGGGGGTATACACGCCCGCTCGGGTTGTGTGGCGAGTTGAGCAGCACGACCCTGGTGCGCGGCGTGATCCGGGCTGCGATCTCGTCGAACGGGATCTCGAAGTCGGGCGGTTCGAGGCGGGCGCGTACGGGCACGCCGCCGGCGGCGAGCACGAGCTGCTCGTAGAAGAACCACGGCGGGCACTGGAAGAGCGCCTCATCACCTGGCTCGAGCAGCGTCCGCAGCGCGACGGCGATGGCGCCAAAGCCTCCATTGGTCATCTGGACGTCAGCCGGATCCCAGTCGAGACCGGTCAGCCGGCTGAGCGAATCGGCGACGGTGCGCGTCGCCTGCGGCTCAGAGAGCTTGTATGCGTACCAGTCCTTGTCGCGTGGCTCGAGCTGCCGGCCTACCGCGGCAACGTAGCCCGGCATGGCAAGCTCCTGCGGGTTGCCAACAGCGAAGTTGGCAACCTCGGGATCAGGTTCCAGCTGGGCGTAAGGGCCGGTGAAGAAGCGCAGGAAGGGCGCGATCGACTCGCGCAGCCGATCGGTGTGGGTGGGGGCGATGGCGACCATCGGCGGATGCTACCCCGCGCAGGCACGCAGCGGCCGCTTGCAACGCGGCTGAACGGCAGGAAGGGCGGGCGTTGGTCAAGTTGAGCCTTGGCGGGTGCTTTGCTCGCTACGACGGCCGCGCGTTCACCCAAAGCGGCCGCAACCTGTGGAGTTCTCAGATGGTCTTTGGCTACATCGATGCCGGCTCAGGCAGCATGGTCATCCAGGCTCTGATCGCTGCTGCCGCGGCGGTGCCGTTCTTCTTCCGCCGCCAGATCTCGCGCGTCTTTGCCGCCGTGCGTCGCGACGACCAGCCGAAGGATCGCGCTCGCCGGTGACCTTGCGCGCGGGGGTCACGCCCGGCGCCGACCGCGACTCGGTCCCAACGCGCGATCCGGCCTCGTTCCGCGACCCAAGCGGCCTCGTCTACCGGCGCGACGGAACGCTCTACCGCCAGATCAACCAGACCTCGGCCGATGATTGGCAGCGGCTGCATTCGAGCGGCCTCTACGCCGAGCTTGTCGGGCGAGGCTGGCTGCTGGAGCACGAGGACGCGCCGCTCACCGAGCGCTTCGACGATCTGGCCTGGCGCGTTGTTCGGCCGGTCGAGGTCGGCTTCATCGGCTATCCCTACGAATGGACGTTCGGCCAGCTCAAGGACGCGGCGCTGCTGACGCTTGACATCCAGTCAGCCGCGCTGCGCGTGGGCATGCAGCTCAAGGATGCATCCGCCTATAACGTCCAGTTCCATGCCGGCCGGCCGGTGCTGATCGACGGGCTGTCGCTGGCGCGCGCGCCGGACGATGCCCCGTGGGTGGCCTATCGCCAGTTCTGCCAGCACTTTCTCGCGCCGCTGACGCTGATGGCCCAGCGCGACGTGCGCCTCGGGGTGATGCTGCGCGACTTCATCGACGGCATCCCGCTCGACCTCGCGGCCGGCCTGTTGCCGGCCTCGTCGCGGCTGCGCTTCGGCCTGGCCAGCCACCTGCACCTCCATGCACGGGCACAGCGGACGCACGCCGGCAACGGCGCGTCGAGTGGGCAGCCGCCGAAGCTGAGTCGGGGCCGCCTCGAGGCGCTCCTGGACAGCCTGCGCGGGGCAGTCGATGGGCTGCGTTGGCAGCCGGCGGGCACCGAGTGGGCCGAGTACGGCGAGACGACCAGCTACAGCCCGGCGGCGGCGGCCGACAAGGTGCGGCTCGTGCGCGAGCTGCTAGGCCGGACGGACGGACGGTGGGTCTGGGACCTTGGCGCGAACACCGGCTACTTCAGCCGGCTGGCCTCGGACCTGGGCCGGCAGGTCCTCGCGCTCGACGGCGACGCCGCGGCCGCGGAGCGGCACTACCGTTACCTGCGCGAGATCGGCTCGAGCTCGGTCCTGCCGCTGGTCATGGACCTGGCAAATCCTTCACCGGCACTCGGCTGGGCCGGCACCGAGCGGCGCTCGCTCTTCGAGCGGGCCAACGCCGACGTGCTGATGGCCCTGGCGCTGGTCCACCACCTGGCCATTGGCAACAACGTGCCGCTGCCCATGCTGAGCAGCTTCTTCGCCCGCCTGGGCAGCCAGCTGATCGTGGAGTTCGTGCCCAAGTCAGACCCGCGCGTGATCGCGATGCTGGCCAGCCGCCAGGACGTCTTCACCGACTACTCGCTCGAGGGCTTTCGCGCCGCTTTCGCCGCCGACTGGGAGGCAGTCGAGGAGCAGCCGGTCACCGATTCAGAGCGGGTGCTTTTCCTCTTCCGCCGTCGCTAGAGTCCCAGCAGCAGGGCAGCAATCTGGGCGTAACCGGAGTGCCTTGGGCGAGACCTCAACGCATCCTCGAGACTGATCCGGGCGCGCCTGGGGCCGCGCCGAGGTACGCCAGGGCCGACTTGTCAGCTTGACGCGGAATCCTGCTCGGAACGCCCGCGGGCCTCTACGGCCGGACGAGGTCGCCGTACGCGTCCGGCCGGCGGTCGCGGTAGAACTGCCAGGTCTGGCGCACCTCCTGGATCTTGTCGAGGTCCATCTCGCGGATGATCAGCTCCTCCTTGTACGCGTCGCCCAGGTCGCCGATGAACTGGCCTCGCGGATCGACGAAGTACGACTGGCCGTAGAAGTCATCGTCGCCGATGTCCTTCTCGATGCCGACGCGGTTGATCGTGCCCACGAAGTAGCCATTGGCCACGGCATGCGAGACCTGCTCGATGCGCCACAGGTACTCGCTCAAGCCGCGCGAGGTGGCGGACGGGATGAAGACCATCTCAGCGCCGTTGAGGCCCAGCGCCCGAGCACCTTCCGGGAAGTGGCGGTCGTAGCAGATGTACACGCCTACCTTGCCGACGGCCGTCTCGAAGACCGGGTAGCCCATGTTGCCAGGGCGGAAGTAGAACTTCTCCCAGAAGCCCTTGACGTGTGGGATGTGGGTCTTGCGGTACTTGCCCAGGTACTTGCCGTCGGCGTCGATTACCGCGGCGGTGTTGTAGTAGATGCCGCTGGCCCGCTCGTCCTCCTCGTACATCGGCACGACGAGCACCATCCCCGTCTCCTTGGCCAGCGCCTCCATGCGCTTGGTGGTCGGGCCGTCGGGGATCAGCTCGGTGTAGGAGTAGTACTGCGGATCCTGCACCTGGCAGAAGTACGGCCCGTAGAACAGCTCCTGGAAGAGCATCACCTGCGCGCCCTGCTTCGACGCCTCGTGGGCGTAGCGCTCGTGCTTCTGGATCATCGATTCCTTGTCGCCGGTCCACTCAGCCTGGAGCAGCGCGCCGCGGACGATTCGGGGCATTCCTCGCAACCTCGATGTGTGACAGTCTGGGTCTCCAGAGCGTACACCGCACCCGTCCCATTGAGGAGCGCCCGATGACCGACGACCGCTGGGGCGACGCCACGGCCGACCTGCTGCGCGAGACCGCCGACTACGCGACCGACTTCCTGCGTGGACTGCCCGATCGGCCGGTCCGCGCTGCAGCGAAGCACGACGAGCTCCGCGAGGTGCTCGGCGGGCCGCTGCCCAAGTCGGGCGACCGCGCGTCGGAGGTGGTGGAGCGGCTGCGCCGGTCGGATCGGGGCGTGGTCGGGATCGCCGGGCCGCGCTACTTCGGCTTCGTCATCGGTGGCTCGCTGCCCGCCGCGCTGGCGGCCGACTGGCTGACCTCGGCCTGGGATCAGAACGCCGGGGCGTACGCAGCCGGGCCCTCGGCATCGGTCGCGGAGGAGGTCGCGGGCGAGTGGCTGATCGACCTGCTCGGGCTGCCCGCTGGCTCCGGCTTCGGCCTGACGACCGGCTGCCAGATGGCCCACGTCACCTGCCTTGCGGCGGCTCGTCACGCGGTGCTGGCGCGGGCCGGCTGGGACGTCGAGAGCAAGGGCCTGACCGGGTCGCCGCCCATCCGGATCATCGCCAGCGACGAGGCGCACGCGACCGTGCCGGCCGCGCTCCAGTACCTCGGGCTGGGCCACGATACGGCGACCCGCGTGCCCGCCGACGGCCAGGGCCGGCTCCGCTTGGATGGCCTGGCGCAGGTGCTCGCCGAGGAGGGCCATGGCGCTCGACCAACGATCCTCATCCTCCAAGCCGGCAACGTGAACACCGGCTCGTTTGACCCGCTGGCCGAGGCAATCGAGCTCGTCCGTCGGAGTGCCACGAACTCGTGGGTCCACGTCGACGGCGCGTTCGGGCTGTGGGCCGCGGCCAGCACCAGTCGACGGCACCTCGTCGCGGGCCACGCCGGCGCGGACTCGTGGGCGACCGACGGCCACAAGTGGCTCAACGTGCCCTACGACTGCGGCTACGCGTTCGTCGCGGATGCCGCGACCCACCAGGCGGCGCTGTCCCCGCCGCATGCCGCGTACATCGAGTACGGCACGGCCGAGCGTGACGAGTTCCTGTGGGTGATGGAGTACTCGCGCCGGGCGCGCGGCTTCGCCACCTGGGCAGCGCTGCGCTCGCTGGGCCGGCAGGGCGTGGAGGAGCTGGTCGACAGGTGCTGCGACCACGCCGCGCTGTTCTCCGAGCTGCTGTCCGCGCAGTCGGGCGTCGAGGTGCTCAACGAGGTGGTGCTCAACCAGGTGCTCGTCCGCTTCGGTGACGACGATGCGCTGACGCGCGATGTAGTCAAGCGGGTGCAGCAGGACGGGACCTGCTGGCTCGGTGGCAGCACCTGGCGTGGCGGGGCGGTGCTGCGCATCTCCGTCTCGAGCTGGGCCACCACGCGGCGCGACGTCGAGCTCTCAGCCGAGGCAATCCTGCGCTGCCATCGCGAGGCGACACAAATGGCGGTGCCAACCGGCACCAACAGCCCCTGACTGCACCAATCCACACTTGCCTGCCGCGCTAGGATGCGCCGATGAGGAAGATCGCATTCATGGCCCTGCTGGCAAGCATGGCGCTGATGTTCAGCCTGCCGGCGCAGGCGTCGGACAGCGTCCGGCTGAAGGTCGCGATGAGCGGTCGTCAGGTCGTGGGCGGTGGCGACCCTGACGGCGCGGGCGGCGGCCGGCTGGTCATCTACCAGAGCCAGGGTCGGGTCTGCTACACGTTCACCGTCAAGCGCGTCTACTACGCCTGGTCGGTCCAGCTGCACCGCGCCACGCGGGGCAACGACGGGCCGGTCGTGCTCGAGCTCAAGTGGCCCGGCTGGGACGAGCGCTGGTCAGCCTGTGAGTCGGGCGTGAGCAGCTCGCTGCTGCAGGAGCTAGGCCAGAACCCGGGCGGCTTCTACGTTGACGTGCACACCTGCGAGCACTGGTTCGGGGCGGTTCGCGGGCAGCTTGCCTTCGTTCGCTGAGCCGTCGCCACCGTTCGGTAGCTGAAGGGGCTGGCCGGGGCTGAGCGGCTCGTACGGCTGGTAGGGCCCCACGGACGCTGGCACGAAGTCCTGTGAGGCTGCCCATTCGAGCCAGGCCTCCCAGCCGTCAACCATCTCCGAGCTGCTCGACGAGGGCAGCATCAGCATGAACGGGTTCGGCGCTGCCGCAGGCTGATCGATCAGCGCCGGCGCGGGCGGCCCAATCTCGACCTCGGCCGGTGCCGTCTCCGGCTCGGGCAGGGCCTGGGGCAGCATGATCGGCACGATGCCCTCAGGCAGCGCCTCGAGCGCCTGCTCGGTCGTCAGCTCCGGCGTGGGCGTGGGCGTGGGCCGAGGTGTTGGCCGCGGCCGGGGTCGAGGAGTGGCCGCTGGCGCCGGCCTGGGCGTGGCCTTTGGCTTGGGCGTGGCCTTGGGCTTGGGCTTTGGCTTGGCCTTGGGCTTGGCGTCGTTGCCCGGCTTGGAGGCGGTGGTCACGCCGCGGCTGCTGTGGATGGTCAGGTTGCGGCCGTAATAGATCGCCTGGATCTCTTCACGCGAGTGGCCCTTCTTGGCACAGTCGATGACGCTCCGCGCGAACAGCCGCCAGCCGTCAGCATCACGGCCGCAGGCGACGTTGCTGCCGCGGCGATAGCCGGTCTGGAAGAACTGGCCGCCCTTGCGGACCGAGATGTCCCACGTTGCCCGTACGGCCTTCTTGATCCGGCTGCCGGGCTTGCGCAGCTCAGGCTTGTAGAGCTGGTCGCGCGTGCCGTCGGTCACGTCGTAGCACTCGCCGCTCTTGGTCCGGTAGCCGCCGCGATGGCGCCCCGCCAGCGCCTTTGACCAGCCGTACTGCTTGACCGCCACGGCGGCGGTCTCGAGGGCGGCCATGGGCAGCCTGTCGGGCCACTCTGAAGCCATCACGACCTCGACGTAGCGACGGAAGTCGATGGTCTCGACCTTGCCCTTGCCGTTGCGGAAGACACGGATGCTCTTGGGCGGCACCTGCTGGCTGTCCCAGCCCGTGCATGAGCTGCCGGCGGCGACGACAGTCTCAGTCGCGACCTGCGTGGCAATAGCGGCCGGGAAGAGGAGGGCGGCTGCGACGATCGCACCAACGATGGGCCGGGCAAGCCGCCGCGCGCGGTTGCCGCGCGGGGTAGCACCGGACTCTGGACGGGTGGTGGACGGGTATGGGATCAGATTGCTGCTCCTTCTGGGCCACGCCGAGACAAGTGGGCACATTCCCGGGCGGGGCACGGTCGGGCCGCATGGGCGGGAGCAATGAGTGCGATGTCACGGCATGCACCTGTCGCGCGCCTGTGGGCGCGACATCGTCAAAGGGGTCGGACCGGCCCGCGATCTCTGGGGAGATCAGCCACGGCTCTGGCCGTCGTCCGGGGCTCCTGCCGCGTCTGCGGCTCTTTGGTTGCACCTCGTGCTGGCGCAAGTGCGCAATGCCAAGTATGGCACCCCGAGTACGTTCGCGAACTTGCTCGGCCGTACCAATGTACTGGGCGCGACCTTGCAGAAAGGCGATATTTGGTGCCTGGACGCACCAGCAAGCCCAGCTATGGTGTGATGTATGGCGTTCGGCGCGGCCCGACCGTGGGCTAGGGCAGCACCAGCCCGGCGTCGAAGTGCAGCCGCTGGCGGCCCTTCAGTGCCACCAGCTCGACGCTGACGGTGTGCTTTCCTGGCGCGTCCCAGTGGCGGGCGAAGAGCTGCTGACGCCAGCGGTTGCGAGGGGCGAAGAGGTCGATCTCGGCCTCGAGCACATCGTCGACAAAGACACGCGCAAGACCGAACCGGGGGCCCTGGGTGCCGACCAGAGCGAACGCGCTGCCGGTGAAAGTGTGGGTCACCCGGCTGCCGACGCGCGTCGTCGTGCCGACCGAGCCGCCCGACGCGTTCCTGGTCGACGACCGCGTCCAGCCGGAGCTCCAGCTGAGCGCTCCGCTGGAGCTGCTGTTCTGGACGAGCAGCGGCTTGAACCTGGCCGTGCTGTACCAGCCCCCCAGGTTGCCTGCCTCGTCGCGCAGCCGCACGCGGAATCCGTGCTGGACGCCGGTCTTCAAGTAGAGGTCGACGCTCGGCCGGGTGGCATCGGCCAGCGCAACGTCCTTCCACTTGCCGCGGACCAGCCGCTGTAGCTGGTACGTCGTGCCCTCAGGCCGCTTGGCTTCGCGATCCCAGCTGACACGGGCGTTGGCGCTCCCGAGAGTCACGCCTGCGAGCAGCTCGACGACCGGGTCGCCGATTGCCACATCGACGGGTGCGACCTGCCCGCTGGCAGTCGCCGACCAGTGGAAGCTCAGGTTCGGCGCGTAGTAGATCTGCTGGATCTCCTCCCGCGTCAGGCCGTCGTTGGCGCAGTCGATGACGCTCTTGGCGAACAGCCGGTAGCCCGTCGCGTCGCTGCCGCACTCGACCGCTGAGCCGGCCCGATAGCCGGTCAGGAAGAACTTGTTCGACTTGCGCACGGACAGGCCCCACGTGGCGTCGACGGCGGTCCAGATGCGCGCGGCGACGGTCACGTCCGATCGATAGATCTGGTCGATCGTGCCGTCCTTGACGTCGAAGCACTCGCCGGCCGGGTTGACGTATGACTTGCGCCAGTTGCCGGCGAGCGCGTAATACCAAGCGTACTGCTTGACCGCCACGGCCGCCGTCTCGAGCGCGGCCGGCTGCTTGAGGTTCCACTCCTTGGCCATCACGCGCCCGACATACGTCCGGAAGTCGACGGTCTCGACCGCCCCGCTCCCGTTGTTGCGGCCGACCCGAACCGTCGCCGGGGGGTCGATCGTGCTGCGGTGACCGGTGCAGCTCGGGCCGGTGCTGCCGAGGGCGGCAGATGGCTCACGCAGCGCCAGGGCCGGCAGGGCCAGCGCGGTCGCGAGCAGCGCAGAGACGAGGAGTCGGAACAAAGTTCCTCCTTGTTCCGCCAGCGCCCGACGATGGAGATCACGGCACCAGTCGGCGGGACCGAGCGAGGAGCGCGACGGTCCGGCGGATCAGTTGTCCCACCCCACGGCTGGGCGGCGGGCGTGCACCTCGGCGGCACGCCTGAGAGCAGCCGGCAGGCCCGGGCATCCACGGCGGACGCCTGGCTATTGACGAGTTCCCCCGCGCAGCACCCTGCCGAACACGACTTCGGCGGCGCCGCGACTACCTGCTGCCGCTGGGGCGGAGCTGTTCGGTTGGAACCTCACTTGGTTCGCGCCTGGGGGCGCGGCCCGAGTATGCCACGCGGGTGCCACCCGGTGCGCGTCATCAACGCAGTGCGCCAGCTGGCGGGCCGGCGCGAGCTAGTCCGCCGGTGGGCGCTCCGCGGGCGCAGCCTGGCGCTCTGCCGGCGCGGGAGGGCGCTCGGCCGGCACGGGCTCGAGGTCGATCGTGCGCACCTGGCGGGTGTTGTTGGCAGCAGTCCGGACCAGCGCCGAGGGGATCGCGCCGGCGCTAAGGCGCTCGATGACCGCGATCTCGCCGGCGTACAGCCCCGTGCCGCCGATGCGCACCCGGTCGCCGACTGAAAGCCCGGCGCGGCCAGCGCCGGCTTGCATGTTGATCGTGGCCAGGTTGGGACGTTCGACCGGTGCGCCGTCAGGTCCGGCCGGCGGGCCGCGGCGAGCCTGCGGGCGGCCGCGCGAGTAGTCCACCTTGCGCTTGGTCATCGGTCAGCCGCCATCAGTAGGACCGTCGCGAACGTGTCGCTTCCTTCTTGGGCTTGGGCTCGCGTCCGGGCCGCGGCGGGTTCGGCTGGGTGCCCGGTGCCATGTCAGGCGGCGGCGGCAGCGGGCCTCGTGCACGGGCGGCTGCCACGGCGGCGGCGAACTCGGCCGCCTTCTCGCGCGGGACGCTGCCCTCCCAGGCTGCCTGGATGCGGGCGACTGCCTCTGACTCTGACTTGCGACGTTCGCGCTCTGCCCGTGAGTGCTTCACCAAGTTGAGGTCCTCGCATGCTGGTTTGGGGTCGCTCGGACGACCTAGGCTGACAGTATGGGCGCTCGCGCGCCTTCGGTCACGAGCGCAGCGAGTACGCGCGCGCTACCCTCGAGGCGGCGAGACCGCTCCGTCAGCCAGTCGAGGTGAGGCACCGCGATGACGCCGCAGATGCAGCCGACCCCTGGAACCGACCCGGTTCTCCGGCGCCTGGCCGAGGAGATCGCCGACTACGAGGCGAGCATCGACGAACTGCCGGTGACGCGCTCAGTGGACCCGGCCGAGATCCGCGCGCGCCTGGCCGCGTACGACTTCGCCGCCCCCATACCGCTGGACCAGCTGATCGATGAGGTCGCCGACCTGCTGCGCCAGTGGTCGCTGCACGTCAACCACCCGCGCTACTTCGGGCTGTTCAACCCGACCGTACGGCGCGCCGGCGTGGTGGCGGATGCCCTCGCCGCGCTGTACAACCCGCAGCTGGCCGCTTGGCCCCACGCGCCCATCGCCAACGAGATCGAGCGGCACGTGCTCGGCTCGCTGATGAGCGCATTCGGTTTGGATCCGGCCAGCGGCTTCGCCAACTTCACGACCGGTGGCCAGGAGGCCAACCAGACCGCCGTCACTGCCGCCCTGACCCGCGCCTTCCCCTCCTTTGGCGAGCAGGGGGCGCGCTCGCTCGAGGGCCAGCCGGCGCTATACGTCTCGGCCGAGGCGCACCACTCGTTCGTGAAGATCGCGCACCAGTCCGGCATCGGCCGCGACGCGGTGCGGCACGTTCCGGTCGACGCGCGGCTGCGCATGGACGTCGACGCGCTGGCGCGCCAGGTCGAGGCCGACCGTGCCCGCGGCGACATCCCGTTCCTGGTCGTGGCCACGGCCGGCACCACGGCGGCCGGGGCGATCGACCCACTGCCCGAGCTCGCCGAGGTGGCCCGCCGCGAGAAGATGTGGCTCCATGCCGACGCCGCCTGGGGCGGCGCGGCGATCCTGTCACCGGCGCTGCGCCACCACCTGGCCGGCATCGAGCTGGCCGATTCGATCACCTGCGACGCGCACAAGTGGCTGTCCGTGCCGGTTGGGGCGGGCATGTTCTTCACCCGCCATCGTGAGCCCATCCTGGAGGCCTTCCGCGTCGAGGCCTCCTCGTACGTGCCACCGGCCGTGCCCGACACGTTCGATCCGTACGTCAGCACCATCCAGTGGTCGCGCCGCTTCATGGGCCTGAAGCTGTTCATGACCGTCGCCGAGCTGGGCTGGCAGGGGCTGGCCGGGCTAATCGAGCAGCAGGCCGCCATGGCGGAGCTGCTCCGCACGCGGGTCACGGAGCGTGGCTGGCGGTTGGTCAACGACTCGCCGCTGGCGATCGCCTGCTTCACCCATCCGAGCATCGAGAGCGGGACGCCGTCGGCAGCGGAGGTGGTCGACCGGGTCGTCGGCAGTGGCAGGGCGTGGATCTCGCAGGTTCGCCTGAGCGGCTCGGGCGTGGCCCTGCGCGCGTGCATCACGTCCCACCGCACGCAGCCGGCCGACATCGAGGTCCTGGTGGACGAGCTCGAGCGGGCGCTCAGGGGATCCGCATGAGGCAACCTCGGCGCACTGGCACGCGCCGGGATCGGTGGCTGCTGCGCGTGCCGCCCGAGCACGCGTTCGAGCTGGCGGCCGACCCGAGCCGCTTCCCCGAGTTCAACCCTACCGTGCGCGTGCCCGCCAACAGTGGCCGCGTGGAGGTGCTGGGCAACGTCTACTACCAGCTCTTCGGCATCGGTCCGCTGCGCCTCACGATGCGCTGGGAGACGGTCGCCGTCGACCCGCCCAACCTGGCCGACCGACCCCGCCCCAGCCTGCCCTGGACCACCGTCGAGGTGGGCACCATGCCGCTGCTGGGCACCTGGCGCTCGACGAGCCGCTACGACGCGGTGACAGCCGGAACGCTGGTGACGCACGACCTCGAGTACGAGCTGCCGGCCGGCCCCCTCGGGCCGGTGGTCGACCTCATGCTGCGGCCGGCGCTGGGGATCAGCTTCGAGTTCCTCGCCCGTCGCCTCAAGCGCTGGATCGAGTCGGCCAGACCGGCTGACAGCACAGCCGATCGCGGAGAGTGAGGCTGTTGACCGCGGGCGCAAGCTGCTTCTCAGGGCTCGCGCTTGGCCGCTGGATGGCAACCAGACAATGAGTCCAGGAGGTGTGCTATGGCGAAGGACCTGACTGTCTACCTCGAGGACCGACCGGGCACGCTGGCGGAGGTCGGCGAGGCACTCGGCGGCGCGGGCATCAACATCGATGGCGCGTGCGGCTTCCCGAGCGATGGCCGTGGGGTAATGCACGTCCTGGTTGCCGACGCGTCGGCTGCCCGCGAGGCGCTGCAATCGGCTGGGCTGGAGTGCGGCGATGAGCGCGAGGTCGAGGTGGTGATGGTGGTCGACCAGCCGGGCGAGCTGGGACGCCACCTGCGCCGGATAGCCGACGCCAGGGTCAACGTCAACCTGCTCTACCTGACGACCGGTGGGCAGCTGGTGCTGGGCTCGGACGATCCGAAGGCGCTGCACGACGCGATCAGCGGCTAGGGAGCTTGGGTGGGCCATTAGGGTTGGGCCCTGGTGGGCTGGCACCGCGTCCTAGAAGGGACTGAGCGCGGGCGCCCGCTCCGCAAAACTCGGACGCTCAGCGGCGGTCGATCTCCTCGATCGTCACCGTCCACGTCCCGCCGCCAATGCCCGGCGCGAACTCACGCTTGATGCCTGTCGCCCGCATGCCCGGCTGGTAACCGGTCGGGAAGCCGATCTCGGTGTTGATGATGCGCTGGTCGTTGAACGGCGCATAGAACTGCGAGGGGATGGCCTCCCTCGGCTTGACCTCGGGGTCCTCGTATGGCTCCGATCCCCAGTGGAAGGGCAGGTCGTAGTCGCAGCGGATGTCGTTCAGCTCGGGTGGGGCGGCGGGGAAGAAGCGAAGCACGATCCCGGTCGGACCGGGGTCGTCGCCATGGCCGCCATAGTCGGTCAGCTCTGCGGTCACGATCAGATCCTGCTCGGCTGAGATGCTCCACGTGCAGTCCTGGTCGAAGGCGCGCTCGTAGTACTCGGCGCGGGTCGTGCCGCGCATCGTGCCGCGCCAGGTGCCGTCCTCGCGCAGGGCCAGGAAACCCTTGAACGTGTCTTTACCGACCCGCTTTACCTCGCCGATGCTCATCTCGGCGCCGCGCACCTTGGGGAACTCAATGGTGATGTCGTATTCGTCGACCATCTCGATCTGCAGTCCCTGCAGGCCGTGCCACTCGATCTCGAGCACTGCACCGACCTGCTCACCCGCCCTTGCGCTGGCGGTTCCGCCGCCTCGCTGCAGGTAGCCGAGAAGCTCTGTCGGCAGGGACCACGTCCGCCGGGCGATCTCGTGCAGCGGCGCGGTCGCGTTGAGCACCAGCGCGTCCTCCGCAATGAGGCCCTGCTCGTCGGCCTCCTCGCGCTTCGGCACGAAAGTGACGCCGGTTCGGCCGCCCACCGTCCGCGTCCCGGCAGCCAGCGGATCGCCGCTACCCCAGGCGTCGCGCAGCGTGCCGTGATCGGTGAGCGTCTGCGCCGGCGTCGGCTGCCACGAGACCGTCAGGTTGTCCGGGTCGGGCGCGGGCTGCAGGAAGAAGTCGTCGCCGAAGGGCGTCAGTCGGATGTCGGCCCCCGGGGTGAACCAGACCTCGTAGCTGACCGGATCACCCTCGCGTCGGTGGCCCTCGTGGGCACGCTGGCTGGTCGGGATGATCGTGAAGGGGACTGCCCGGGCGAGCGTCTCCAGCCGCTGGGCCGCCTCGAACCAGTCGACGCCAAGTTCCGCTCCAGTGAGCGGCTTGCGGATGGCCGACGATGCCCCGCCCCACTTCTCCTCGTGGTTGCTGGCGATGAACGCCGGACCGGCATGGGGCAGCGCGCGCACTCCCCCGACCGAGTCGTCCGGGCCGGCGACGAAACCATCGAGCAGCAGCAGCCAGGCGTGCAGTCGGGTCAGGTACGTCTCCGACGGCGCGCCCTCGACCAGGTCGAGCCCCTGCGCCAGCGCCATCTTGACGAAGAAGGATTCGTTCTCCCAGTCGTAAAGGTACGTCTCGACGTACGCGTCGAGCAGCTCGTTGGCGCTCATCGTCAGGCCCAGCTCACGCAGGGCGGCGTGCCAGTCGGTGAAGCGGATGAAGTTGGTGCGCGACTCGGCGGCGGCCATCGCAACGAGCGAGTGGACCTCGTCCTCGTACAGCCACGGGTCGCCCGGCGCACGCTCATCGCCGGCGCGGATGGCCGTGCCGTCGGTGCGATAGATGCCGATGCCCAGGCCCCTGAGCATGGACACCACACCCTGCACCCGACGCTGCGGGCTGGCGATGGCCTCGCCGACGGCGGTCGGGTCGTCCAGCTCCGGCTCGGGCAGCGGCGGGCGGGCGATCGGAGGCGGGCTGGCGTTGGGGTCGGGCGTGCCGGCCGGTGGCCGATCGATCGGCTGGGTTGGCGCGGCGTCGGTTGGTGCCGCACCCGCACCGGTCGGCGTCGCGGCGGGCGAGGTCGGCGGGCCGGTCTCTCCGGCGGCCGGAGTGGTGGGCGCGGGCGGCGCCTCAGCCTGGCACGCAGCCACCAGCAGCACGACAAGCAGGCTGATCGCGGTGCGGCGCATGGCGGGCCCCCCTCGGCTCTCTGGGCCTTGGCGGTGAGAGTCTAGCCGCCGCCTTTCGTGCTGGGCAAGTGGGCCGCGCTGCCGATGTCGTTCCCGGTCAGCGGGCATATTGCTCGTCGCGCGGCGCACCGGGCTCGGCCTCGACCAAGTCATTTGCCAGCGGGCGTGCCTGTCCAAGGCGCCGTTCGTGAGCCGCAGGGAGGCGCGGTCGTTCGTCCGCTCGGCAGCGCCTCCTCCAGCGCGCCGGGCAGCACCTCGTCCCACCACTCCTGCGGCACCAGCCTCTGGCCGTTCACGAGCCGTCAGCGGTACTTGACAGGCGCGCGAATATTCGTCTAGCCAGCGCGAGGAGAGCATGAGCGAGGGATCCGCGACTGCCGTGGCGGGGGTGCAGTCGACGGCTGGCCGAGTCCGAGGGCTTTTGCTCGGCAGCCTGCCTGACGAGCTGCTGCACGGCGGCCTGCTGCTCTCCGTGCTGTTCCTGCTGCTGGCCGTACCCCATTTCATCCGCGGCGGGGCGGAGGAGCTGGTCGCCAATCTCGTCCACCACGCGCACGCGTTCACCGTGCTGATGGCCGTGTCGATCCTCGGCAGGACTTTGCCGCTGCGGACGATTGCGGCGTTCTTCTTCGTCGGCCTCTTCCCGGCCGTATTCCTTGCGCTGCTCGTCAGCGGTGCGGTTGCCGGCGTCGTCCGGGACGACCGGATGCTGGATTCACTGCTCGTGCCGCTGGTCGAGGAAGGCGTCAAGGCTGTGCCGCTGATCGCGTTCTTCTGGCTCTCGGTCCGGCGCGGCTGGCAGCCGTCGATCACCGATGGCGTGGTGCTCGGCTTCGCCATCGGCGCGGGCATGGCGATCCACGAGGACGGGCTCTACCAGAGGGTGTACGCGGAGGGCTCGGGGGAATCACTCCTGCACCTCATCTTCCCGACGCTGGGCAGCCAGTCAACCCTCAGCCGGGTCGAGGTCAACGGCTTCTACCACTCCGGCTGGGGCTCGCTGATCGGCCTCGGGATCGGGGCCTGGTTCTCGCTGCGGCGGCGCTATCGGTGGGCGTTCCTGCTCGGCCTGGGCGCATTCCTGCTGGCCGCCTTCGACCACGCCATCGGCAACTTCATCATCACGAGCCTGGGGCCGCGCAACCTTGGCGCGTTGTGGACGCTGGACCTCGAAGGCATGCTGCCGGTGCTGGTCGTGCTCATCGGCGTCGCGGCCGCGGCGGTAGGCGAGGTCCTGCTGCTGAGGCGCATGGCGCGCGAGGACCAGCTGTTGCCGGGACAGTCGTTGCAGGCGGCGCTCAGCGGGCTGGGGCCCACGCTCGACGGGCTGCTGCGCTTGCAGGCGGCGCGCAACTACAGCCGCGCGCGGCGCGCACTGCACTACCTGGTCTGGGCCGGTCGCGGGACGCCCGATCCGGTCGCGCTCGATCGCCAGATGGGGCGGGTAGCGGCGCCGGCGGGCAGGCTAGGCATGACTCTCCTGCGCTGGCGGCCGGACCGATGATCCGCTCGGTGGTCTTCGTGGGCGGGCTCGCGCTGTCGGCTCTGGGCGCCGCGATGATCCTTGCCACGATGTTCGGGGTGGGGCCGGCTGGAACGGGAGACGCGACGTGCCTGTGGTGCGTAGCCGACGAGGCACTGGATAACCTGCTCAATGGGCTCGGCACCCTCGCCGCCGGTGCCCTGGCTGTCGGCGGTGCGGTGGGCGGTCCCATGCGCGACGCCGCGCAGTCGGCCTATGACGGGGTGAGCGCAATGGGTCGCGGTGCTGTCGCGGCTGGAGGCGCGATGGGGCGTGGAGCCGGTGCGGTGGCCGACACGCTGACCACCCCGGCGAACACGGCGATGAGCGTCGCACGGGATGCCGCGCGTGACGCGTACAACGCTGCCGCGGACACGGCGCGAGATGCGATGACCCCGGACTACGTCCCCGGCACATCGCCCGTCCCGCAGCCGGGCGACACGTACAACTTCCCCGGCCTGGGCAAGGCGACCGTCAACTCGGTGGACCACCACTCGAGCAGCTCGCCCATGTTCCCCGGCACCACGACGAAGGTCCACACCGACCGCGGCACGATCACCCATCACGAGTCTCCGTACGGCGGTTACACCAACTCAAGCTGGCGGAATTGAGGCGGTAACGGCGCCCAGGAGTCGCAGACGCCTTAGTCGAGTGTCTCCTCGTCAAAGTCCGACCGGGAACTGATCGTGCCTCTAGGCTGGGCAGGTGGGCGACGACCGAGCCGCGCGGCTGCTGGATGACCTGAACGAGGCCCAGCGGGGGGCTGTCCAGGCATCTTCCGGCCCGCTGGTCATACTCGCCGGCGCCGGCACCGGCAAGACTCGCGTCATCAGCCGCCGTGCGGCGTACGCGATCGAGACCGGCGTCGTCCCCGCATCACGCGTCCTGCTCGTCACGTTCACCGATAAGGCGGCCAATGAGATGGTCGAGCGCATGGCCACCCTCGGCCAGCGGGGCGTGATGGCCCGCACGTTCCACAGCCACGCGGTCCGCCAGCTGCGCCACTTCTGGCCCAGCCGCCACGGCGGTGACGAGCCGCCGCAGGTGCTCGAGTCGAAGCTGCCGCTGATCGTGCCGCTCGTTCAGCGCCTGCCCGGCGGCTACCGCTTCACGCCGGCCAGGGATCTTGCCGACACGATCGAGTGGGCCAAGGTGCGGCGCATCCCGCCGGCACGCTGGGTGACCGAGGGCGCCGATCGGGCGCCCATCCCGGCCGACCTCTTCGGTCGTCTCTACGCCAGCTACGAACGCGCCAAGGACCGAGCCCGGCGGGTCGACTTCGAGGATATGCTCGCGCTGACCGTCGAGCTGCTCGAGTCGGACGCTGACGCCGCTCGCCTCGTCCAGTCGCAGAAGACCTGGATCAGCGTCGACGAGTACCAGGACACCAACCCGCTGCAGGAGCGGCTGCTCGAGCTGTGGACCGGCGAGTCGCCCGACCTCGCCGTCGTGGGTGATCCCGACCAGACGATCTACACCTTCACCGGCGCCACGCCCGACTACCTGCTGCGCTTCGCCGACCGACACCCGGGCACCCGGACGATCGCCCTGACCGAGAACTACCGATCGACCCCGCAGGTCCTCGCGCTGGCCAACCGACTCACCGCCGGCGGCCCACGCGGCGCGCTGACGACATCCCTACCAGCCGGCCCCGAGCCGACGATCGACCGCTTCGCAGGTCCCGAGGTCGAGGTCAACGCGCTGGTCGCCGGCATCCGGCGGCTGGTCGGCAGCGGCGTGGGGAAGTCGGAGATCGCGGTGCTCGTGCGGATCAACGCCCAGCTGCCGCCGATCGAGGAGGCGCTCACCCGCGCCGGTGTCGAATACACCGTCCGTGGCCAGCGTTTCTACGGGCGGGCGGAGGTGCGCCAGGCGGGTCGGCTGATCGGGCGCTCGCAGATCGCCGCGACGGGGGGCGCGCTTGTCGACGCCGTGCGCCAGCTCTTCGCGGAGCGGCTTGGTTACGAGGCAGGCGCAGAGACGGTGGGCGACGAGGGTGGCGAGCGCGCCGCGTCGCTGTCGCTGTTGCTGACAATCGCCTCGGACCTGGTCGAGTCGAACCCTGAGGCTGGCGCGGCGGAGCTGACGGCAGAGCTGGATCGGCGGGACGCGGCGGAGTCGGCCGCCCAGGGCGCGGGCGTCAACCTGCTCACCTACCACCGCGCCAAGGGCCTCGAGTGGGACGCGGTCTTCCTGCCCGCGATCGACGAGGGCACGCTGCCCATCCGCCAGGCCAAGACGGACGAGCAGGTGGCCGAGGAGCGGCGGCTGCTCTACGTGGGCATCACCCGCGCGCGCACGCACGTGGCGCTCTCCTGGTCGCGCAGGCCGTCACGCTTCCTGGCCGAGATCCGGCCACGGACGGTTCGGACGCTCACCTCAGCGCGAGCGGCCTCCCGCGGAGGCCCGCCGGGCGACGACGCGCTGCTCGAAGCGCTGCGCGAGTGGCGCCGCGAGCGGGCCAAACAGGATGCGGTGCCCGCCTACGTGATCGCCCACGACTCGACACTGGCCGCCATCGCAGACGATCGGCCGCAGTCGATGGCCGCGCTGCGTCGCGTCAAGGGCATGGGCCCACTGAAGTTGGACCGCTACGGCGCCGAGATCCTGGCGATCCTCAGTGGCTCGTAGCCGCGACCGGGGCCGGCGCCCCGCGCCGCGGCGTTGCGCCCGCTTGTTCGCGTGGGACGCGCTAACGGCCAACTTCGCACGTCGGGTCACGCGCAATGCCAGCGCTCTTCGCCGACTGTTCGCCGCCAGCGAACGAAACACGGCCGCCCAGCCCATACGACGGCCGCGCGACGATGAACTTGGCCGTTACCTCGCGTGGGACGAACAAGCGGGAGGCCGACCGGGGTCGGGCAGCAGGCCAGCTCGTGAGGCGCGTGGTCATGGCTGCTACATTCGCGGCGATGACCGGCCAGCCCTCCCTCGCCCAGCGCGTTCGCCTGCGCGTGTACGAGCACTTCCTGGAGCACGCGCGTCCGCCGGTCGTCGAGGAGTTGATGCGCGATCTCTCGCTGTCGCGGGAGGAGGTGGGCACCGTGTTGCGCGAGCTCGATGCCAACCGTGCCCTGGCGCTGGTCAAGGGCACTGAGCGGATCCTGATGGCCTGGCCGTTCTCCGCCATCGCGACGCCCTTCCGCGTCCGTGCCCGCGGCCGCGACTACTTCGCCAACTGCTCGTGGGATGCGATCGCCTTCCACGCGATGCTGGGCGCTGACGGTGTCGAGATCGACTCGTACTGCCACCACTGCGCCGCGCCGATCCGCCTCGAGCTGGCGCGCGGTCGGGCGACAGCCGTCGAGCCGGCGGCCACGATCGTATACCTCGCCCTGCGCCCGACCCAGTGGTGGGAGGACATCATCACCACCTGCTCGAACACGATGGTCTTCTTCTGCTCAGCGAAGCACCGCGATGCATCCGCGCTGTGCGCGCCGCCCGAACAGGCCGCCTCACTCACGCCGGACCAGGTCCACCGGCTCGGCGAGCCGATCTACGCTCGGCGGCTCGAGATCGACTACGCCCGCCCATCGCGCGACGAGCTCAACGCCCACTTCGCTGCGCTCGGGTTGACCGGCCCGTACTGGCAGATCTGAGCGCTCGACCTTAGGCGCCGCCTGTGCGGCCCAGTGAATCGACGGGCAGTGTCGGAGGCTCCGAGCCCGCAGCATCGAGGAGCAGCGCCTCGGCGTCGACCGTGCGCAGCGCGAAGCCGAATTCGCTACCCCCGCCCTCGCGACGAGTCGCCCAGATCCGCCCGCCCATGCCCTCGATCAGCCAGCGCGCGACGAACAGGCCGATGCCCGAGCCGTGGGCCAGGCCCTCCGTCAGCGGCGAGCGGTAGTCGATCTCGAATAGCCGGCGTGCTTCAGCAGCGTCTATGCCGACACCGCGATCGAGCACTCGCAGCGCCGATTCCGTATCGCCATGGTCGATCCGGACCTCGATCTCGCCGCCGGCCGCGCCGTACTTCACAGCGTTCGAGAGCAGGTTGCGAAGCAGCTGCTCGACGTACGTCTCGTCGCCCATCACCGGGCCGGCCATGCCGTGGACGCTGAGCTCGAAGCGCAGCTCAGGCGAGCGCAGCCGGAAGGCTTCCACGACGCGCTCCGTGACGCGCTCCAGGCGGACCGGCTCGAGCGACATCGCCAGCGCCCCACGTTCGGCACGGGCGAGGACGATCAGGTCCTCGACCAGCCGGTACAGCCGATCCGCCTCTTCACCGATGTCTCGGACGAGCTCTTCGTGCGGACCCTCGCTGGCGCGGCGGGCGAGCACCTTGGCACCGCCATAGATCGCCGTCACGGGCGTGCGCAGCTCGTGCGAGAGGATCTCGAGGAAACGGTCGCGCGCGGTCTCGGCCTCCCGCTCGCGGGTGATGTCCCGGATGAAGGCCGTGAACATGGGGTCGCCCTCGATGCGTGCCTCGGTCACGGTCAGCTCGATCGGGAAGCGTGATTCGTCGGCGCGGCGGCCATGGGTGCGCACACGCTGCCCGAGGATGCGCGGCGCGCCCGTCTCGAGATAGCGGCGGAGGCCGGCCTCGTGGGCCGGACGGAGGTCTTCCGGGACGAGGATGTCAGCGATGCGCCGGCCAACGACATCCGAGCGCCGGCGGCCGAACAGCTCCTCCGCGGCGGCGTTGAACTCCACGATCCGTCCCTCCCGATCGGCTGAGACGATGGCGTCAATCGCCGCGTCCAGGATCCCGGCCTTGCGCGCCTCGCTGACCCCCACAGCCCGCCGAGCCTCTATGCGCTCCATGAACGAGCCGAGTTGGTGGCCAACAGCCTGCAGGAACTCTGCCTGTGCCTGATCTACCTCCCGCACCTCGCCGCCGAATAGCTCGACGACGGCCCGGACGGTGCCGCGCACGTGGATCGGGAAACAGAAGCCGTGGCGCAGCCCGACCTGGCGGGCCAGCTGGCGCCGGGGGAACTCCGTCTCGCGGTCGGTGTCGCTGACCCAGATGGGCGCGGCCGAGACCCAGACGCGGCCGGGCACCCCTTCCCCTACCTCGAAGCGCCGCCCGGCTGCGTCCGCGGCCCACTCATCCAGCGCGCCGCCGACCGAGTAGATGGCCGCGCAGCGCAGGGATCCGTCACGGGCGCGGACCCAGACGCTCGCGGCCTGCCAGCCGAGCGCCTCAGCCAGCGGCTGGAGCACCAGGCCGGCGATCTCCTCGAGCTGGTCAGCCTCAGCAAAGGCGCGTGCGATCGCGTACTGGACCGCGAGCTGCCTCTCCAGCAGCGGCGTGCCACCGGGCTCCCCCGCCATCGTCACCGGCGCAGGCGGACGCTGGACCAGACCGGCGGTATGGACATGGCGCGCATCCTACATCCCGTCCGGCCGCAATTTGGCGGCGCCTGTGCCTCGCCAGAAGGGTGCGACTGGCGCCGTGGCGGTCGATTCCGTCAAATGTGCTGCTCACCGGTCCTTACGCCGATGACAGGGCGAGATTCGTGTGGAGAAGGCGCGGCCAGGGCCGTGGCCCAAGCGTGGCTGGCGCGCGTCAACCAGCCGCCGGCCTGCGCTGGCCGGCGTAAGGTGCGCCTGCTGGCACAGACGACGGAAACGGTGACCCTGGGCCGGCGGTGCTCTCGTCCGGCGCCACGTCAGCCATCTCAACGAGCGCGCACAGGCCGTTGGCCATGCGCAGCTGGTCGGGCGTGCGCGGCACGGCCCCGAGCAGCTTGTCCGACCCGACCACGATCGCCAGTGCTTGCGCGCGCGAGGTTGCAACGTTCAGCCGGTTGAGCGAATAGAGGAAGTCCATGCCGCGCGGCGCCTCCTCCGGCCGCGAGGTGGCCATGGTGTAGATCGAGATCGGCGCCTCCTGGCCCTGGAACTTGTCGACCGTGCCGACGCGTGCGAGCGGCCCCAGCCGTTCCTGGATGAGCCGACGATGGGCATTGAACGGCGAGACGATGACGATCTCGGCCGGGGTCAGCGGCCGGGTGACGCCGGCACGGTCCACCCAGTCCCGCCCGACGAGCGCCTCGACGATCCGCGCGACCTCGTCCGCCTCCTCGGCGGAGGCGTTGGTGTTGCCGTCGTGCGCGACGGGCACCCAGCGCAGCCCTGAGCCGGCCAGCCAGTCGGTGCCAGCAACGCGCTGGCGCTCCAGCCCTTCGCCCTCCACCGGTCGCAGCCGGCTCTCGTAGAACAGCTCGGATGTGTAGCGTGTGATGTCGGGGTGCATCCGCCAGGTCGACTCGAGGAAGATGCCCTTGTCGTCCGGCACGACCTCCGCCGTGTCCAGGAAGTGGGCCAGCGCCGAGCGGCCGGCGCCGTCCGGGTGGACGCCCTGGGTGGGCTGGTCGAGCTGCTGCGGATCGCCGAGGAGGACGATGTTGCGCGCCGCCGCTGACACCGCCAGCACGTTGGCCAGCGCCACCTGTCCGGCCTCGTCGATGAACAGCGTGTCGATTCGGCCGGCCATGTCGTCGCGCGACCACAGCCACGATGTGCCGGTGACGAGGTCGACGCGGCCTTCTGCGAGCGCCATGTCAACCGCATCGGTGCTCTTCGCCCGCTCGACGAAGCGGTGGTCAGCCAACTCATCCTCATCGCACAGCTGGAGGGCGCGCACGGTGGTGCCGGCTTCATCGGCCGCCTTGCACGCCGCCAGGAGCAGGTGGGCGATGACCTTGTGACTGTTCGAGGTGATGCCGACGACGCGCCCCTTGCCGACAAGGTCGAGGATCATCCGCGCGCCGGCGTAGGTCTTGCCCGAGCCGGGTGGGCCCTGGACGGGCAGCGTCGCACCGTCGAGCTGCGTCACCAGCCGGCGCGCGGCCCGGGTCCCTGCCTCGCCTTCGCGCACGAGCCGACCGCCGGCACCGCCGGCCAGCCGTGGTGCGCGCCGCAGGAGCAGGTCGCGGGCGGCACGGTAATCCGGCAGCGGCGAGTCGATGCCGTTGTCAGCGACCCATCGACCGATGGTCATCAGGGCCGCCTGCTGGGCCGGCACGCGATACATGTTCAGCGGCACCACCGCGCTAGGGTGCTGGCCCGTCCATGCCTTGTTGCGCTTGATGTCGATCGTGCCGGCGTCGGCATCGATCGCGTGGCAGGTGCCCGTCTTCGTCGCGCCCACGAGGCGCGGATCGTGCAGCTCGAAGTCCGGCTCGACCTTCAGCTCCTGGCCCGTCGGGAAGGTGTAGCGGTGGATGATCGACCTTGCCGTTTGGCCCACGACGCCCTGGTAGGTCAGCTCGGCGATCGGCTCCTTCTCATCGAAGAGCTCCTCGTCAGTCCGGCCCATCAGGTCGTAGAAGCGCCACCAGGCGGCCTTGTTCTCGCGCCGGTGCCAGTCGACGAGATGGCCCACCAGCCAGGTCGCGTTCTGTTCCGGGCTGCGCGCCAGCGGGTCGTCCGACACGCCGGCGGTCAGGCGACGCTCGAGCTCGAGGACCCGCTGCTCGCGCTCGGTGAGCTCCTCGCTCGGCTGCTCGTCCGCCGGGGCCGGCCGGGGCAGGATCACGTCGTGGACGTGGGCGTAGTCGGTGCGCCGCTCCTCCAGCCAGTCGCGCAGGCGCTGGTTCGAGACGCAGTCGTCGCGGTTGTAGGCCTCGATCTGGGCGCGCAGCTCGCCGCTCGGATCACCAACCTCGAGCAGGTTCTCGAACTCGACGATGCTCGAGTTGGCGTCGCGCAGCTCGATCTCGCGCTGGAAGCCGTAGAGCGGTTCGAGCTTCTTGATCGAGTAGCTCTCGACGCCGATGCGCAGGCCCTGGCGGACCACCCTGAACAGGTCAACCAGCACGCGCCCGCGAAGCAGCCGATCGACCTCCTCCTCGCGCGTGGCGTGGCGGCCGGCAAGCCGCTTCAGGGCCGTCGGCTCGTACGGCGCGTAGTGGTAGACGTGCATCTCCGGATGGCGGTCCAGGCGCGCTATCAGCAAGTCCATCAGCGCCTCGAAAGCGACCTTCTCCGCTGCCCGGTCGATGGCCCACCAGCTGTGCCACTCGCCCTGCCCGGTCCAGATGCCGAACAGGTAGTCGATGCCTTCCCAGTAGGCAAACGGATCGCCTTCGATGTCGAAGAAGACATCGCCCTCTGATGGGGGAGGGAGCGCCGCCAGCCCCCGGTCCGGCACCGGCACGCCGTCCGCGTCCGACTCTGCTTCCAGCAGCTCATAGGCGGGCACCGGCTGGCCGGCGCTGAGCAGCTGCAGGCGGGCCTGCTCGCGGACGCGCCACAGCGAATCGTGCTGCGAGCGCTTCAGCCCCTCGAAGGTGAACGGCCGCTCCAGGGCGGACAGCGCCCGGCCGGTGATCACCTGGCCCGTGGTGAGCAGCTGGCGCTGGCGGCGGCTGATGCCGGCGACGAGGGGCAGTGCGTCGTCGTCGCGCCACTGCTTGCGGCAGAAGTCGACGAACCAGCGGCAGACCTGGCAGTGATCGACTGGATCGGGATAGCTCAGCTCGCGACCGATGGGCCAATCCGGGGCACCGGCAACAGCGTCGTCGATCGCCTGCTCGAAGTGTCCCTTGGCGCGGCGGTAGTAGGCCATCATCTCGGCCGTGCGGAAGGGCCGCTCGATTGCCTCCGCGCCGCCGGTGACGACGTAGACCCACTCGGGTCGGACGCCCTGGATGCGCTCGACGTGCTCGACGTACGAGCAGATCTGGATCAGCGCGCCGGCCTTGGCCGTGCGTGCCAGCTTGGTGTCCGAGACCTCGTAGTGGAAGTCGCCAAGGGTGGACGTGCCGGGCGTCCGCAGCAGGAAGTCGGGGTGACCGACCCACCGGCCGTCGAACACCGTCGCCTGGTAGATGACGTCCGTGCCGGCGCGCATGTGCTCGATCGTCTCGGCGGCGCGCTCCTCGTACGGCCGGTCGCGGTCCGCGTCGAGGCGTGTGACCTGGCGGCCGCTGGCCTCCAGCATCCCGATGTAGCGCTGCTCGTGCACTCCACCGCGCCGCTGCAGCAGCTCGATCTCCGGATCGTCGCGAATGGGCTTCTCGATGAGGCCGGCTACCGCTGCACGCTCGAGCCGGGTCAGGTGGCCGCAGGCCAGGAAGCCGACGAGGTCCGTGGCTGAGACGATCAGCTTCCCCTCGCGCCGATGCATCGGACGATGCTAGTCGAGGCAGCCCGATACTGGTCACATGAAGGCGAGCAGGCTGCTCATCGCGGTCTTCGTCGCATCGGCCGCCATCGCGTGCACGGGGCCGGCCCCGAGCGCACCTCTCCGAACCCCGGCGCCAACGCCCACGGCGGTGCCGACGCTGGCGCCGACGCTCGTGCCGGGCGCGACGGCCACGCCGCTGGAGCCCGGTGCGGCGCTGCAGGAAGGGGTGGTCATGCGCGTCGTGGACGGCGACACGATCTGGGTCCGTTTCGGCGGGCGCGACTGGCGGGTGCGCTACATCGGCATCGACGCGCCGGAGCTGGGCGATGTCGTGCCCGAACCGTGGGCGGTCGAGGCAACCGAGGCCAATCGGCGGCTTGTCGAGGGCCAGAGCGTGTACCTCGAGCGCGACGTGTCTGAGACAGACCGCTTCGGCCGGTTGCTGCGTTACGTCTGGCTGCCGCCGCCCGGCGAGGAGTCACCGATCGGCTGGCGGATGGTCAACCTCGAGCTGGTCCGCGCCGGCTTCGCGCATGCCGTCAGCTTCCCGCCGGACATCGCGTACCAGGAGGCGCTCGTCGCCGCTGAGGCCGAGGCACGCGAGGA
>DATMJK010000021.1:0-2426 GCA_035553915.1 Candidatus Limnocylindrales bacterium | reverse complement strand
GGCGGCCCTGAGGTTGAACCTGAAGACGTCAAGCCCTCGGCTCATGTCACCCACGTAAACGTAGCCGCGGTGGTACAGGGCGCCCCACGCGGTCGTGCCGGGCATGATCGCCGAAGCAATCAGCCGGGGCTTGGCTGGGTTTCGGTAGTCGACGACCTGCAGCCCCGCGTTGTACGAGCCGAAGAACACGATGCCGTTGTTCGAGCTGAAGACGTGGACCGAGCAGACTGGCGCCGGCGTGCCGAACGGGATGAACCACTCGGACAGCTCGGTTGCGCTGGTCAGGTCGCGCGAGAAGCGCAACGCATACGCGCCGCCGGCGTTGCCACAGCCGTTGTGCATGTCCTCGTCCGTCACGAGGGCCACGCGCGACAGGCCGTGGATGAACTGGATCTCATGGTGATAACGGATCGGATGGTGGCTCGAGCCTTTCGAGTGGAGCCAGCGGTACAGGGCCACCGGCTTCGAAGGATTCGTGATGTCCATGACGAAGATGCTGCCCGTGTTGCCGTTGAGATCAGCGTAGTTGCCGCCTTCGGCGAGCAAGGCGATGTCGCGCTTGACCCAGCGGCCGTTGCGGTAGACCGGGTAGTTGACGTAGACCTCGATGTCATGCGTGTGGGTGAAGGCGGGCCCGACCGGGCGGCCGCGGCGGTAAGGCGACTTCTCCCACAGCGCGGCCGGATCGCCGCGGAAGAGCGTCCACGGGGCGCTCGGGTTCTTCCACAGCAGAGGCCGCAGGTCGTAGATGCGCAGGCCCTGCACGCCGACCCCGCCCGATGGCAGGAACAGCCGCCGCGCGTCGACGATGTCTGCGTTGTGCGATTCGCCGTCGAGCTGGTCAGGTCCAAACGTCCACAGCAGCCGCGGGCTGGCGGGATCCGTCACGTCGAAGAATTCCGTCCGGTCCGTGCGTCCCTGGTCCGGCAGGTTGCCACTGGTTCGCCGCGTGCCACCCAGGACCGCGATCCGGCGCGTGCCGAAGATCGCCGAGTCAGGGACTGCGTCGGCCCGGCCACCAGGCAGGTATGACCCTATCTGGAACGGTGCGCCCGGATCGGCGACATTGAAGATGCGCATGCCGGAACCGTAGGCACCGACGTAGATGCGTTGGCTCTGGCGCGCGACGTGACCACCCGTCCCCGGGAAGTTGGCTCTGTGCTCTAGGCCGGGCGTGACCTGCGGCGCGGTGACGAGTGGGTTGCCTGGTGCGGCATGGGTCGCGTGCTCCCCGTCATGGGCCCTTGCCGGGCCGACCCACAGCAGGCCGGATGAGAGCGCAACCAGCAGGCCAAAGGCGGCCGGTCGATGGAAAAACGTCAGGCTCAGTCGATTTGGCATTGGAGCACCTCGTGAGCACCACGGCTAAGGGTGTCACAGGGTTTACCGCGTCGACTCCGGCGTCGTGCGAACCGGCGCCCCGAGAGGGCCTTGCGAGTGTGTTGCAGTTACGGACGCGCCACCACCGGCGTCGTAAGGGCGCCCAGCCGCTCCACCTTCAGCGTCACCTGATCGCCCGGCGCGAGGTAGCGGCCGAAGCTTGAGACTTCGCGAATCTCGAGCAGGCAGCCGGTGCCGACCGTACCTGAGCCGATGACGTCGCCGGCGAGCAGCCGCGCGTCGGCCGAGGCGCGCTCGATCATCTCGCCGAACGAGAAGTGGATGTCTGACCAGCGGCCGCGGCTGAGCTCCTGGCCGTTGACCTCGGCGCTGGCGGCGAGGTCGTAGCCGCAGCCCTTGCGGGCGTCGCTCAGCTCGTCCGGCGTGACCAGCCACGGCCCGAGCGTCGAGGCAAAGTCCTTGCCCTTCGCCGGGCCGAGCCGGACGGCAGTCTCGTCGCGCTGCAGGTCGCGCGCCGACCAGTCGTTGAAGATCATGAAGCCGCCGATCGCCTCCTCGGCGCGCTCCGCCGGCAGGTCGCGCACGGGCGTGTCGATCAGGGCCGCGATCTCGAGCTCGTAGTCGAGCTCGCTCGAGCCGCGCGGCGCCCATACCGGCTCGCCCGGGCCACGAATCTCGGACACGTTCGAGAAGTAGAAGATGGCCAGCCGGTACCAGGCCTCGGGCACGTCCTGGTTGCGGCGCTGCCACATCGTCGCCACGTGCCGCTCGAAGGCGTAGAAGTCGCGCAGGCTGGCCGGCCGCAGGATCGGCGGCCCGAAAGTCAGGTCGGGGGCATCCAGCACCGCATCGTCATCGCCCGCTGCCGCGAAGCCTTCGACGATCTGGGCCAGGGCCTCCACGCGTAGGCCCAGCGCGAGATGCTGATCGAGCGTCGTCACGGAATGGCGGAACAGGATGCTGTTGTGCGCCAGCCGCTCGTCGCGTCGGGCCGCTCGCCGGCGGGCGACCTCTAGGTCGAGCCAGCGCGTGCCTTCGGCGTCAAGCGCCGCGGCCAGGCGAAAGCCTGTGCCGGCGGGAGCGTG
>DATMJK010000020.1:0-4412 GCA_035553915.1 Candidatus Limnocylindrales bacterium | reverse complement strand
GCAGCGTCTCGCGCTTGATCACGACCTTGCCTTCGTGCCGGTCGGGCTCGCGGCCGGTGCCGATCCGCGGCACGCCGGCGCCGCGCCACTCGAACAGCTCCACCGGCTCCCATCGGTTGGACTTAGCCGAGCGATAGCAGGCGTCCATGATCGCGTTGACCACGTAGCCGTCGTAGAAGGTCTCCTGCGGCGCGCCGCCCTTCTCCATCGCGTTGAACATGTCGGTGAACATGTCGACGTAGCCGAGCTCGACGACCTCGTCGCCGACGGGGAACAGCCAGCCGCGCTCCGTCTCCGCCTTCTCGGCCACGTACCCGCCCGCGCCGCCGGCGGTGAACATTTCGAAGCCGGTTCGCAGGAAGTGGTCCATCCAGATCGTGCCGTGCGTGCCGGCCACCTCGTCGCGCAGGTCCATTCCGCCGCGGAACGTCCATGACACCTCGAACTGGCCGAGCGCGCCAGACTCAAAGCGGATGAGCGCCACCGCGTTGTCCTCGTCGCTGATCGGGTGAACGAGGGTATCCGTATGGCAGACGACCTCGACCGGCCGATTGTCCTTGCCGACGAAGTTGCGGATGATCTCGATGCAGTGGCAGCCGAGGTCGACGATCGCGCCGCCGCCGGTCAGGCGGCCGTCCCAGAACCAGGCCGAGTGCGGCCCGGGGTGGGCCTCGCGTGAGCGCACCCAGGTGACCTCGCCGATCATCCCGCCGCGGACGGCCTTGACCGCCTTGAGCGTCTTGGGCGTGTAGCACAGGTCCTCGAGGTAGCCGGCGAAGACGCCCGCCTTCTCGACCGCCTCGAGCATCCCCCGCGCCTCCTGCGCGTTGCGCCCCAGCGGCTTCGTGCACAGCACCGCCTTGCCGGCGGCGGCAGCCAACGAGATCGCCTCCTCGTGCAGGAAGTTGGGCAGGCCGATGACCACCACCTCGGTCTCGGCGTGCTCGATTGCGGCTCGCATGTCGGTCGTCGACTCGACGATGTCCCAGCGGCGCTTGAACGCCTCGCCCCGCTCGGCGCTGCGCGAGTAGACGACGCGCACGCGGTCGCGGCTGCGCTGGCCGTGCAGGGTCATGGTGTAGAAATCGCCGATCAGGCCGGTGCCGAGCATGCTGATTGAGCTCATCGAATCCCTCCTGGGTGGGGTCGGGGCCGCGGGCCGCTGAGCCAATTCTAGGAGTGCCGCGCCGGCAGCCCCGCCGCTACGGGTACAGCTTCTCGAGCCCGAGCATGTCGCCCAGGCCGAGCGTGGCCTCGGCGTTGTTGCAGTCGCCGTCGATGTAAGTGCTCATCGTGAGGCGCCCGTGGCGTGCCTCGCCGACGTGGCCCATCCCGAAGACGTGACCGGCCTCGTGGGTCATCACCGCTTCGAGCATCAGCTGCCCGCTGCAGCGCGAGAGGGAGGTGGCCCAGCGTTCGCGGGTGTTGATCTGGATGTCCGCCTCGACGATGTCGTCGCCGATGTACCACCAGCAGGCGCGGGCCGCCGTGCCCGCGGCGAGCTTGCGGAAGCCGACCACGTTGTGCCCGTCGCTGGCGCTGCAGCTGGGCTTGCGCGTGGTCGTGCCCAGGTAGCTCGCGCGTGCTGAGACCTTGTCAGCGCGGCCGCAGTCGTTGTTCGCGCCGGTGATGTTGCCGATGCCGCGCTTGATCGCCGCCTCGACGGCGGCGCGGTTGAGCCCGCTCGGCGTGGATCCGATGCGGAACGACCAGCGATACGTCTGCCGCCAGCGGCCGCCGTCGAGCCGGTAGGCCTTGTCCGCGCACGGCCTGGGTGAGCGGGCCGCGCTCGTGCGCGCGAGTGCTCGGGCGCCGCTGCCGGCGGGAGCCACGCGCAGGATCTCGATGCGCAGCTGCAGCGGCACGGCGGCGCCGGAAGCTGCGCCGGCCGCGGGAAGTGCCCCGCTGACGGCGAGGACGGTCAGCAGCGCTGCCAGCCGGATGGTCGATCGGGTCGCGGAAGGTGTGGGCATGACGGTCTGCCGAGGATAAGCCCGTCGGTCCGCCGGCGCTCGGGCTCAGGCCTCTTCGAGCAGCCGGTCCGCGGCCAGGGCCAGCCGGACCACGGTGTCGACGCCCATCAGCCCGGGCCGTTGGCGGACGAGTCGCGAGAGACCGCGGCCACACACGACGAGCACGCCCTGGACCTGCCACGAGCGCCAGGCCGTCTCGGCGCCGGGCAGGGCGATGACCGGCGTAACGACCAGACCGAAGGGCGCCAGCTCTTCGGCCAGCGACTGCTGGACGCCAGCGGCGGTGCGCAGCGCGCCCTCCGGCACGCCGGCGCGCAGTCGGCCGTCGACGTACAGCTCCTCGGCGGTCACGGCCACCTGGCCGCGCCACGGCCGATCCTCGACCGCGTAGATGCCCGACGGCGCGATGACCAGGTGGTCGATTCGCCGCCTGCCGTAGCTCGTGCGCAGCCCGCCCAGCATCACGCCGCCGACAGCCTCGATGCCCTCAAGGTGACGTGCCGGTGGGACCGTCCGGCGGCTCGGCGCAGCCACTCCAGGGGTGCGTCCGGCCAGCAGCGCACGCAGGCGATCGATGGTGGTCGCGGGCACTGCCGAGGCGCGTACGCGCTCCAGCTCGAAGCGCTGCTGTGCGGATAGGCCGTCATCGGCGGCCGCACCTGCTTCGATGTGCCGCGTCGCGGCGGGCTGGTCATGCATGGTGACGAATGGCACCACGCGTGACCACAACCGACCCATCAACCGGAAGTCGAGTCGGACAGGTACTTAGGTTCACTGCACCTGAGCGCCCCCGACCGCCACGCTGCGGCCGTGCTGATCATCAGGCCTGCGTACCGGCCGGGCGTAACAGCGCGCGTTGCCTGACGCGTCGCAGCTGGATGATGTGTAATCACCCGAGGGGAAAGACAACGAGGGGACCATGGCGGTGACGCCGCGATCGATCGCCGGCCGGCTTGCTGCGCTTGCCAGTAAGGGGAGCGAACGCGCCATCGGCGGGAACGAGGCGCGCCCGGATGCGGGTTTCCGGCCTGACATCGAGGGCCTGCGCGGCCTGGCGGTGCTGCTCGTCGTCGTCTTCCACGCCGGGCTGGCAGCGCCCGGAGGCTTCATCGGCGTCGACGTCTTCTTCGTCATCTCCGGCTTCCTGATCACCGGCTTGCTGCTGCGTGAGCGCGAGCTGCGCGGGCGTATCGACCTGCTCGCGTTCTACGCCCGGCGCGTGCGCCGGCTGCTGCCGGCGGCGATCGTCGTCCTCGCGGTCACGCTGCCCGTGGCCTACAGCCTGTACGCGCCGCTCGATCGGGCGGAGGTGCTGCTCGACGGCGCGGCGGCCGCGCTGTCCGTGGGCAACGTCCGCTTCGCCATGGCCGCAGGCGACTACTTCAGCTCGGTCATCACGCCCTCGCCGTTCCTGCACTTCTGGTCGCTTGGCGTCGAAGAGCAGTTCTACCTCGTCTGGCCGGCGCTGCTGCTCTTTGCTGCCGGCGGGCTGGTCGCCGCGCGCGCGATCCGGCTGAGCGTCGGCGCGGCGCTGGCGATCGTCTTCGTGCTCTCGCTCCTGGCCAGCTTGCTGCTGACCGAGATCGCCGCCAGCTGGGCGTTCTACTCGCTGCCCACTCGCGCCTTCGAGCTTGCCGCCGGCGGGCTGCTGGCCGTTGGCGCGGCGGGCGTAGCGCGGCTGCCGGGCATCTTGGTCACGCCTGCCGCCTGGCTTGGACTGGTGGCGGTGGGCTGGTCCGCCATCGCGTTCGACTCGAGCATGGCCTTCCCGGGCTACGCCGCGCTGGTGCCCACCTTGGGCACGGTCGGGCTGATCGCGGCCGGCGGCCGGCGCTTTGCGCCCGGCACGCTGCTCTCGCTGGAGCCACTACGCTTCCTAGGCCGGATCAGCTATTCGCTGTACCTGTGGCATTGGCCGATCCTGGTCCTGAGCGGGCTGGCGCTGGGCTTCAACGAGCCGGGCCTGATCGGCGGATCGTTGCTGATCGGGGTGTCAGTGGCGGTGGCCACGCTCTCGTGGGCGTTCGTCGAGGAGCCGTTCCGGCGCGGCCTGCCGGCCTTTGCCTCGCCGCCCGGCCGGACTGTGTTCGCAGGCAGCGCGGCCATCTTGTCGGTGGTCGTGGCGGCCAACGGCATGGCCTTCGCCAGCAACCGCGCGCTCACCGAGGCCGCGACCAGCGGCCGGCCGCTCAGCGCACCCGGCCTGCCAGCGGGCGATTATGCCGCTCCCGATGACCCGTTGGTCGACAACGAGGAAGACCTCGGCGAGGGGGTCGACATTGAGCTGCTGCCGGAGATCGTCCTTCCGAATCCCACGCTGACGCCGCCGCGAGCACCTTCGGCCGCCCCGATCAGCCTGCCCGAAGATTCGCGCCCGCCCACCTCTGCCCGCCCAAAGCCGCATCCGACCCCCACGCCTGAGCCCACGACAGTACCGAC